>JAGXAJ010000041.1 GCA_018971625.1 Pseudomonadota bacterium
TCGATCCGCGCATTGGGAAAGTTACGGCTCGCCAGAATCGCCAGACATCCCGACCCGGTACAGAGGTCGAGCACGGTTTTCACCGCCAGTGGATCGTCGATCAGAGAAGTGGCTGCATCTTCCTGATTCGCCTCACCTGCGAAATGTGAGTCCAGCAATTCGCCGATGAAGGAGCGCGGCACGATCGTACGTTCGTCGACGTAAAACGGCAGGCCGCGCATATAGCTCTTGTTGACGAGATAGGCGGCAGGTTTTCGTGTCGTAATGCGACGTGCGATCACGTCGAGTATCCGTTTGGCTTCCGCCGCGGTGACGCGCGTGTTGGCAAAGTCCTCGAACTGGTCGGGATGCAGATGCAGGATCTCGCAGACCAGGTACGCAGCCTCGGCCACCGGATCGGTGGTGCCGTGCGCGAACACCAGTTCGGCCTCGACAAAGCGGCTCACCGCGTAGCGCACGAAATCAAGCAGCGTCAGCAACTCGCCGGCGGCGACCTTGCGAGATTTGACTTCGGCGCGGCCCCGCTTCTTGGCCTTTTTTGCGCCTCTCGCCATCAGGATTTGGTCCAGCGCGCGGCTGCCGCATCGTCGTGGTCGCGGGCCTCGATCCAGCTCGTACCTTTGGCGCTCTCCTCGCGCTTCCAGAACGGAGCGTTGGTCTTCAGATAGTCCATCAGGAATTCCGCGGCTTCGAAAGCGGCCTGCCGGTGCGCTGAAGCCGTTAGCACCAGCACGATGTTCTCGCCCGGCATGATGCGGCCGACCCGGTGGATGACGGTGAGGCCGTTCAGCGGCCAGCGCGACATCGCGGTCTCGGCGTGACGGGTGATCTCGGCTTCGGCCATTCCGGGATAATGCTCGAGCGTGAGCGCCGCGATGGACGCGCCGCCCTCGGTGTCGCGGCAGATGCCGGAAAAACTCACCACCGCGCCGATATCGTTGCGGTGTTGCGTCAACGCCGCGATCTCGCGCGCGATGTCGAAATCGGCTTGCTGGATCCGGATGGTCACGCTCGTCGTCACGGCCTAGCCACCAGTCATCGGCGGAAAAAATGCGATCTCGCGGGCGCCGGATATCATCGCGTCCGACCTGACATGGGCGTGGTCGATCGCGGCGCGGATCACCCGCGGCGTCTCAAAGGCGTGGGCATAGCTCTCGTCGCGCCGCGCCAGCCAGTCAATCAGATCACCCACGGTGCGCACATCGGCCGGCGGTTCGATGGTTTCCTCTTCCTTGCCGATCCGTTCGCGCACCCAGGCGAAATACTTGACTTTCATCCTCCGTCCTCCTCGATGAGATGATGGATGCCGGCGCGGAAATAGTCCCAGCCGGTATAGATGGTGAAGATCGCGGAGACCCAAAGCAGCAACAGCCCGAGCTGGGTGATGAAGGGGATCACCTGGTCGCCCGCCGGGCCCGCGAGCAGGAAACCGATCGCGATCAACTGCACCGTGGTTTTCCACTTCGCGAGCTTGGTCACGGGGACGCTGACCCGCAGCGCGGCGAGATATTCGCGCAGTCCCGAGACCAGGATTTCGCGGCACAGGATCACGATTGCGGCCCACAGCGTCCAGCCGTGAATGATGCCGTCGGCCGCCAGCATCAGGAGGCAGGAAGCGACCAGCAGCTTGTCGGCGATCGGGTCCAGCATCCGGCCAAAGGCCGAATGCTGGTCCCAGATTCGGGCATAGTAGCCATCGAGAAAGTCGGTCACGCCCGCCGCGATGAAAACAGCCAGCGCCACCCAACGCAGCCATAGCGGTCCATCCATGATGGCTTGGGCATAGATGCAGCCGACCACCACCGGGATCGCAGCGATCCGGGCGTAGGTCAGGATATTCGGCAGGGACAGGGTTCTGGCCTGTCCCCGGGTCGTGGCGATGTTCATCCGTCTTACCAATACCGCTGAAGCCCGAAGGTCAACCGTGGGTGCTTACATGATCTCTGGGGGCGATGCCCTGATGACTCAACCCCTTAATCCGGCCGGGCGTGGAAAAACTCGAAAATTTTGCGGGCGCTTTCGGCGCTGACACCGGGAACCTTGCCGAGATCGGCAATCGAGGCCCGTTCGATCTCCTTCAGGGTTCCGAAATGGTGCAGCAAGGCACGTTTCCGGGACGGGCCGATGCCCGGAATTTCCTGCAAGCCGGCCTCGCGGAGGTCCTTTTTCCTCAGCTTGCGATGCGAGCCAATCACGAAGCGATGGGCCTCGTCCCGCAGCCTCTGAATGAAGTAGAGCACGGGATCGCGCGGTTCGAGCTTGATCGCCTCGCGGTCCGGCATGAACAGGGTTTCGCGGCCGGCGTCGCGGTCGGGACCCTTGGCGACCGCCAGCAGCCACACCTGGCCGAGCCCCATCTCCTCGAAGATTTCGCGCACTGCATTGAGCTGGCCGCGGCCGCCGTCGATGACCACGAGGTCGGGCCATTGCGGAAAGGAATCGTCGTCCGCCTTGCGTTTGGCCGCGTCGTCCTCGTTCGCCGGTGTGAGCAACCGCTTGAAGCGGCGTTGCAGCACCTCGCGCATCATCGCGTAATCATCGCCCGGCGTCAGGCCTTCGGATTTGATGTTGAACTTGCGGTACTGGTTTTTGATGAAGCCATCCGGTCCCGCCACGATCATGGCGCCGACCGCGTTGGTGCCCTGGATGTGGCTATTGTCGTAGACCTCGATGCGTTTCGGCGGACGCGGCAGCCCGAGGGTTGCGGCCATCCCGTCCAAGAGCCGGCTTTGGGTCGCGGTATCGGCGAGCTTGCGGCCGAGCGCCTCGCGCGCATTGGTCAGCGCGTGGCCGATCAGTTCCTTCTTTTCTCCGCGCTGCGGCGTCGAGACCTCGACCTTGAAGCCGGCCTTGATCGACAGCGCGTCGGCCAGCAATTCGCTTTCCTCGATTTTGTGCGACAGCAAGATGAGTTTCGGCGGCGGCTTGTCGTCGTAGAATTGGGCGAGGAAGGAAGCCAGCACCTCTTCCGGCGTGAAGGATTTCTCCGCGCGCGGAAAATAGGCGCGATTGCCCCAGTTCTGTCCGGTGCGGAAGAAGAACACCTCGACGCAGGAATAGCCGCCCTCCTGGTGGATGGCAAACACATCGGCTTCCTCGACGGTGCGCGGATTAATGCCCTGCTGTGACTGGATCGCCGACAGTGCCGCGAGGCGATCGCGGTAGAGCGCCGCGGTCTCGAATTCGAGTTCGGCGGAGGCCTTCTCCATCTCGTGCGCGAGTTCCTCCTTTACCGAACGGCTGCGGCCAGACAGGAAATCGCTCGCCTCACGCACCAGCTCGGTATAGCCGGGAAAATCGATCTCGCCGGTGCACGGCCCCGAACAGCGCCGGATTTGATAGAGCAGGCACGGCCGGGTGCGGCTTTCGAAAAACGCATCGGTGCAGGAACGCACCAGGAAGGCGCGCTGCAGCGCCGTGATGGTGCGATTGACTGCACCGGCGGACGCGAACGGCCCGAAATAGCGCCCGGGCCGCGACTGCGCGCCGCGATGTTTCAGGATCTGCGGCGCCCAGTGGTCGCCGGTGATCAGAATATAGGGAAACGATTTGTCGTCGCGCAGCTGCACGTTGAAGCGCGGGCGCAACTGCTTGATCAGGTTGGCCTCAAGCAGCAGCGCCTCGGTTTCCGTCGCGGTCGAGATGATCTCCACCGTGACGGTCGCCGCGATCATGCGCAGGATACGCGCCGGCTGCGGCGCGTTCACCCGGGCATAGGCGGTGAGCCGCTTGCGGACGTTCTTGGCCTTGCCGACATAGAGCACGTCAGAGACCGCATTCAGCATGCGATAGACACCCGGCGAGACGGGGGCGAGGCGTACCGCCCGTTCGATGGCGGCATGACCGACCGCAAGCCGGCTTTGGCCGGCAGGCCCGGTGGTCTCCTCGGGCGCCTCCTCGGCCAGTTCCGGCAGCAGCGCTTCGTCATCGTCCTCGGCGCTCGACGTCGCCGGGTCGGTATCGTCTGCGGCATCCAGCAAGGCCAGTTCCGGCGGCGGCAAATCCGCTGGCCCGGACGCCGATTCGGAACCGCGCCGCGTCTTCTGTTTGTCGGGTTTGGCGCCGTCGGCCGTGTCGCTATCCAACTCGCTATCCATGGGCCGAAACTTATGCACTGGGACAGGGCGTCGCCAGCGTCGGAGAGAGGAGGGCGACGACGCCTTTTGGGGCGGTTGGCGGGCGGCCGGGATCGTCGCGGTAACGCTTTGTTAAGAATGCGAATCGGCAGGCGGCAGGCCTTAACAGCCCTTTAACTTAAAAGCCTCGATAAATCTTATCCGTAAAAAATGGAATTCCGTAACCATGCAGGTTTGCGCCGCGCACACCTCCGGTCACGGCAGTTGCGTGGAGGGTGAAGATGAGCAGGATCGCTTTGGGCGCGGCCGCAATAATCGTTGCGGGATCGACGATGTCGGCCGCTGCCGCCGATCTTTCCTATGGATCGCGGGCTCCCTACACCGTCAATCAGCCGCTCAATGCCTATAGCTGGGTCGGTCCGTATCTCGGCGGCAATCTCGGTTATGCCTGGGGTTCGGTCGACAACAGCCCGACCAGTCCGTCGGGATTCTCCGGCGGTGTCCAGGCCGGCTATAACTGGCAATCCGGTCCGCTGGTGTTCGGCTTCGAAGGCGATCTTCAGGCAACCGACGCCAACGACACTTTCGCGCCCTGGAAGTTCTCCAACCCGTGGTTCGGAACGGCGCGCGGCCGGGTCGGTTACGCCCTCAGCAACATTCTGTTCTACGGCACCGGCGGTCTGGCGTTCGGCGAACTGACCGGCGAGACGTTCGGCTTGTCGGAATCCCACACCACAGCCGGCTGGACCGCGGGCGTTGGAGCCGAATTCGGCTTCGCCCGGAACTGGAGCGCGAAAGTCGAATATCTCTATGTCGATCTTTCGGATTCGCGCTTCAGCATCACCGGCGCGTCGAACGGCTATCAGTTCGGCCTGATCCGTGCCGGCGTGAACTATCATTTCTGACAGAACCAAGAAAATACAATGCCACAAACTCCCGGCCGCCCTCGCGGCCGGGATTTTTCTTGATCATACGCGCGGCGTTGCAGGGATTCCGCAGTGATCCGCAGGGCTATGATGAAATCACGAGATTGACGGCCTTGGGGCCCTTGCCCTTCTTGTCCGGCTCTACCTCGAAGGTGATGCGCTGTCCCTCGGCCAGGTCCTTCAGCCCGGCCCGCTCGACCGCCGTGATGTGAACGAACACGTCGCGACCGCCGTCATCGGGCTTGATAAAACCATAGCCGCGTTCCGCATTGAAAAACTTGACTGTCCCCGTCATGGCCATCGGGAAATCCCCCGCACTGCTCCGCCGCTACGCGCCTTGCGTATCGGCCGGACCGGACATTCGCTGCCGGAAAGCTTGGCCATCTGTTGCGGATTAGGCGTCGTCGCCGATCCGTCTGCAAATATTATTACGAGGCCCAATCACTCCGCCGCTACCATTCGCGGAAGCGGAACGTAAAGCCAGTCCTAATGGCAGGAGCATAATACGGTTTGCAGCAAATTGCCTACGCCCCAAATCGGACTTTTGGCAGCGCACCCACCACGGGTGCTGCCGGGACTTTTACGGTTTGGGCACTTCGAGCCGGAAGCGGGCGGCGCCCCCTTGGCCAAGCGGCTTTTCCAGTTCGGGCAGGATGGCCTTTAGCTCACCCGTCAGCATCCAGGGCGGATTGACCAGCAACAACCCGGCCGAGACCAGCGTGGAATCGGCGGTCTGCGGGGCGGCGCTGAATTCGAGCCGCAGGCATTTTGCAGGCGAGGGGCCGCCGGCCGCGACCCCGGCCACATGGCGCGCCAGGGCGTCAGTGGCACGCCGGCTCTTGGCCGGGTACCACATTAGGTAACTGCCGGTTGGCCATTTCGTGAACGCTGCCGCGAAGCCGTCAGCAAGGCGGCTGAATTCGTCCTTGTCCTCGTATGGCGGATCGAGCAGGACGAGGCCGCGCCGCTCTTTCGGTGGCACGAAGGCCGGCAGCGCCATCCAGCCGTCGAGGTCGACCACCCTGGCCTGGCTGTCGCGGCGCAGCGCCGCGATCAGTTGTTGGCGTGCTTCCGGCTCGATTTCGCAAGCCGTGAGGCGGTCTTGCGGCCGCAACAGCGCGCGGACGATCAGCGGTGATCCCGGATAGGTATCGAGCCTGGCCGGCGGATTGAATGCCCTGACGATGTCGAGATAGGGCGCCACCAGCGGCAACACGTTTTCGGAAAATCGTGCCTGCATCACCCGCGCGATGCCGGTCAGAAATTCGCCAGTGCGCCGGGCTTGCTCGCCGGTTAGATCATAGATGCCCGCGCCAGCATGGGTATCGATGACCCGAAACACCGCCGGCTTGTCCTGCAGGTAGATCAGGATGCGCACCAGCACGATGTGCTTGACGACATCGGCGAAGTTGCCGGCATGGAAGGCGTGACGGTAGTTCATGCCAGTAGCACTACGCTACAGCGTTATCCCGGCAAAGGGGCCGTATCCGGGCGCAGGGCAGCGTTCTCCCGGCGATGCATAGCATTGTCGGCTGCGCTGCCTGCGCAGGGATCGGATCTAGGCGACCCGTGGGTGCGGTTGCTAGCCGCCACGCATCGGCGGCATCGACACCTGGTCGCGGCGACAACTGTGGCGGTCGATCTCGTCGCAGTCGCGGAATTGCAGGTCCTTGCCCATGCATATGCGCACTTCGCTGAGCCGGGTGCGGTTGCAGGTCACGGCCATCGCTTGTGTGCTCAGGCCGGGATTGACCTTGACGAAGGCGTCCTCGATCTCGGCTGGCGTCACCATCTTGGTGTCGGACAGTTGCAGATATTCCTCGGGGATCTTCACCGCGGCGCGCGCCTTGCGAACGGTCTCGAAATAGGCGCGCGCGGCGAGCCCTGAGCAGGTGCCGTGCTTCTTCCATTCACTGAAAATCAGCCCGGGCGCCGGCATCAGGTCCAGCATGGAGGTCATGATATTGCGATCGAGCCACTCTTTCGACCGATCGCAATATTCGGGGTAACCATGCTCATATTGCGGCCACAGGCCGTGCACCACGAAGGAGAACGGCCGCCCGCCGCATTGTGCCTGTTGCGAGCGCCCGTTGTTGCCGCGCTCCTGCGCGTCCTCGCAAAAGGAGGGCGACCATGACAGCGACAGCACATAGTAGTCGAACTCGCCGGGTGTATTCTGCCGGCGGTCCTGCGCCGATGCCGCCCCCGTCAGGGATGCGGCGACCAGCACGCAAGATGAAACCAGCGCCGCAATCCAAACCCGTGAAAAATGAAACATGATGACGCCCCTTGCACCTGCCCCTATCGCTCCTGGGACACTAGCAGGCCGGCGGAACATTTCAAGAACAAAATTGCGGTCCGCGAAGCGCCGCGCCCTCCGTGACAGGAGAGGTCGGGAAATCAGGGCCTAGGGTTGGGCGGCCTTGCAATTGGGGTTGTAGGCCCAGTTACGATCGAGGCCGGTGACGCACCATTCGACGCCCTGGCCGAAGCCGGAAAATCCGCCATCCTCGATGATCGAGTAATGTACGTGGCGCAGCTTGCCGTCGCTGATCATCACGTTGCCGCTACAGTACCGGCGCGGAATATTGTCGGACTCCCAGGGCCGGAACGCGGTCTCGTGGATATCGCCGTAGCCGGTGATGGTCAGGTTGGAATTCCAGTAGGTGCTTTCCTTTTCCTGGAATTGCGAGGTGATGGTCGGCAGCGCCGCCTCGCAGGGTGCCACCCGACCGTCATATTTCGGGCCCGAGAGCCAGAAATTCATCTCGAACGGATTGGCCGCCTCGGCCGCCGGCCCGAATGCAAACAGGCCCAGCGCCAAGCCGAGCGCCGCGCCGAATCCGGGCTTTTTCAAGGGGGGGAAGAGGTCGCGCATGGGCAATCCGCCGGATGATCTGACGCGGGGACGGTGCCGCGAAGCCCGGACAAGGTCAAGTGCAGCACGGCAACACATGTGCAACACTTGGCAGTAACTCCGCGCTGATGCCCGGGGCCTTCTTTTCACGGCGGCGGATGCGCTCTAAGGTGGCTGGCGCGAAATGGAGTTCACGATGCGAATCATCGAAGCAGCGGGTCTGGTTGCGATCGGCGGAATGCTGGCGCTGGCGCCGGCGCGGGCCGATACCGTGCCGCCGTTCAAGGGCAACGATACCGGCGGCATCATCGCCTATTCGCTGACCAGCCAGACCGATATTCGCGCGCTGGCGATCAACCACTGTGCCTCTTATGGCAAGGTGGTGAAATTCCTCGCCATCGAGCCGCATTACGGCGGTTACATTTCCTTTGCCTGCCGCTGGGTGCCGTACGGCGCGGCAGGGCAACCGGTACGCGCCGCCTACTGAAGCGAGCCGGCCCTCAGAACCGGTTTACCGGAGGCACGGAATATGATGCGGCAGTTTATTTCATGCGGTCTGGCACTTGGCCTTTTTGCGCTATTGCCGCTTTCCAAAGCCGCAGCCGACGATTTGCCGGTTCGCAAGGCGGGTCTGTGGGAAATGAAGGTGATGCGCGCCGGCTCGCCGATGCCCGAGATGACCATGCAGCATTGTACCGACGAGACCACCGACAAGGAGATGAGCACCGCGTTCTCGCCGATGAGCAAGGAGATCTGCTCGAAGAAGGATATCCGGAAAACCGCGACCGGCTTTGTCAGCGATTCCGTGTGTGGCATCGCTGGCGTGTCGATCACGTCTCATTCCGAAATCGTCGGCGACTTCAATTCCGCTTATACCGTCAAGACCACGGCCCACAGTGAAAGCGGTCCGGCGGCCATGAAGGGAGATCATGTCACGACGATCGAGGCAAAATGGCTTGGCGCCTGCAAGCCCGATCAGAAGCCCGGCGACATCATGATGCCCAGCGGACTGAAGATGAATATCCACGACATGGACAAGCTGAAGGCGTTCCTGCCCAAGCCGGCGGCGAAGTAGCGGCAGACTTTCTAAACCGGTATCCGCACCGTCGCGCGAAGCCCGCCTTGCGGGCTTTCGCCGAGCAGGATGTCGCCGCCATGCGCGCGCGCAATGTCGCGCGCGATCGCGAGCCCAAGACCCGTGCCGCCCTCGTCCTGGTTGCGGGCGTCGTCCAGCCGCAGGAACGGCTTGAATACTTCCTCGCGCATATCGGGCGGAATGCCTGGGCCGTCGTCGTCGATCGTCACGGTCAAATAGCGGTGATCGCGGTGGCCGGTGATGGCGATTGCGTTGGCGTGCTTCGCCGCATTCGACACGAGATTGCCGAGGCAGCGTTTGAACGAGGCCGGTTTCACCGTGACCACGGGGAGTCCGTGGAATTGCACGGTCGCGCTGTGGCCGTTGCGCTCGGCGTCGCTGCGCAAATCTTCCAGCGATTGGGTCATGTCGGTCGGTTGCGCCTGTTCGCCGCCGTCGCCGCGGGCGAAGGCCAGATACGCCTCCAGCATGCCTGACATTTCGTCGACGTCCTTGCGCATGCCTTCCAGTTCGGGGCTGTCGCCGATCAGCGCCAGTTCGAGCTTGAAGCGGGTCAGGATGGTGCGCAGATCGTGCGAGACCCCGGCCAGCATGGCGGTGCGCTGCTCCAGCGAGCGCTCGATGCGGGATTTCATCTCGAGGAAGGCTTGCGAGGCGCGCCGCACCTCGCGTGCGCCTCGCGGCCGGAAGTTCGGCGCCTCCCGGCCCATGCCGAAGCTTTCGGCGGCATCCGCCAGCCGCAGGATCGGCCTGATCTGGTTGCGCAGGAATAGCACCGCGACGATCAGCAGGATTGACGAGGTGCCGACCATCCAGAACAGGAAGATCTCCGAATTGGAGGCATAGGCCGCGCTGCGCTGGGCGAAGATCCGCATGACCGCGTCCGCAAGCTGGATGCGGATTTCGACCAGGCTGGAATTGCCGACGGTATCGATCCAGAATGGCCGGCCAATCTGGCGGCCGATCTGCACTGAGAGCGACTGGTCGAGCAACGAGAAAAACGGCTTCGGACCGGGCGGCGGCATGTCGCCGACGGGCAGGAAGTCGACCACCAGATTAAGCCGCTGCTGGGCGATGCGCCTCAACTGTGCCCGGTCCTTGTCCTGTGGATAGCCGTTATAGACGTCGATCAGGCCGGCGATGTCCTGCACCACGGATGCCGAGAGCCGTCGCGTCACGGTGTTCCAGTGGCGCTCCATGAATACGAACGCCACCACTGACTGCAGCACCACCATCGGCACGATCATGATCAATAGCGCGCGGGCATAGAGTCCGGTCGGCATCCAGCCCTTGAACGCATTGCCCATCCAGCCATTGGCCGCGGAAACGCGCCGGGAGGCGGTGCGAATCAGCGTAAGGCCGGTGTCGAGCGTACTCATTGCAGCAGATTCCCTGGCGCCGATTTCACTGCGACGGGCTCAAGGCGATGCGACCAGGCGATAGCCGACGCCGCGCACTGCCTGCAGGAATAACGGGCTCGCCGGATCGCGCTCGATCTTGCGTCTGAGACGGTTGATCTGCACGTCGACCGCGCGCTCGTTGGCTGAGCCGTCGCCGCCGGTCAGCGCGCCGCGCGGCACGGTTTCGCCGGGCGTCGATGCAAGGATGCGCAGCATATCGCGCTCGCGGTCGGTGAGGTGGATGATTTCATCGCCCTGACGCAGTTCGCCGCGCTCCAGATGAAAGATGTAGGGTCCGAACCCGACCGACTCGAGCATCTCCACCGGCGGCGGCGCGGTGCGCTTGAGGATGTTGCCGATGCGCAGCGACAATTCGCGCGGCTCGAAGGGCTTGGCCACATAATCGTCGGCGCCGATCTGCAGTCCTTCGATCCGGCTCTCCGCCTCATGACGCGCCGTCAGCATGATGATCGGCACCGAGGACGAGGCGCGGATAAAGCGGGCAAGATCGAAGCCGGTTTCGCCCGGCATCATGACGTCGAGGATCAGCATGTCGAAATGCAGGCCGAGCAGTTTGGCGCGGGCGTCCTTGGCACTCATCGCGGTGGTGACGCGGTAACCCTCGCCGCACAGAAACCGCGACAGCAGATCGCGTATGCGGCGGTCGTCATCGACCAGCAACAAATGCGGCGCGTCATCGGCCGGTCGCGGCGTTGCCTGAACGCGGGTTGCAGCCGGTGCCACGGTTTATTCCTTTGCCTTTGCGGTCGCGCCGCTCGCCAGGATCGTCTGCAGCACCTTGTCGGGATCGTCGCGATCGATCATGGCGCGCAGGAATTGGTGGACCGCATCCATGCCGGCCGGGCTGATGTCGCGCAGCGCACGGTTGATCCGGTCGGTCTGTAACCCGGCGAGTTTCGCCACCAGCGTCTCGCCCTTGGCGGTGGCGAAAAGCAGGCGCTGCCGCCGGTCGTTGTTGCCGGTCCGCTGCACGATGTAGCCTTCCTCGAGCAATTGTTTGAGCACTCGTCCCAGCGATTGCTTGGTAATGCGCAGCACGTCCAGCAGGTCTGCCACCTTCAGGCCGGGATAACGATGGACGAAATGCAGCACCCGGTGATGCGCTCGGCCGAAACCGAACGCCTCGAGTTCATTGTCGGCATCGCCGACGAAATCCCGGTAAGCGAAGAACAACAGCTCGATGATGTCCCAGCGCAAATCGCTGGACCGGGGCTGCGCGCGGTCAGGCGCCCGCACATCAGCTCCCGGAGCCGGGTTCGAGAAATTTATGTCAGTCATGTTGACGTATCTTGGGTTCAATGTTACAAAACCGTTCATCGCGACGAAACATTAAATCGTTCGGAGCGGCGGATACGCTGCGAGCCGCCCGAGGAAAGGGGCCGGAGAAGGCCGAAGGAAAACCAGGCTCTGGCGGCGACGGCCGCGGAATCGTTTACCCCTGAGATTGGCGAGCGGCATTTCGGCAAACATACTGGACTTCCGCCGTCCGCAAAAGCATGTCCAGGACGAAAACTGGCCTTCAGGCCGGTGCAGGAGGGCCAAGAATAAAATAACAAGAATAACCGGGCTGGTAGCAAGACTAACAGTCAGGCTGCTAACAGCCGCATCATGGCGCAAAGTGCCGAAATGCGGCAACCGGGGAGAGAACTCATGGGAGCTTCGCTAGACAAATCTGCCCAGGCCCGGACGGACAGGTCGGCGCCGGACATCGCGCCGGCTCCGACAATGGGAAGCAACGCCATGAGCTTGAAATTCGATATCCGGCCTGCGGCCAACCCGACCTCCGACAAGGACCGTGCGGCAAAGCTTGTCGATCCCGGTTTTGGCCGGGTCTTCACCGATCACATGGCTATCGTCCGCTACAGCCACGCAAAAGGCTGGCACGATGCGCGCGTCGAGTCTCGCGCCAATTTCCCGCTCGATCCGGCGCTGGCGGTGCTGCACTACGCGCAGGAGATTTTCGAAGGTCTTAAAGCCTACAAGCGCGACGACGGCGGCGTGAACCTGTTCCGTCCCGACGCCAACGCGAAGCGCTTCCAGAACTCGGCCGAGCGCATGGCGATGGCGCCGCTGCCGGAGCCCGTGTTCATCGATGCGGTCGAGCAACTCGTGCGCATCGATCGCGGCTGGATCCCGGGCGGCGAGGGCAGCCTCTATCTGCGGCCGTTCATGATCGCGAGCGAGGTCTTCCTCGGCGTCAAGCCGTCGTCGGAATACATCTTCGCCGTCATTGCCTCGCCGGTCGGCTCCTATTTCAAGGGCGGCCCGGCACCGGTCTCGATCTGGGTGTCGGAGAACTACACGCGCGCGGCGGTCGGCGGCACCGGCGCGGTCAAATGCGGGGGAAACTATGCCGCGAGCCTGCGCGCGCAGGCGGAGGCGATCGACCACGGCTGCGACCAGGTGGTGTTCCTTGACGCGGTCGAGCGCCGCTACGTCGAGGAACTTGGCGGCATGAATATCTTCTTCGTGTTCGATGACGGTTCGCTGTCGACCCCGCCGCTGGGCACGATTCTGCCGGGGATTACCCGGGATTCGATCATGGCGCTGGCCAGGGATTCCGGCACGCGCGTGCGCGAAGAGCCTTACACGATCGATCAGTGGCGCGCGGATGCGGCCAGTGGCAAGCTGAAAGAGGCGTTTGCCTGCGGCACGGCGGCGGTGATCTCGCCGATCGGCAAGGTGTGTTCCGCGAGCGGCGATTTCACGATCAGCAGCGGCACGGCCGGACCCGTTGCAACGGGGATGCGCAAGCAACTGGTCGACATCCAGTACGGTCGCACCAACGATCCGCATAACTGGATCCGAAAGGTGTTTTGATCGGCCGCTGCGATGACGCTGCGCAAAGCCTTGCCAATTGCAAAGCCTTTGCCAATTTTTCGTCATGCCCGATTCGAGTCGGGCCTCTACGTCTGTGCCGTGAGTAAAGCGTGGAATGGCTGGGGCAAACCCAGCCACCGCGAGTCCAAATGATGGCGCCATGGCAACGCTGAATATTAGATGTTGCGCCCTAAGCAAAAGCCAGATCGCGAAGTATTGCTCGTTCATTCAAATTCTAGAACGCTTTCCTCGCGAAGAGCTGAGGGTTCACTCACATTCTTGGTGTGAACGAGGTCGAGCGAATCTTCGAATCGTAAAAGCCGTGTTGTTTCAGATTCAAAGCGTCAATTCCTCACTCGCGATCTTGCCCCTCTGGAGCTCGGTCCGGCCGTGCAGGTCCGTCGATCCGGCAAGATTTGACCGCTAAAGCGCTTTCTTCGCGCGCGGGTGAAACCGCGGGTTGCCGCCGTGCGGCTCGGCTGATACCAACGCGCCCCAAGCGTAGTGAATCAATGGCCGACAAACCCAAAAAACCGCAGAAATTGAGAGCCCGGCTGCCGCGTGGGTTGGAAGATCGCGGGCCTGCCGCGATATCCGCCACGCGCGCGATGACCGACAAGATTCGCGAGGTCTATGAGCGCTATGGCTTCGAGCCGGTGGAGACGCCTTCGTTCGAATATACCGATGCGCTCGGCAAGTTCCTGCCCGACCAGGACCGCCCGAACGAGGGCGTGTTCTCGTTCCAGGACGACGACGAGCAGTGGATTTCGCTGCGCTATGACCTGACCGCGCCGCTGGCGCGCTATGTCGCCGAAAATTTCGACGCGCTGCCGAAGCCGTATCGCAGCTACCGCGCGGGTTATGTTTACCGCAATGAGAAGCCCGGTCCCGGCCGTTTTCGTCAGTTCATGCAGCTCGATGCTGATACGGTGGGAAGTGCTTCTCCCGCGGCCGATGCCGAAATGTGCATGATGGCGGCGGACGCCATGGAGGCGCTCGGCATTCCCCGCGGCAGCTATGTGGTGAAGGTGAACAACCGCAAGGTGCTTGATGGGGTGCTGGAGTCGATCGGCCTCGGCGGTGACGAGAATGCCGCGCGGCGCTTGATCGTGCTGCGTGCGATCGACAAGCTCGATCGGTTGGGGGTCGACGGCGTGCGGCAACTTCTTGGAGAAGGCCGCAAGGATGAAAGCGGAGATTTTACCAAGGGTGCAGGATTAAACAGCGAAGACGCCACGCGCATTGTAAGCCGCATAAGTTCGGACCTTGCGGGCGATGTCGGCGCCGATGTTATGATCACCGGCACTGCTGAAGGTAATGCTCTTCCAGCGGGACAAAGGGTGGAAACCGAAGGGATAGCAGAGTTATTTGAGATTCAAAAATTGGTCCGCGCATCGGGTTACGGGTCTGACCGAATCCGCATCGATCCTTCCGTCGTGCGCGGTCTCGAATATTACACCGGCGCGGTCTACGAAGTCGAACTGACGCTGGAGACGAAGGACGAGAAGGGCCGCCCCGTTCGCTTCGGCTCGGTCGGCGGCGGCGGACGGTACGACGGGCTGGTCTCGCGCTTCCGCGGTGAACCGGTGCCGGCGACCGGCTTCTCTATTGGCGTGTCGCGCTTGCAGGCCGCGCTCACCATGCTCGGCAAGATCGACACTACGCCGGAGTTCGGGCCGGTGGTGGTTACGGTGTTCGATCGCGACCGCGTCGCCGATTATCAGAAGATGGTGACGGAGCTGCGCAATGCTCTTGTTGATCCGGCCAGACCGGATGGACCTCGCATCCGCGCCGAACTCTATCTCGGCAATCCCAAGAACATGGGCAATCAGCTCAAATATGCCGACCGGCGCAACTCGCCTTGCGTGATCATCCAGGGTTCAGAGGAGAAGGCGCGCGGTGAGGTGCAGATCAAGGATCTGATCGAGGGAGCGAAAGCCGCCGCTGCGATCGCCTCCAACCAGCAATGGCGAGAGACGCGTCCCGCGCAATTCTCCTGCGCCGAGGCAGAAATCGTCGCCAAGGTGCGCGAAGTGCTCGCGCGCCATGATGTAAAGTGGGCATAGCTATTCATTCCGGCGTCATGCCCGGCCTTGTGTCAGGCATCCACGTCTTGTTTGATACCAGAAGTCGTGGATGGCCGAGGCGAGCGGAAGCGATGCCGTCCTTGCCGCTAACACGAAAAAAGCGAGGAGACGAAATGCCTGAGATCACCGTGAGCATGGCCGCTGGCCGCACCGAAGAGAAGATCGGCATGATCCGCGACATCACGCAGGCGCTGGCGAAGAATCTCGATGCCGATGCGGTGGTGATCCAGATCAACAAGCGCCGCTGACCCACAAGATGAAAGGCGGCAAGACCTACGCCGAGCGGGCCGCTGCCGCGAAGAATTAATTGTCCTGCCGTTCGCGCCGCGCGGGAACGGCACTGAAACAGGTCACACCATGGATGCACGCGACGTTATCAAGGTCGGCACGAGCGCGGAACGCACGCTGATAGTGCGGACCGAGCGCACGGTCGGGCATTTCGTTCCGCATATGCCGATGGTCTATGCCACGCCGATGATGATCCTGGAAATGGAGATGGCCGCGGCCGATGCGGTGATGCCGCTGCTCGAGCCGGGCTGGGTCACCGTCGGCACCGAAGTCGATATCAAGCATCTCGCCGCCACTCCGGTCGGCGCCACCGTCCGCACCACCGCAAAGGTGATCGCGGTGGAGCGGCGCGTGATCCGGTTCGAGGTCGAGGCGTTCGATGAAAGGCGTCGCATCGGCGAAGGCCGCCATGCCCGCGGTCTCGTCAATGTCGAAAGCTTTACCAGCGCGCTCGCGACGGGTGGTCGCAAGTAACGGCATTACATTCACTTCGCCAATTCCTTTGACCGCTTGGTCGCGGCCGCGATTGCCCGGGTCATCAACGGTCGCATGCCGTCGGCGCCCATCAGCACTTCCAGCGCGGCGGCTGTGGTGCCGCCGGGCGAGGTGACGTTCTGCCGCAGCGTCGCCGAGGAGGTTTCCGAGCGGCGCAGCAATTCGCCGGAGCCCGCGACGGTCTCACGCGCCAGACGTGTCGCAAGTTCGGCGGGCAGTCCCGCCTCGACGCCGGCGCGCGCGAGCTCTTCCGCGAGCAGGAAAACATAGGCCGGTCCGGATCCGGACACGGCGGTCACCGCATCCATCAGCGTCTCGTCATCGATCCATTCGACCGCGCCGGTTGCACGCAACAGCGCGTCGGCGACGGTGCGTTGCGCCGTGCTGACATTTTTGGCCGCGACCGCCACCGTGATGCCGCGGCCGATCGCGGCCGGTGTATTCGGCATCGCGCGCACCACCGCGCCGCCGCAGACTTCCGCGATCGAAGCAATGGTGGCGCCCGCCATGATCGACACCAGCAGCGTGGTGGGACCGGTGATTGATTTAAGCGTCGCGCCGGCCTCGCGAAACGATTGTGGTTTGACCGCGACCACCAGCGTCTCGAGCGCGCCGATGTCGCTGGCCGCCGGATTGAGACGAATGCCCCTGGCGGTCAGCGCGGCGATCTCCGGGGAAGGCGAGGGCTCAATCACGACAACGCGCTGCGCCTCCAGCCCGCCTGAGAGCCAGCCCGTCAACATCGCGCCGCCCATCTTCCCGGCGCCGGCAAGCGCGATGGTGCCGTTGAAGCTTTGCAGCGTGTTGGTGGATTGCGAAGACATACAAACAATACTCCCGTCGTCCCTGTGAACGTCGGGACCCATACCCCTGGCATTTCTAGTGAAACGCAGGATAGGCCACAAGCGCTCTGCCTAAACATCAGCGACACGGCGTATGGATCCCGGCGCGGAGGCCGGGATGACGCTGAGTATTGGAAGCGGCGACGACCCCAATATGTCCGTCGTGCCCGGGCTTGTCCCGGGCATCCACGTCTTTGCTGCATCGAAAACAAGCAAGACGTGGATGGCCGGGACATAGGCGAGCGGAAGCGACGCCGTCCTTCAGACGGCTATGCCCGGCTATGACGAAGGAAAAGCAGCGCGAGCGCAAACCTACGCCTCTCCCTCGGTATCGAACATCACCGCGGTCATGGCCTCGGCCGCGGTCTTGCCGGCCCAGATCACGAACTGGAAGGCTGGAAAATAGCGCTCGCAGGCGTGGATGGCGCCGCCCAGCAAGGTTTCGCATTGCGCGGTCGAGGCGGTCATGCCGCCCGGCAGCACCAGTGCCTGCCGGTACATGATCATGCCGGTGTGGGTCCAGATGTCGAAATGCCCGACCCACAATTGCTCGTTGACGGAGGCGATCAGCCGCTGCACCTCGGTGCGACGCGGCACCGGGATCTTCATGTCGAAGGCGCAGGCCAGATGCAGCGCCTCGATTTCGTTCATCCAGGTGAAGGACAATTGATAATCGGTCCAGTTGCCCCTGGACACGATCGTCACTTCGTCCTCGCCCGAGCGTTCGAACGACCAGTTGTTATCGGCCGCGATATCCTCGACCACCGCGAGCGGGTTGCTCCGGGAATCGATAATGCCTTCGAGGAGGGACATTTTTCCGTCTCGACCTTGTTTTTGATTGTGTTGATACGCACGCGAAGGGCGGCGCGCACGGATCTAATGCGTCGCTGCCGACTGCAATCCCTTCGAATGCTTTCGAACTTCGAACGCCTTTGCGGGCCTGCCGGGTCAAGTGATGTGATTTGCGGAATCGGCGCAACCGGGCCCCGAGTCCGTCCACAGGACAAAGCAACGTCGTCCACAGGGATCGCGCGTCACAATCGTTAACAAAAGAACAAACCGGAATCGGATTCAGTCGCGTAATAGTTTGTTAACCTTTGCGCGGTCGAGATTTTGCTACCGGCCGATTCTGCTGCGGTACGTTTCCGAGGACTCCTGGAAGACCGACTCCTGAAAAGACCTTGGAGTCGATTTCGGCGACGCCGTTGGTGTTACGGGCCCATGCGGATTCCGATGGCGATGCTGCTTGCTGACCCGCCGGTGATTCGCCATAGTTTGTGTCAGGTCGTCCATTCCGGGCGGCCGATGTTCTCAGGGCGGGGTGAAAGTCCCCACCGGCGGTAAAGGTGTAAGAAGCCCAAGCCCGCGAGCGCCTTCGACATGACGCGCTATCGTCATGTCGAAGGGTCAGCAGATTCGGTGCGATTCCGAAGCCGACGGTTACAGTCCGGATGAGAGAGAACGGTGGCGGCAACCCGCGCTTCTGCGCGTGCGTTCGCCGTTCCCTGTGCCCTGATTCTGGTCCTTGAAGAGGAAAGCCATGAATCAGATCGTCAATCAGATGCTGCAAGAAAGCGAACTTCCCGAACTCGACAACGCTCCCGACACGCCGGATCGTCTGCCGGCGCCAAATCATCCGCGCTTCACCAAGCCGCAGCGGGTCGCCTTCGTGCAGGCCTGCTGGCATCGCGAGGTGGTCGAGCAATGCCGCATCGCCTTTCTTGCCGAGATCGAGGCCCGCGGCATCGCGCGCGCACAGGTCGACCTGTTCGCGGTGCCGGGCTCGTTCGAAATCCCGTTGCATGCGCAGCTTCTGGCCAAGACCCGGCGCTACACCGCGATCGTGGCGGCGGGCCTGGTGGTCGATGGCGGTATCTACCGCCACGAGTTCGTCGCCGACACCGTGATCAAGGTGCTGATGGACGTGCAGTTGCGTACCGAAGTGCCGGTGTTCTCGGCGGTGCTCACCCCGCAGCAATTCCACGAAAGCGCCGTGCATCTTGATTTCTTTCGTCGGCATTTCGCGATCAAGGGGATCGAGGTTGCGGAAGCCTGCGCCAGCACCTTGCACAGCCTGGAGCGGTTGCGCGGCCAGGTGGCGGCAGGGATCGTGTAGCAGGGAGTTGTTCAAGAGCTGTTTCATCGGAGACCTTTCCCGTACGACGGACATGACGGCGCGTTGCCGCGGCGCCTCGCGCCCGGATCGTGCGGCCGTCATTCGCCCAAAAAGAGGAGGGCGCAGGGAAACGCCGGGTGCCCGCCGCACCCGCGGCCCGTGTGCAAAGAGTGAAGCACACGGTAGTCACCACAGGTACTCCGGACACCCGGCATTCCCTGCGCAATGGTTTTAACGGCTTATTCCGCGCTCTCCTCGGCGACGAATTCGTCTTGTCACCGTCGCTTGCGGACGAAGCGCGCATCGAAATCCGGTTGGACTTCGCAACGCATCCACAAACTTGACACCAGCAACGGGTGCCAAAACCACACGGCTTTGCCGTACGCTTCAGCTTCGGTCGTCTTGCGCGCGGCGATCGCTCACGGCTCTTTCGAGCCCGCCCTGCGATCCACCTCTCGCGCCCGACGCTGCCGCGTCCACCGCATCCCGCCCCCGCGTAAGCGACGATCATGATACGCCCCTCGATTGGGCGGGACGGGCGCGAGATATTGCTGATTTGCGCCGAAGGGGAAGGGGAATGTTTTTGGGGGCGGGACTGGACGGGTAGCATCAGGTTGATCGGATTGGATAAATCTCGCGATGGGCGCACGCGATACAGTGCGCGCCGATTGCTTTTTTAAGGGCCACAAGCGCTTATCATGCCTAAATCAAGGGGTTCAAATCCCACTGCTGCGGGGAATTTGCGAGTTCGATATCTCTTAGCCCAGCCAGCCTCCGGCGTTCGTGCAACGTCCTCACAGATCGATTGTCTCTCACCGTCGTCCGACGGGGTCGCCTTTAAATCGGTGTCGTCCAACCGCGAGTGCGGATTTTAATAATCGAAAAGTTAAGCGCGGCTGTCGATAGACAGTGCGGCAGGCCAGCATTGTGCGACCGCTGTTTATGCGTCCCGCGTAAAACCAGCACACAGCCAGCCGATACACCAAAAGATTAGGTAGGCCACGACAGCAAGGCCGCCTGTGATCATCAATCCGATACCAAGCGTGGAAGGGCCTTCGCTCGTTAGAAATGTTGACGCCGGGGCGTCAGCGATTGCGAGTACCTCGCGGATCGATTTGTATTCCAGCGTATAGTGCGCGTAGCAACCGCCCACGTCGTAGTCTAGCGCGTTGCTGTAGGGCTTCTTCGTAAATTCGTAACCAGACCGCGCAAGACGGGCAACGCACTCGGCGCTTTGATGGGTTTGCATATCACCGTCGAAGTTGTTCTTGGCCGTGATGATGGAAGCGGTTACGCCAATCAGCACAATCAATACCGCGACGACCATGCCAACTCTGGTAAAGCCACGAATGAAGCGAGCACCCGCTGTCAAAGGCGCATCCCGTTTCGGTTCGAACGGACGAATATCAGTCATTATGATCGACCCCATCTCGGCTTCGCTTCTTGCGTTTCAATATTTTCGGCACCAGGTTACGTTGTCAACTTGCGCGCCGAAATCAAAATCGCGCCTTGGTCGCGGTGAAAGCTCTTGTCGTTCTTCGTGTTCGTCACGCGCACACTGTGCGCGCTCCCGTCGTCAGCTTGCTTTTGGAGTGTCCATTATTTGCCTCACCCCGCGCTATAAAGATCGAGCTTACGATCAGAGAAGCGAACGCTAGATCTGCAATCAAAAATCATTTGTAAGCCACAGGGAAAAAGCCCGCTCGGCCTTCCTCGGGATTTCCAGTAAACTTCTGCGCGAAAGGCAGCAGCCGCACATCGTCCGGCGGGTCGGTGTTTTCAATGATGATGACCTGGTGATCGTCGCCAATCTGTTTTAGGTACTCGTAGAAGCGCACCTTGAGATCGGTGTGCCGTAAGTCGTCGTCATCACCGTCTGGCTCCTTGTATGAAAGCAGCGGCGAGTCGAGTAGCACGAACCCCGGGTGGGGTGTCGCTTGCTGCTTGCAATATTGTAATAGTCCGATCGTAAACGCGGACTGCGTGATCGCTCGAAGCCCCTTGCCGAACGAGGTTCGATTCTTGCCGCTGATAACCAAGTCGCGGGCTCGCTGATCGAAATGCACACGCTCGGCATTCGGAAAGTGCCAAATCTGAAGGATACTTTGCACAACGGTAGAGAATTTATCGAGGCTAGCGGCCGGCAATCCAGCATCTGGTGTGTTGCCGCCAGCCGCTTCAGCTTCTTCGAGTTCGAGCGCAGTGCGGCGATCTTCCAATTCTTTTAGTGTTTGGTAGAGGCCGAGCGCTTCACGAACTTCGCCGCGTTTTTCGGCCAACTCAGAGTAACTAGTTCGCATTGCTCTGAGATTTGGCGCCAATTCTTCCTGAATTTTTGTGTGGAGTTGGAACTCGTCCGTCTCAAGCTTCGGCAAGCGTCGCTGCAGACTGCGCGACTCGCTTGTTAATTGACGAACCGTGTTGGCGAGATCCTCTTGCAGTACCACGATCTTGCTCAACTCAGCTTCTGCCGCCTTAACGACCCGGTCAGCATTACCTTCGCAATCGGCGGAGCGGTGTTGATGATCGGGCTCTGCGCCACACAACGGACAAATGCCGTCAGACAGTGACGAAAACAATGTGCCGCCCTCACGAATGCCTTCCAATCGTTCAACGTCGGACTGGTAGTGCTTGGCCAGCAGATCAAAACGATCGAGCAGAACGCTAACTTCCGTCAGACGCTCGTTGGCTTCTTCCAGCCTGCGGCGAGCTTCTCTACGGCGGGTGAAGACGTCTTTATATTCACTTTCGTGAGCGGCAAGGAGTTGCAATCGACTGTGCATGCTCTCTTGGAGTTTCTGATTCTGCTCTTCCAGTTGCTTAGGCGGCCCCGATAGGTGCCTAATCTTGGCTTGGTTGTCTGCGATCAGGTGGTCGAGTAGCTCAAGTTGGCCGGCTCTGGAGTGCTCCTGCGGAGAGCTTTTTGCGGGAATGAGAGCGGAATCGTCGACGCCGGTCAAAAGCAATTTAAAGGTCGCCGTATTCGAAGTGTCGGCAACGAGGTTTCCGTCAGACAACGGCGAACGCTTCTGGATGATCTCTTCCTCGTCCACGATCGCCAGCCGAGCAAGGTTCCTGAAACTGAGACTGTTTGTGTCGTTATTCTTGTTGCGCCGAATCCGTTTGTCGCTGAGACCAATTTTTTTCAGCAGGAAACGTGAAAGGTTATCGTCCTTGCGTTCGTCATGCTGCTCGCGCAACTCGCTTACGCCTTCGCGCGGGAATTCGGCGTCATGCAAGCCTTCGACCATCAGAAAGCCGCCGCCTGCCGTACTCCGCTGTAACGTAAACGTTTCGCCAGCAGTCGACTTCATGCCGAGGAGGACGCGGTCGTAACCCTCACGCTCTGGAAAATCCCGCAATGGGCCTTTGCCGCCAAGCATGTAATCGATCGAATCGAGAATAAACGACTTACCGGTATCGGAAGCACCGTAGAGCACGTTGAAGCCGGGCTGGAAGCGCATCGTTGCTGGCAACCGGTTCGGCCCGAGGAAACTCAAATGATGGATTTGCAGGCGGGCAAAGTCACTCATAACGTGCCTATGCTCCGCTCAAATTCCTGAAACTCAATCATCCAATCATCGAAGTATTGACGGATGATCGCGTTGAATTCGGTATCCGTATAGCCACTAAAATGCCCGATCAGCCAGTTCGCGCGGTCTTTGAGTTTTAGTAGGTAGGACGACTGCAAAGCATCGAGAAAAGCCGCCGCATTCTCGCCAGCCACATACATCAAGCCGCCTTCTTGGGCTTCCTGGTCGATCAGGTCTCGCGACATCATCAAAACCAGTCCTTGGTGGACAATCC
Organism: Pseudomonadota bacterium; assembly: GCA_018971625.1. GTDB lineage: Bacteria > Pseudomonadota > Alphaproteobacteria > Rhizobiales > Xanthobacteraceae > Bradyrhizobium. Next base: position 22,832 of record JAGXAJ010000041.1, read on the forward strand.
GTCGCCTCACCTCGGCATCTGGCGAGCGCAATGGGGTCGGAGGGTGCAAACTCTCCGGTCCGCCGTCGAGATCGTTGGTTCTGACCAGAAGATAGTCGAGCGCGGTCAGGCGTTGCAGATCGAACGCCTTTGGATAAGCAGCGCCAAGAAGAGCCACGGCCCGAATGCCAGCTTCGAGCGGGCCGTTGAACGTGACCTGCCGACCTGATGGCTCTATTTCGTCCATTTCAGCTTTTCATCATTCGCGAGTTGATGGCAAATGCCTCGGCGATCCTGCGTTTGCGCGATCGGTGCGATTGGATTCGTCGTGATCGCCATGCCTTGTGCCGCTTTTGTGACGGCCACGACGCGTCTATAGCCGTCATCATGATCGTCGTCGTGGGTGTCAATCACGCCAGCGTAAATTTCGTCCTGCAGCCGTTCGAAGGTGCCGGGTTCGACTTTGTCGCGGACGAACACCCGGAGTGCTTCAGCCTGATAGAACGCTTCGCGCTGTCGCGAGAAATGTTCCCGAAGTGTAGGCTTGCCGAGATCAGCGATAGACGCGACCGTTTTGTTCAGGTGGTCTCCGTAGGCAAGGTAAAGCTGCTCAACGTATTTGGTTTCATGCGCCTCAATGGTCGTTGGTGGGCACGACACGGTCGGGCGGGGAGGAAAGCCGCCGCCAAATCGCGATAGGTGATACGGCGACGACGCTTTATGCTCGTCGATCAACGCGAGTGGTTGCTTTCCCTTGAAAATAGCGAAGTCGAACGCGTCGACGTAAGCCAGGAAAGTGCCCTCAAGCGGGATTTCCTGGGTGCTAGTGATTTCTGCACAGCAGTGCTTTTGCCAATTAGCAATCAGCTCTTGCTTGAGCTTCGCGGGATTCATCAACCAGTTGTTGAGCTTCGTCCCAACGCCGCAAGGCGCGATGAACGTGTAGCTCCGCGGCGCCTTGTATTCACCACTAAACGAGAACCACAGCACCTTGCCTAGTTCGACGTAGATGTCAGAAGGCCGCAGCGGGTCATCGTAGTGCTTACACTGATACCCGTCCCAGATGCCGGTGAAATCCTGTCCAGGGTCGAACACAGCGATGTCGACACCCTTGTCGCCGGCACCTGAAGCCCTGATAACTGTCGTGCCTTTGAAAAAATAGTGCGCCCATTCGTTGGTGAAAGCCTCCCACTCTTCGGCTGAGTATAGCCGGATCCGCGCAATCGGCGGAATTGGGGGCCCGCTGGCCACTTGCTGAGCGGTGACAATGGTCGTCGCGGCTGGGAGAATGATAGGCTGATAACCGTGCACGCGATTTACCCTCGCCCGAAAACAAAGGTGTCACACGGTTCGCGATAGTTGGCGATGACGTACCATAGCAAGGTTGAGTGATCCTTCCATTACAAGCTGGAGTATGACGTAGCTGCCGGGGATCGCAACATCAATCGACCTGACCGCTTTATTCAAGGTCATCAACGGCTTATCGTCATCCCAACCGTCGAATGGAGCCGGCAGGATGCTGATAGTCGAATGATTCGGCCGGTTGCGATTGCTTGTCTTGCGGGCACGCATCCTGAGACGCTCGAGCGGGTCAGTCATGATCGGCAGATGACTTCGTTCCGCCGCGATGACCATATAAGCATCCATCGGATATAAGTCGGTCAGTCGCTTCTATGATGCGCGCTTGTTTCGCTTGGATTTCGTCGGATTTTGAAAATGCCGTCGGACGCGGAAAAGACCGAATTGGTTACGGGATTGAAAGCCTGATCAGCTTTGCATAGTGGGCGAAGGTGCTTGCGCCCCCGCAAACTCAACTCAGTCAAACAAACTCGACACCGATTCTTCCGAGGCGGTGCGGCCGATCGCTTCCGCGATCAGGGGACCGATCGATAGCGTGCGAATGTTCGCGGCCTTGCGCACCGCTTCTGTGGGCTGGATCGAGTCGGTGATCACCAGTTCCTTCAGCCGCGAGCCGGTGATGCGCGCCGCGGCTCCGCCGGACAGCACGCCGTGGGTGATGTAGGCGTAGACATCCTTGGCGCCGTTGGCGAGCAGCGCATCGGCGGCATTCACCAGCGTGCCGCCGGAATCGACGAGGTCGTCGATCAGAATGCAGGTGAAGCCGGCGCAGTCGCCGATCACGTTCATGACTTCGGAATCGCCGGCGCGTTCGCGGCGCTTGTCGATGATCGCAAGCGGCGTGTTGATGCGCTTGGCAAGCCCGCGCGCGCGCACCACGCCGCCGACGTCGGGCGAAACCACCATGACGTTGGAGAGGTCGAAGCGCTCCTTGATATCGCGCACCATCACCGGCGAGGCATAGAGGTTGTCGGTCGGAATGTCGAAGAAGCCCTGGATCTGGCCGGCGTGCAGGTCGAGCGTCATCACGCGGTCGACGCCGGCATGGGTAATCATGTTGGCGACGAGCTTGGCGGTAATCGGCGAGCGCGAGCCGACCTTGCGGTCCTGCCGGGCGTAGCCGAAATAGGGGATCACGGCGGTGATGCGGCGCGCGGAGGCGCGGCGCAACGCGTCGGTGATGATCAGGAGCTCCATGAGATGGTCGTTGGCCGGGAACGAGGTCGACTGGATAATAAAGACGTCAGAGCCGCGGACGTTCTCCTGGATCTCGACGAAAATCTCCATATCCGCAAAGCGGCGCACGATGGCCCTGGTCTGCGGCACCTTCAGCCAGTTCGAGATTTCCTGCGCCAGCGTCGGGTTGGAATTGCCGGCAACGAGCTTGATGGAGCCGTTCTTGGCCGACATCGACACTTCTCCCCGCGCCTTGCCGGATACGACGTTCAGCATCTCGGAATATCCATGGCACCAGCGCGTTTCGACGTGCGAGGTGATATCAAGGAGGAGGCTTGGCTGGCAACCCATCGCCCATGATTTTCCTGCATAAAACCGGTTTTAGAGTGCGATTTAGTGCACTTTCCCGCCGCGGCCAGTTTGGCTGTTCGGAGCAGAGCCGACGAGATTTCGCTCCGGTCAGCGGGCGGCATAGCTCAGTGCGCTGACGCGATATGCGGCCGGAGCCGACGGGGCCTGTTCATCGGCGCTTGCCATTGCCGGCCCTCGTCTGTCGGGCGCGGGAGCCGCCGGCGGCGTGTCCGCCGGAGCCGTTCCGTTGACCATGGCGGTAAGCCCGCTGAAGCCGGCCTGGGCGATCCGCCGCAGCACCAGGTCGTCCGCCGAGGCCCAGGCGTCGCGCCCGGCCTTGCCTGCCGGCTCCTCGCCGCTGAGCCGCAACGCGCGTTGCTGGTTGGAATCATAGACGTCCCAGACCCACGCGATGGCGGTGCGGCCACGGCTGACTTCGGCGGCAAGATAGCTGCGCACGCGGTAGGAAGCCTGTCCATCGCGTGAAACGATCGTGAGGTTGCGCAGCTTCGATTCGCTGTCGAGCACGCCGACCATGCGGTCGAATACCTGCGGCGGCGGCCCGTCGATCGATTCGAAAGCCACGGTCGAGCCGTTTCCGCTGCCGCCACCGCCGGCCATCGCGAACGAGTTGCTCGCGGCTCCGCCGCCGGCGCAGCCGCCGAGGCCGCAGGCAGCCACCAGCAGCGCTGCGGCGATCACCGCGCGGCCCGCACGGTACAGCAGTGATGACGCTTCCCTCATTACCCTAAAGCGATATCGTTAAAATGCGTTAAGGTCTAGGGCAGCGTAGGAGACGAGAACAAATGCGGGGTTTTGTGCTGGCGTTTATTCGCGCTCCAGCACGATGGCGTGGACGTGGCGACCGTAGTCCGGCTCCTGGCGATGCACCGACCGGCGGTAGCTGAAGAAGTTCGGGTCGGAATAGGTATCGGCGCCGACGTCGTCGATCATCGGCACGCCTGCGGTTTGGAGCCGCCGCCGGATGTAGCCGGCGAGGTCGAACATCGAATGGCCGTCTCGCGTCGAGGGCAGGAAAAACAGCGCGTTCCCGGCATCCGCTTCGATGAAGCGTTCGACGAATTCGCCGCCGACTTCGTAGCTCTGCTGGCGGATCAGGGGGCCGATCGCGGCGATCATGCGGCTGCGCTCAGCGCCGAGCCTTTCCATTGCCGCGATGGCGGATTCCAAAATGCCGGTCAGCGCGCCCTTCCACCCCGCATGCGCGGCACCGATTACGCGCGCGGTAGGATCGACCAGCAGGATCGGCCCGCAATCGGCAGCGGTGGCGCCGATCGCAAGGCCTTCCGTACGGGTCACGATGGCGTCGGCCCGCGGCCGCGGTCTATCCCATGGCGCTGTAGCTACAATCACATCGGGCGAATGGGTCTGATACACGGTGAGGAAACGTTGCGGCAACACGCCAATCTGCTCCGCCATGCGGCGGCGGTTTTCCGTGACGGAAGCTGGATCGTCCTGCGAGCCGATGCCGGCATTGAGGCTGCGGTAGATGCCACCGGAGACGCCGCCCTCGCGGGTGAAGAAAGCATGGCGGAGGCCGGGAACGGCGGATAGTCGCGGCGAAGCGAGCATCATGGCGGGCCGCTCTCTTGCGGGTCAGCGAAGCCGGCCAGCAAAGTGAGGTTGGGTTCGGAGACCGCCAGCACCTTGAACATCGATCCCATGCCGCCGCGGCCGCCGCCAACCAGCCGCTTGAGCGCGGCCAGGATGTCCTCCGACACCTTGTGGCTGGCCTTCGCCATCAGCGTGGCCGCCCGGGTTTCGATGCCGAGCCGTTTGAGAAAATCGCCCTGAGGCACCGGGCCGTGTGCCAGCGCGCCGATATCCTCCGCAGCGCGCGCCAGTGCCTGGAAATCGACATGGGCGGTGACGTCGGCCTGGCCGGGATCCTTCAGGGGATCGGTAAAATTGTGGCGGGCGATGGCCTGGAAGGTATCGCCGGCATCGCTGCGCAGATGGCCGTAATCGATGATCAGCGCGGCGCCGTCCTGGTCGCGCACCCGGCTGGCGAGCTTCATGATCTCGGTATCGGGCCGCCATTCGAACACGGCGCCGACCGGGGCGGCACGCACCAGCGGCGGCAGCAGCACCTCGAAACGCGGTATCGGGTCGGCGGCAATGCCAAACGCCAGCTTGCCGGCGTCGTCGAGGTCGACCGTGCGCTCGTGCCAGCCGGTCTGGCGCCGCACGGCCTGGTGGATCGGCAGCACGTCGAAATATTCATTGGCGAGAATAACGGCAGGGCCGTCGGGCACGTCGTCGATATTGTCGTGCCAGGCGATGTTGCGCGCGCTCGACAGCGTCGCCTTCTGTTTCTCGCGCAACACCGGATTGATTTCGACGAGATGAATGCTTAGCGCCTGATAGAGCGGTGGCAACACCCGCAGCGCCCGCAGCGCGTCCGCCATCATGGTGCCGCGACCGGGTCCGAGTTCGATCAGACGCAGCACCGGCGGCGAGCCGATCGCCTTCCAGACCGAGGCCGTCCACAGCCCGAGCAACTCGCCGAACATCTGGCTGACTTCGGGCGCGGTAGTGAAATCGCCCTCGCGTCCGAGCGGATCGCGCGAGACATAGTAGCCGAATTCAGGATGCGTCAGGCACAGCTCCATGTATCGCCAGACCGGCATCGGTCCGGACGATTTGATCAGCCTTCTGAGTTCGATCTGCAGCGGTGAAGATTCGGTCACGGCCCGCCTTGATCGGAGCTGGTCGGCCGTGCCTTGCGGCGCCACGCCGCCACGATGATGATCGCTCCCGCGAAGATCATCGGCACCGACAACAGCATGCCCATGGTCAGTCCGCCCCACAAAAATCCGAGCTGCGGATCGGGCTCGCGGAAGTGCTCGCCGATGATACGCGCAACGGCATAGAATGTAATGAAGCTTCCGAGGATCAGGCCCGGCCGTTTCAAGGCGCCCATCCGGATCATCACCGCCAGCAAGGTGAACAGCAGCAGTCCTTCCATCGTGGCCTCATAGAGCTGGCTCGGATGGCGCGGCAGCGGGCCGCCGGTGGGGAATATCATCGCCCAGGGCAGGCTGGGATCGGCCGGCCGACCCCACAGCTCGCCGTTGACGAAATTGGCAAGCCGCCCCAGGAACAGTCCGATCGGCCCGACCGCGGTCGTGATGTCGCCGAGCGACAGGATCGGCAAATTGTTCTTCCGGCAAAACAGGATCACCGCGGCGACGCAGCCGAGAAAGCCGCCATGGAACGACATGCCGCCCTTCCACAGCTCGAAGATCTCGGCAGGATGGCTGAAGAAGAACGGCAGATTGTAGAACAGCACATAGCCGGTGCGGCCGCCGAGAATGATGCCGATGGTGACCCACAGGATAAAGTCGTCAAGCTGCAGCAGCGTAATCGGCGCCGGACCGCCCCACAGCTCCTTGTTCTTGAGCAACGCGCGCGCGTAGATCCAGCCCAGCACGATGCCGCCGATATAGGCGAGCGCGTACCAGCGGATCGCGATCGGGCCGATCGAGATCGCTATGGGATTGAATGCTGGAAAGGCGATGGTGAGAAAGGGCATCGGTCCTTTGGAGCTTAGACTTGGAGAGCTTAGACTTGGAGATTGCGGCGATACAGCGCCAGCAGCCGTTCCCAGTGCCGTTCCGCCGCGTCGCGGTTATAGACCGGCCGCTTCGGAAAGGCGAAGCCATGATGCGTGCCCGGGTAGATTTCGACCTCGGCATTGGCGCCTTTCATGCCTTGCTTGACCTGTTCGACCATTTCCATCGGTGCATAGATATCGGTCTGGGCGCAGGCGAAATACAATTCGGCTTTGGTCTTCCGGGCAGCGAGGTGCGGACTGTCGGATTGGTCGGACCGAGCTCCATCACGCCCGCACGGTAGTACATGTTGGGCAGCATCACGTAATAGCCGGAAGTTGCGAGCCGGCGTGCCATGTTGCGCAACTCTTCGCGAATGGCCGGTGCGTCATATGTAGAACAGGATGATGGGAAACGGCCCGCCGCGTTCGGGACGGCTGATAAACGTCGTGGTCTTGCCGTCCCTGATGGGAATCTCGATCTGCTGGTCGATCAGGGGCGTTTTGTGCTCGCTTTTTTGGCGCCGCGGGCGAACGTTCAATACGATCGCAAGGAAACCGCAGCATGACAAGGCGATCAGGACTTGACGATCAGGGCTTTGGCAAAGCCGCGCCGGTCTTGAATCGCAGCATCGGAATTGCCATTGTTTTGTTCCCACGATCCACAGCAGCAGCGAGGCGGAGCGTCTCAGATGACCCAGACCACCAATCGGTTTTTCGACGAGATCGGCCGCCTGATGAATGATGCCGCTGGCGCTGCCCAAGGCGTCAAGCGCGAGGTCGACGCTGTGGTGCGCAACCAGGCCGAAAAAATCCTGCGTGATCTCGATATCGTCAAGCGGGAGGAGTTCGAGGCGGTCAAGGACATGGCCAGGCTGGCGCGCGAGGAAAACGAGACGCTGAAGGCGCGGATTGCGGCGCTGGAGGCCAGACTGGGCACGTCGACTTAGGTGGCGCTGGTTCAGGAAGATCGCCCTCGATCCTACAAAAATCCCTTCATTTCCTTGTCATTCCGCCACTTTGGGGCTAGAACCCCGCCACGTTCGCAGCCCCCGCACCCCTGGAGGCTTGCTGCGGCGTCAAACGGGCCGCAGCTAGCGGCCTTTAACTTTTTGAAAACAAGGACTTAAGACCATGGCGACGACCGTCAAGGAATTGAAGGCGACCGCGCGTCCGTCAGTCGGCAAGGGGGCCGCACGGGCAGAGCGTCGCGCCGGGAGAGTGCCCGGAGTGATTTACGGCAACAACCTGCCCCCCGTGACCATCTCGGTCGAAGATTCCGATTTGCGCCAGCGCATCCTGGCTGGCCGGTTCCTCACCACGATTTACGATATCGATCTGGAGGGCAAGAAGCACCGGGTGATTCCGCGCGACTTCCATGTCGATCCGGTGCGCGATTTCCCGCTCCATGTCGACTTCATGCGGCTCGGCGAAGGCGCGACCATCCGCGTCAGCGTGCCCCTCCGCATCCAGAACGCGGATGTCGCACCCGGCGTGAAGCGCGGCGGCACCGTCAACATCGTCACGCACACCATCGACCTCGAATGTTCGGTCGACAACATTCCGCAGTATATCGAGGCCGACGTTAGCGGGCTGGAAATCAGCTACTCGCTGCATCTGAGCGACATCAAGTTGCCCGCCGGTGTGAAATCGCTGTCGCGTGAAGACATAACGCTCGTGACTATCGTGCCGCCGTCGGGCTACGCGGAAGAACAAAAAGCGGCTGCGGCGGCTGCCGCGGCCGGTCCGGCTGCCGCGGCTGCTCCCGGTGCCGCTGCTCCCGCGGCCGGCGCAGCTGCGCCGGCCGCCGCGGCAGCAGCTCCCGCAGCGGGCGCGACGGCGCCCGCCGGCGGCGACAAGAAGAAGTAACGCGCATGATCCGCCAAGCTGTGAGCGGTTCGGCGAAAGATCATGCGCCGATTTATAAGTTGGCGCGCGATCAGGCGCAAAACCGGTTCCCGCTTTCGCTGATAGCGCGCTAACGCGGAATGCCGCGTCATGCACCTCTTTGTTGGTCTCGGCAATCCCGGCGCGAAGTACGCGCATAACCGGCACAACATCGGCTTCATGGCCGTTGAAGAAATCGCACGGCGTCATGGTTTCGCACCATGGCGCCGTCGTTTTCAGGGCGAGACCTCCGAGGGCACGCTGGATGGAGAACGGGTGGTGTTGCTCCGTCCGGCCACTTTCATGAATGAATCGGGGCGCGCGGTGCAGGAAGCCGCGAACTTCTTCAAGCTCGGCGTGGATGAAATCGTCGTATTTCAGGACGAACTCGAATTGCCGTCCGGCAAGGTGCGGGTCAAGATTGGCGGCGGCATCGCGGGCCACAACGGGCTGCGTTCGATTTCGGCTCATGTCGGCAATGACTATCGCCGGGTACGGCTCGGCATCGGCCATCCCGGCCTCAAGGAACTGGTGCACGGCTATGTGCTGTCGGATTTTGCCAAGAGCGATCGCCCCTGGGTCGAGACGCTGTGCGAGGCGGTCGCGGACAGCGCCGGGCTATTGATGACGGGGCGCGACTCCACGTTCCAGAACAAGGTGCATCTGACGATGCAGGCCAAGGGATTCCTCGGCAAGGAAGATGCAGACGAGAAGGACTGACTTTCCTTGTGTCGGGTAAAAAGAGGCATGCCGTCATGGCCGGCCTTGCGCTGGCATCCACGCCTTCCCTGGGGGCGTAAAGGATCAAGACGTGGCTGGCCGGGACAAGCCCGGCCAGGACGAGAGAAAATGTCGAGGGCGTGATGGGATTCAAGTGCGGTATCGTCGGACTGCCCAATGTCGGCAAGTCGACGCTGTTCAACGCATTAACCGAGACAGCGGCGGCGCAGGCGGCGAATTATCCGTTCTGCACCATCGAGCCGAATGTCGGCGAGGTCGCGGTGCCGGATCCTCGCCTCGATAAGTTATCGGCGATCGCGAAGTCGGCGCAGATCATTCCGACGCGGCTGACCTTTGTCGACATCGCCGGCCTGGTGCGCGGCGCCTCCAAGGGCGAAGGCCTCGGCAACCAGTTCCTCGCCACCATCCGCGAGGTCGATGCGGTCGCGCATGTGGTGCGCTGCTTTGAGGATTCCGACATCACCCATGTCGAAGGCAAGATCGCGCCGTTGGCCGACATCGAGACCATTGAGACCGAACTGATGCTGGCTGATCTGGAAAGTCTGGAGAAGCGCGTCGACAATCTGGCCAAGAAAGCCAAGGGCAACGACAAGGACGCCAAGGAACAGCTCGATCTCGTCAACCGGGCGCTGGTGCTGCTGCGCGAAGGCAAGCCGGCGCGGGCGCTCGAGCGCAAGCCGGAGGAGGAACGCGCCTTCCGCATGCTCGGGCTGTTGACCTCCAAGCCGGTGCTCTATGTCTGCAATGTCGAGGAAGGCTCGGCCGGCGACGGCAACAGCTTCTCAAGGCAGGTGTTCGAACGTGCCAAGGAGGAAGGCGCAGTTGCGGTGGTGATCTCGGCCAAGATCGAGTCCGAAATCGCAACCTTGTCGCGCGAGGAGCGGACCGAGTTCCTGGAGACGCTGGGTCTCCACGAAGCCGGCCTCGACCGCCTGATTCGCGCCGGCTACCAGTTGCTCGATCTCATCACCTATTTCACCGCAGGGCCGAAGGAAGCCCGCGCCTGGACCATCAACCGCGGCACCAAGGCGCCGGCTGCCGCCGGCGTGATCCATACCGATTTCGAGAAGGGTTTCATTCGCGCCGAGACCATCGCCTATGCCGACTATGTCGCGCTCGGTGGCGAAGCCGGCGCCCGTGACGCGGGCAAGCTGCGGCTGGAAGGCAAGGAATACGTCGTTGCCGATGGCGACGTGATGCATTTCCGGTTCAACACGTAAGGCGAAACGGCCCTCGCGGTGAGGGACCGCGCAACGCGCGATTCCTCGGGATGACGTGGCCGTTGAATGCAGCCTGTTCTAATGCCGCTGTCCCTGATCGCGGATCACGCCGAGATGTTCGTTGATGCGGAACACGATCAGGATAAATTCCGCGGCAATGCGCGAGAAGATAGCGCCCACGATCACGCTGGCGATCGAGGACAGCACCACGATAAAGCCACCGAACGGGCTCACCGCCATCATGGCGAGGCCGGAAAAAATGCCGGAGATGCCGAACAATATGATCAATGCGATCGCCAGCAAATAGAAGGTCTTGATGATGGTCGGCGTGATAAAGCGGTCCCACTGAAACAGATCCTGAAAATCAAACATCGCCCGTTCTCCCCCAAGTCGAATGTGATTCGCGTCCAATCTGGCTCTCGATGGCGCAGGGCCTGGCCCCGCCTGTTGTCCGGTCAAAATGGGATCGGACAAGCAGCATCGAAAAAGCCAGCGCATCAAAGACGGCGCTCGTCGGCAGACTCGCGTCACGCCGATGGCGGCTTGAGATTGCCGCAAATAACGGCCACAATCGGGCTTCCCTCCGGCAATCCTCGATTCATGACGCTGACCTTCGAAGATTTCAGGCCCGGTCCTTTCGGCTCGTTCGGTCCGCGCCATGTCACGCGCGAAGAGATGCTGGCGTTTGCGGCCGAGTTCGATCCGCAGCCGATGCATCTCGACGAGGAGGCAGCCAGGCACTCGATGCTGCGAGGTCTGGCCGGCTCGGGATGGCATCTCTGCTCGATCATGATGCGGATGATGTTCGACGGCTTTCTCCGCCGCACCGCCTCGCTGGGATCGCCCGGCGTCAACGAATTGCGCTGGCTGGTGCCGCTGCGGCCGGGGGACGATTTGACTCTCGATGTCGAGATTGTCGAGGCGCGGGTCTCGCGCAGCCGGCCCCAGACCGGGATCGTGACCGTCCGGAACGTGGCCCGCAACGCAAACGGCGAGGCGCTGTGCGAGATGATCTCGCCGTTGATGATTGCCCGGCGCGCCGGCGCTGCGGTGGAGCAGGGTGCCTGATGCGATTCTTTGAAGATATCGCGGTCGGGCAACGGCGCGAACTGGGATCGTTCACCTTCACCGCCGACAACATCAAGAAATTCGCCGCGCAATTCGACCCGCAGCGATTTCATCTCGACGAAGAAGCGGGCCGCAAGTCGCTGTTCGGCGGCCTGGCGGCCTCGGGTTGGCACGTGGGGTCGATCTGCATGAAACTTCTGGTCGCCGATAGCCAGCGGCAGGCCAGGGAGGCGACCGCGCGCGGCGAGAAGGTTGCCATGTGGGGACCGTCGCCGGGTTTTCGCGACTTGCGCTGGATCAAGCCGGTGCTCGCGGGCGACACCATCGCCTATGCAAGCGAGGTCGAGTCGCTGCGCACGTCCGAGAAGCGGCCCGAGTGGGGAATCCTGCAAGCCCGCAACACCGGCGTTAACCAACGCGGCGAACTGGTATTCTCGTTGCTGGTGACGGCCTTCGTGCCAAGACGGAATGCTGCCTGAGGACCAAACGCCGGCGCTCGTTGTTGCAGAAATGTGCTGTGCGGAACCAACCCGCCGATAACGCATTTTGAACTTTGTGCCTGTCATAGTGGAGCGACGGGGACTGGACAGGGGATGGCGATGGCTGATCGCAGCGGACTGAAATTTGTCGGTTTTATCTTTGCAACCGTGACGCTGGCAGTAATGTTGACCACCGGGATGGTGGTGAAGGGCTACGCGGACGGCCTTTATACGCTGGAAGGCAATTCGGACGGGCTCCACGAAATTACCGATCGCTAACCATTTGCGGGCATTAACGGCTCCAGGCCAGCGTCAGGACCGCCACGGCTGCAATCAGCAATCCGACAAACCGAATCAGGATGGTGGTTATCCGGGGCGGCGAGTTCCGCAACGGGATCGGGTCGGTGTTGTCTGGTCTGATGGTCTGCATGGAAGATGATTCCCGAATGCTACGGGCAGCCCGTTGGCGCCCTGCCTTGGTCGCGGTCGCAAGCCCGGCAAGTTCAGGCCGGTGACCAAAACGAAGCCGCCGCGCTCCCTCTCAAGGGAAGGCGGCGGCCAAGGCGAGTGGATCGGATGGTCAGCCGTTGCGCAGTCCTTCCGCGGAGCGCTTCCACTGCGTGACGTTGTCGGAGATCATCCGGGTGGATTTCATCGCAGCCTGGCTGAGCTGGGCATAGCCGGAAATCTCGCGCTGGACGCGCTGACCTTCGGCATGCAGCAAATCGCGCAGCGCTTCGAGTTCGGAGATCAGGTTCTCGATTTCGGCGAGCGAAGTGCCGGCCACGCGTTGGATCAGTGAATTGACGTTGTTCACGGTTGCCTCTTGCGCGGGCTCGAGCGCGGTTTCGCCGCTGCTCGGGGCGCCCGTCGCCGGCCGTCGCAGATAGGCAATGTCGTTGCGGACGAAATCACGAATGCCGGCCTCGACCTCCGAGACCGCGGCAAGGTTATTGTCCGTTTCAGTTGAATCGATTTTTTCAGAACGAATGGTGGCATTCATCGGCCGTCCCCTGTTTCGCATTGAGCGAGCGCGGTAGTCCCCCGCACGACGAAGTTGAAGTGCGGGCATCTGGTCTGCCGATTTTGACCGCATCGGGGCCAATATGCGGCAATGCTCGATCTTTCACGAGGCGCCGGAGTTACCAGCTTTGCTTGAACCCGGCGCTGATGCTCTTGTTTGTGGTGCCGAGCAGCGTTTCGCCGATCGACCCGGAAATGCTGACCCCGCCGAACAATTTCTGCTCGGCGCCGACGTGGCGCAGCCATTTATCGTCGGTGGAAGAAAACGACTGGCCGGCGGTGAAGCTGGTGCCGGTCTTTGCGAGGCTCAGTTTCGCCGACTGGTCGGTTTCGTAGTCGCGCACCGGGCGGCTGACAATGCCCGGCACCGGCACGATGCCTTGCTCGATCAGGCTGTAGTCGTCCTGCAAGGAGAGCGAATACCGATTGTTGAGCGGAAGCGACTTGCTCAGGGACGTGCCGAGCTTGCTTTGCTCCGCGGAAGGATCGAGCCGCACTGCGGCCGAGCCGTCGGCCTTGTCATTTTCCGACCACGAGATGGCGGCGGATGCTGGCCGCGGCGCCACGCGAACCTTCGAGGCGGGGCTGGGGCCGAGCGTCGATGCGTCGACGTCGAGTTGGCTCCAGTCCAGTTCGTGTTCGTTGACCGCACCATTCTGGGCCTCCCCGGATTGGGCGTCTTTGGATCGGCTATCTTTGGTAGTCGCTGCTTCGGAGCCTTCGGCCTCCGGAGCATCCGCGTCGACAGCGGCTTGCGTGGCCGGCGCAATGAATTGCCACGGCGATGGCGATGGCGCGGTCTGGGCGCTCTCATTACACAGATGCGGCGCGAACCCGCCGATTACCTGATTATTTGTCGCGATGGCGCATCGGCTCGCGTTCGCTGGCGATTTCGGTGTCGCGCAAGGCCATCACTGCGAAAAACAGCGCGCCGGCGAGCCCGCCGATCATTGCGCCAAGCGGCATGAAGGTAAAGAACACCAGCATGCCGCTATAGCCCTCAAAATCGCTGGATTTGAAGACTTCGACCCAGGCGAGGCCTGCGCCGATGCCAAGCGCACCACCGCCCAACGCGCCCAGCACCAGACCCAACAGCGCAAGCAATGCGATTTTCATGGCGGTATTTTCATCTATCGATGCGGGCCCAAGCCGTTTGGTCCGGGCGGACTGCCGAAAGGTTCAATGCTGTTGCGAAATAAGTCTGTTGCATCGAAGCGCGCGCGATCTCGGCTTTCCCTGTTTTATGTGATGTCCCGCGCGAATCGCCGATGTCGTGCGCGATCCCCATGCGCGGCGGCCTTGAACAGCGTCAGACCGTTCCTACGTGCCAATGAGAGGGAACCGGATCGCTAATCCGCGATTATCCCGGCATAACTGGAAAGCCGTGAACAGGATTTATCGCCATGAAAACGATCGCCACCTTGCTTGCCGTCGCCGCGCTGACATTGGCCGCGAATTCCGCGGACGCCAAGGGTTGTCTCAAGGGCGCTGCCGTCGGCGGCGTCGCCGGACACTATGCCGGCCATCACGGTGTGCTCGGCGCTGCCGCCGGATGCCTCTACGGCCGCCATCACGCCAAGGAGGAGGCGCGGCAGAAACAGCAGCAGCAGGAGCAGGGCGCACATGCCTCGGGGGAGAAGTAAGGCGCTCGCACCGCGATCGGCATTTCTCCTTGTTGAGCAACGGAGATGAACGATGACAAAACCATCGACCAAAACCGTCCCGCCCGTTCCGGAGGATAACCAGAGCCACAAGGGCCCCGGCAGCGCGCCCGACGTCGCGCTCGATACCACCAAGGGCCATCGCGACGACGAGAAACACAATATTCGCGAGCAGGCCGCGCACGGCAATCTGACACAGAACACCAGCAACCGCAGGTCAGGATAGGGCGCACGATTTTTGCAAAAGGACGGGTGATAATTTTCCCGTCATTCCGGGACACGCATCTTTGCGTGGGCCCGGCGACTGTCTTAGCTGTCAAGGGATTGAGGCATGTAGCGAGTGTTATTTTTGACGAGCGCATTAGCGGTGACAAGGAGCTTTCGGGCAATAGCAACGAGGGCGAGCTTGGCGGGCTTTCCCTGAGTCCGCAGAGATTGATAGG
>JAGXAJ010000042.1 GCA_018971625.1 Pseudomonadota bacterium
AATCAACGATCTCATTCTGTCGACCTATGCCGATTTCGGCTTCACCGGCGACCTCACGGTCAAGCTGTCGACCCGACCGGAGAAGCGCGTCGGCACCGACGAGATGTGGGATCACGCCGAGCGCGTGATGGCGACGGTGCTGTCGCAGATCGAGGCGCAGGGCCACAACCATCGCATCAAGACCTCGATCAATCCCGGTGAAGGCGCCTTTTACGGGCCGAAGTTCGAATACGTGCTGCGCGACGCCATCGGCCGCGACTGGCAGTGCGGAACCACGCAGGTCGACTTCAACCTGCCGGAACGGTTCGGCGCGTTCTATATCGATGCCGATGGCTCGAAGAAAACGCCGGTCATGGTGCACCGCGCCATTTGCGGATCGATGGAGCGCTTCATCGGCATCCTGATCGAGCATTTTGCCGGCAACTTCCCGCTCTGGCTCGCACCGGTTCAGGCCGTCGTCACCACCATTACCTCGGAAGGCGACGAATACGCCAAGGTGGTCGCGGCTGCCGCACGGCGCGCCGGACTGCGGGTCGAAGTCGATCTGCGCAACGAGAAGATCAACTACAAGGTCCGCGAGCACTCGCTGGCGAAAATCCCGGCTTTGCTGGTGGTCGGCAAGAAGGAGGCCGAAAGCCATTCGGTTTCGGTTCGTCGGTTCGGCAGCGAAGGACAAACAGTCATGTCGACCGAAGCCGCGCTCGCCGCGCTGGTCGACGAAGCCACGCCGCCGGACGTGAAGCGCGCGCGGGCGGTAGCCTGATCGGCGATATTCGATCCAAATTGGCTTCCGTTCGCCGGGCCGCGCGCCTATCTCCGTGGCGGACGCCCAACCTTAGGAAGTGCCTGTGCCTGATGCCATTGAACTGCTGAAGCGCCGCCGCTCGGTCAAGCCACGCCAGATGAGCGGCCCCGGTCCCTCGCCGGCCGAACTCGCTACCATTCTCACGATCGGCGCGCGCGTGCCCGACCATGGCAAGCTGACGCCGTGGCGCTTCATCGTGTTCGAGGGCGACGCCCGCGCGCGTGCCGGAGAAATCATCGCAAGGGTGTTCGCGCGGAAGAATCCCTCGGCATCCGCAACCGAGATCGAAGCGGAAAAGCGCGCGCTAACGGATGCGCCGCTGGTGATCGGCGTCGTCAGCTCCCCCAAAACGCATCCCAAGGTGCCGGCGTGGGAACAGCAGCTGTCCGCAGGCGCCAGCGCGATGAACCTCGTCACCGCGGCAACCGCCCTTGGCTACGGCGCCAACTGGCTGACCGGCTGGTTCGCGTACGATCGCGACGTACTCGACGGCTTCAGCCTGAAGCCCGATGAAAAATTCGTGGGCTTCGTCCACATCGGCACCCCGTCGAAGCCGAGCGAAGATCGCCCCCGCCCCGCGCTCTCGGATATCGTGACGCGATTCTAGAGCGTTTTCGGGCGAAGCATGCCTCGGACTTGATCCGTGGGTGGATACCGGTTCGCGTCAAGAAAACGCGTCAAAAAAGAATCTGGAGCTCCGTTCCGATTCCATCGAAACGGGGCTCTAAAGTCGTTCTCACGCCGCCTGCGATGCTCGCCGACCGAACGTGCGCAGCAGTTCCGCGACCTCGGCCGTGGGCTTCGCCGCGCTGAACAGAAAGCCCTGCACCTGGTTACAGCCTTCTGCGCGCAACCGGTCGAGCTGGTCGATGGTTTCCACGCCTTCGGCCGTCGTGGTAATATTGAGGCTGCGCCCGAGCGTGGAAATCGCCCGCACGATCGCCGCGCAATCGGAGCGCTCAGCAAGGTCCTTCACAAAGGAACGGTCGATCTTGATCTTGTCGAATGGAAAGCTTCTGAGATAGCTCAGACTGGAATAGCCGGTTCCGAAATCGTCCATCGAGATGCTGACACCGAGCTCGCGCAACTGATGCAGGATCGCGAGATTGGCCTCGGTCTCCGCCAGGAAGACTGACTCAGTGATTTCGAGCTCGAGCCGCAACGGCGATAATCCCGAATGCGCCAGTGCCGAGATCACGGCCTGAACCAGGTTGCGGCTGCGAAACTGTACCGGCGAGAGGTTCACCGCCACCTTGACTCCGGCTGGCCATTTTGCGGCCTCCGTGCAGGCCTCGCGCAATACCCATTCGCCGAGCGCCACGATCAAACCGATGTCTTCGGCGATGGGAATGAACTCGGCCGGCGAGATCATGCCGTTTTGCGGATGACGCCAGCGCAACAGCGATTCGAAGCCGCTGATCTGGTCAGAGGCGATATCCACCAGCGGCTGATAGTGGAGTTCGAATTCGCCGTTGGCGAAGGCGCGGCGCAGGTCGAACTCCATGTCGCGACGCTTTTGTGCTTCGCGGTCCATCTCCCGCTCGAAGAACCTGTGCACGCCGCCGCCATCCGTCTTGGCGCGATAAAGCGCCATGTCGGCGTTGCGCATCAATTCTTCGCAGGCATCGCCATCGCCAGGCGACAACGCGATGCCAATGCTGGCGCCCACGATGAGTTCGCAGCCGTCGATCTCGTAGCGATCGCTCAATAGCCGGATCAGACGGTCGGAAAAATCGCTCACCTCGTTCGGCGAGACATTGGAGGTGAGCACGATAGCGAATTCGTCGCCGCCGAGCCGCGCCACGACGTTACCGCCGCCAACCTCAGCTTTCAGCCGTTCAGCCACCATCCTCAACAGGCGGTCTCCCATCGGATGGCCGAACGCGTCATTGACATTCTTGAACAGATCCAGATCCACGCATAATACGGCGACCCGCTTGTTACCGGGCTGGCTGCGCTCCAACGCCTGACGCAGATGGTCCTGATAGAAATCCCGGTTCGGCAAGTTGGTCAGACCGTCGTGGTAGGCCATGTGTGCGATCCGGGCTTCCGCCCTGCGGCGTTCCGTGATGTCGACAATGGCCACAAGATAGCCGTCGCGGCCCTCGAATACGACCCGACGCCCGAAGCTCAGCACGTGGATTTCGGTGCCGTCCGCCTTGAGATGCCGCCAGTCGCGGTTGGAATGATAGATGTCGCCGATATCCCGCAGTGCCTCGCCGTGGGTGATCCATTCATCCTCCGGCCAGATCTGGCGCAGCTTCATCCGCAGGAACGTCGCGCGACTGTAGCCATAGTGCTGCACGGCCGCGTCATTGACCCCGATGAATTCTGTGCTTTCGGCATCGAACACCCACATGGGCACCGGATTGTTGTCGAACAGCAAGCGAAACGAGGATTCTCGTCGCTTGATCGCGGTGACATCCGAAACGGTCAGCGAGAGCATATCGCCAAAAGCGGTGGCGCCAATGCTCAGGCATCGGTCCTGGCTGTCGATTTCGAACTGGCATCCGCTGCCGCTTTCGATGACACTAAATAACCGCTCGATGACATCCGGCGCGCACAGCAAATTTCTGCCGGTACTGAGCCGGCGCCACATCAGATCGGCTGACGGCCGTTTCAACAGCCGCGCGGCGCCCTGGTTGAGGTGAACGATCTGTAAATCGGACGGCCGGCCACTGGCATCGCGGATCGCCGCCAGCGACAGCACGCCTTCATCGGTAGCGGAAAAAATCGTATCCAGCAGATTATATTGCGTGCCGCGCTCGTTGACATAGTTTCCGATCAGCGTGCCGCCCCAGCGAGATGAAGTCGGCAACGCCAACACGTCATAGGTCCGCACCAGACCGTCGCGCACGCAATGCGCCATTGCCAGATGAGGACGGCCGTTTACGAGCGCGCTGGCCGTCGCGACGCCGAGCGCGGTCGCGCAATCCGGCGGCAGCGCGGTCAGGGGAATGTCCCAGCGCTCGTCGTCCAACCATTTCTGGGCGTAACGGCCAGTGCGCGACACCGCGAATGCCCCATTGCTTTCCTTCATCAGGACGATGTGATCCGCCAGACGGCCGAGGCTTCCCAGCATCACGTCTTCATAGTGGGGCAGCGTTTCGCCGGGACACAGGGCGGCCTGCCATTTACGCCGCAGGACAGAAAGGTCGTCGAATATCTTTGGCTCGAATTTTCCGGATATTTTTCTGGCGGCAGTCATAGGTTCCCCATTCACGCAAACGTGCGATCCCGCGACATCCAATGCAGAACGGCTTAATGCGTTGTAAAAATCGGGCAGCGCTACCGGCAAACCATCGATTATGACAGTCCAAAGTCGATCGATGGTTAGTGCGCGTTAGCAACTATGACAGTCGCCATCGACCTTTGCCGCGGGTCGGCTGGCTAACGCGCGACGACCTCGACTTCGCCATCGACGCCATTGACGACGTTGAAGGCGCGCTCGTACACCTTGCCTTCGTTCTTGGCGATGGCACGGTATTCGCCTTCGGCAAGGATCACCCGGGGGAATGCCCCGATCGATTCCTTGATGACGTCGCCGCCGGGCGTGATCACCGACCATGCGGTGTTCGCCAACGCTTCGCCGCCCTGGCTGCTGACCAGCTTCAGCGTGATCACGGCGGCACGATGGGTAATGATCACATCGGTCAACTTGCCGGCCTGTACGCGGATATCCGAACGCACCACCGAATTGGCGTCGCCATAATTGGAGACAATGTAATAAGTCCCTTCCGGCACCAGCGCGACATCGCCTGGAGAAACACTCGGCAGCAGCGGTGGCCGTTCGGTGGTTTCGAACTGGCTGCCCTTGTAGATCGCGAACGAAATCTGGTTGGTCGGAATTTTGGAAGTACCGACCCGGCCTTCGATGCGCAGACCGCCGGCCGGCAGCACGAAGGATTCGCGCACGGTTTCGGATTTCAGGGTCACCGGCCGCACTGCGCTGACGAGGCCGAGCGCAACGTGGACCACGTAGTTGCCGGGCGGCAGTACGATGTTCGGCGTCGCGCCATGATCCTCGCGGATCATCTTGAAGGTGCCGGTTTCGTCCGGCCGGCCGGCGAACACCCGCCACACCAGCCCGCCATTGATGACCGGCATGTCCTTGCCGTACCGCGCGGTCAGCGACAACACGGCCTGGCCCGCCGTCGATGCGCCCGGCGGCGGAACGACCGGTGGTAGCGCGGCAACCGGCGGCTGGGTCATTGGTGCAGGCAGGGTCGGAATCGACGCCGTGCCCGACGACGGCGCCAGGCTCATCGCGTCGCCTGGCGCGTCTGGCACCAGCGCCGGCGGCACCGGTGGCGGCCGATCGCTGAACATTTGAGCCGGCGCGGCCGTGGGAACCGCTAAAGGCAATACCGCCAGAAGCGCAAACGCCATCTTCAGGCGGCTCCGCCGCCTGAATCCATCGATGCCATTGCCCCCGGGATTCATGAGCATGCTTTTCACTGAAAACGCGGCAAATTCAAGCCTCCGCGTCGAACCGATCGCAGAGCCTACAGGAACCGGCCGCCCCTGTCGCTCAGCATCGCGGTGCAGTCACAATCATCGCGTAGCCCAGTAGAAACCGCGGTATAAATCGTGCGTTAGTGAGGTTCTGGCAAGCCGGACCAGAGCGATCAGGTTTGTGCGCCACGGAGACGAAAAAGTGTTGGAGAATTTGCTCGGGCGCGGCCACACCAGCCCAACCAAGGTCGGACTGGACAGCGTGAGGCGGCCGGTGATTGGCCTTGCGCTCGGCGGCGGCGCAGCGCGCGGTTTTGCCCATATCGGCATCGTGAGGACGCTGGTTGCGCGCGGCATTGTGCCCGATGTCGTGGTCGGCACCTCGATCGGCGCGGTGGTCGGCGGCGCCTATGCGACGGGGCATCTCGACACACTCGAGGAATGGGCGCGCAGCCTGCATCCGCGACATATCTTTGGTTATCTCGACGTCCGCCTCAACGGTTCGGGCCTGATTGGCGGCGCCAAGCTCGCGGCCCAGCTCGAGGCCGCGATGGGTGCGAGCCTGATCGAGGAGCTGCCGATCAAGTTTGCAACGGTTGCAACCGAGGTCCGCACCGGCCACGAAATCTGGCTGACCCACGGCCGAATAGTCGATGCGATGCGCGCCTCCTATGCGCTGCCCGGAATATTCTCGCCAGTCATGGTCGGCGACCGCTGGCTGGTCGACGGCGCGCTGGTCAATCCGGTCCCGGTATCGACCGCGCGAGCCTTGGGCGCAGAGATCGTGATTGCCGCCAATCTTTCCAGCGATGTGTTTGCCCATTCCACCACGATTTATTCCCACGGTCCATCGGCCGAGGTGACGGTCGTGGTGACGCCCGAAGCTGCCATCGAGCCCGCGCCGCCGAAGCGCGGTCTTGGTCGGTTTTTCTCGCTCGAACGTACGATGAAGCGGGAGTTTTTCGGCGGCGGGGGCCGGCCCGGCATTTCTACCGTGATGGTCGACGCCTTTAACATCATGCAGGACCGCATCACCCGAGCGCGGCTCGCGGGCGATCCGCCGGATCTTCTGATCTCGCCCCGGGTCGGACAAATCGGCTGGTTTGATTTCCACCGTGCCGACGAATTGATCGCGCATGGCACGCGTGCTGCCGAGCGCGCGGTCGAATCGATCCAGGAGGCGATCCAGATCCTTGCGCCAGGCGCGGGCGAGTCGAGCCCGCCGATCGAAAAGACGTCCTGATCGTGCAGCAGGATCTTATCGATCGGATCACGCGGTCTTGATGTAGTCCCGCAGCGCTTCCTGTTCGGCCTCGTATTCCCCGACCCGCCATTTGACGACGTCGCCGATCGAGATCAGACCGATCACCCTGCCATCCTCGACCACCGGCAGATGCCTGAACTTGCCCAACGTCATTACTTCCATGATGGTGCTGACGGCATCCGACAGCTTGCAGCTGATGATCTTGCGCGTCATCACCGAGCTGACCGGCTCGTCCAGCACCGCCGCGCCGCGTTCGCTGAGCCCGCGCACGACATCGCGCTCCGACAGAATGCCTTCGATCCGGCCGTTGGTCATCACCAGCACGGAGCCGATCTTCTTCTCCGCCAAAATCGTGACCGCAGCGGAAAGCTTTATGTCGGGTTCGACGATCTGGACGTGATGGCCCTTGGTATCGAGAATTGCGCGTACCGTCATTGTTGTCTCCCTGAAGCCCACTCTTCAATGAGCACGGTCTTCGTTTCCTTTATTAGTTTAGCGCCGGCTTCGCTGCAGGCGCATGCGGCAAACGCGGCCATCAAGCACGCTCACGGGCCCGATAGCCCCGCTTCGTCAGACTGGCGATGATGAATGAATTCACCTTGCGCCGCAAGCGATCTTCAGTCGCGCGGCATCACGTCCGGCGGCGACGCATCCGCCACACGGACCGTCTCGCGCGGAACCGGATCGAACAGCGAGAAAAGCATCAGCCCGGCGAGAAAGCCGCCGATATGCGCCTGCCAGGCGACACTGGCGCCGTCGACACCGATTGCGATCGAGCCCATGCCGAAGACGATGTTGACGCCGAACCATATCGCGAGGAATCCGAGGACACGGCCGTTGCGCAACGCGCGCGTCAGCGACAGCGCCGGCACCTTTGCCGCGACGTCGGCGTCGCCACGGCTGAACGAGAGGAAGCTGCCCTGCACAAAGGCAAAGCGGATCGCCGCCGCCATGGTGCCGGACACCGACGCCGAAGCGCCGATCATCGGCGCCACTGCGTGTTCGTGAGTGATGAAATGCGCCAGCGCACCGGCCGCCGCCGTCACCGCCATGAACAGGAAAAACCGGGCAGCGCCGAACCTGCGCGCCAGCGCGCTGCCGAACGGCAACAGCCACAGCACGTTGAACCCGATATGGCTGAGATTGGCGTGCAGCAGCGAGTAGGTGACGAAGGTCCACACCTTGGCCCCTTCGCCGCCGGGAAAGGTGACGTCGAGCAGCGTCGAATCGTAGCGTTTCGGGATGAAGCCGAACATTTCGATCACGAGGTCGTCGATGTCGAACGGCAGCATCATCCGCACCAGATGGATCACCGCGAGCAGTGCGATATAGACGATCAGTGCGCCCGGCAGCGTCAGGATCGGCTCGCGCGGGGCCTCCGGCGGCGGTTCCTGCGGAAGCTGAGATTCTGGCTGGGATCCCAAGGGGATTGAAGACCTCAAGCGGGCTATTTATCGGTGCGTTGCGCCCCAATAGGCGGCTTGCTGCTGCAGCGCAAGGGCGCATCCGGGGCCGGGACCACAAGTTTGGCGCATACAAACAAAAAGGCAGGGCTCTGAGAAAGCCCTGCCCCATCTGTCCGATCTTGTCCGCTTCGGACGATCCGGGTGGCGTTCCCACCTCTCTCCGTGCGACGACCAGTTGTTTGGACCAACCCTGTGTGCCATCCGGCCGGTCCCTGGAGAAAACCGGCGCGGGTGAATGCCGAGCACCTTACCCCAAGGGCCCGCGCCGCCAACTCCATCGTTAATTTAACGTTAACGCGAGGAACCCCCGGCGAAGCCGGCCGGAGACGACCTCTGGCATGGACGCTGCACCGTGCCTCCTGCAAAACGAACTCGGGACGGCGTGTGCGTGAAAGCGGGACGGATGTGTCTCGCCTGGCCACGCGCCGAGGCAGGGAAAGCACATGAAACATCCGTCGAACCGGGAGTTTTTCGCTTATTGGGACGGCAAGCGTGGGGCTGAGCGCGCGCCGGATCGCAGCGACATCGAGCCCGGCGCGCTGCGCGAACTGCTCGGCGACATCTTCGTGCTGTCTTACGATGATGCCAGCTTCCCGTTCCGGGTGGCGGGCACGCGGGTTTGCGCCCTGCTTGGCCGCGACCTCAAGGATAAGAGTTTTTCCGCGCTGTTTGCATCAGACGATCGCCGCCAGATCGAGGATATCGTCAGTGTCGTCGCCGAGGAGCTGCTCGGCGTGGTCGCCGGCATCACCGCTACCGCGCAGGACGGCTCGCTTTCGCATCTGGAATTGCTGCTGCTGCCGTTCAACACCCGCGCCCACACACCCGTCAGCTTGACTGGATTGCTGGCGCCGTTCGGAAGCAGCCGCAGCGTACTCTCCGATTTCAAGCTGACCTCGTGGCGCTACCTTGCCCACCCGCCGCAACGCTTTGTTCCCCGCGCCTTGAAAAAGCTCGCGATCGCGCGCGGGCTGATGGTGTATGAGGGATTGAGGTAGATTCATCGTCTTTCGAATACGCTGTGACGTTCCCCAGATGTTGCGCACGCGTCGCGTTGGCGGCGTGGTGCGCAGCTGATCCGAGGACGGATCGATAAGGCGCAAAACTGCGGCAGTCGCCACTCCGCGACATGCCCGGCTTACGTCCGCTAAGCCCCACCCTTCTGCCCCCGCTCCACAAATCCCTTCGCCAGCGCGTGATAGACACCTTCCCTGCAAATCAGCCGCGAACTGGCATGGGCGATCCATGCGGCGGCCATCAGCGGCACCACCATGGTATGGTTGTCGGTCATTTCGGTGACGATGACGAATGCGGTAATCGGCGCCTGAACGACGCCCGAGAAATAGGAGACCATGCCGAGCAGCATGATGGCCGCGAGCGGCGCCCCATGAAACAGCGAGGCGATGTCGGAGCCGATCCCCGCGCCGACCGCGAGCGAGGGAGAGAAGATGCCGCCCGGCATTCCGCTGATCGAGGCGAACGTGGTGGCGAGGAATTTCAATACGCCGAAATTTCCGGGCAATGGTGATCCGCTTTCGAGCGCAGCTTTCACTTGCGAATATCCGGTGCCGTAGATCGTGCCATCGGACGCAATGCCGCAGACCGCGGCCGCTACTCCGCAGGCCACGGCAAAGCCGAGCGGATAACGCTTGATCGCGCGTCCCACCGGATTGGAAAATCCTTGCGCCATCGCGATCAGGATGCGGCTGAAGAGACCGCCCGCTAAACCTCCGACCACGCCGCAGAGCGGAATCGCGAGCCAGTCGATGCCGTTGCGCAGGCTCATCGCGCTGGTGCCGAAATAGGCATAGTTGCCCATCAGCGCGAGCGACGTGAGACCTGCCGCGATCACCGCACCGATGATGAGGCTGCTGGTTCGCGTCTCGAACGCACGGCTCATCTCCTCGATTCCGAACACGATGCCGGCCAGCGGTGTGTTAAACGCTGCCGCGACACCGGCGGCGGCGCCGGCCAGGATCAAACCAGGTTGACGCCGCGGTGAGAAGCGGCCGAGCGCGAACATGACCGAGGCGCCGATCTGCACGGTCGGTCCCTCGCGTCCCACCGAAGCGCCGCACAACAGGCCGAACAGCGTAAGAATGATCTTGCCGGCAGCGACCCGCAGCGAGACGAGGCTTTTACGCGCGGTCCAGTCCGTCAGTTGACGCGCCGCGATGGCCTGTGGAATTCCGCTGCCCTGGGCGTTGCAGAAAAAGTTGTTGGTCAGAAATACCGAAAGCGCGAAGCCAAACGGCGTCACTACCAGCGAGGCATAGCGAAATTTCGATACCAGAGCGGCAAAGGCAATCTGCGCCAGATCGGCGAGTTGGGCCAGCGCTACCGCCGCGCCGCCAACGGCAATGCCACCGAGAAGGAAGATGGCCCGCCGTTGCCAGCGTGCCGAGACGATCTTGAGCTGCCGCTTTTGGTGGTGGGAAGGAAACGTCATTTGATCGATATTCCGATTCCCACCCCGCCAAACGACGACCCTGAGCTTTTTCTTTTTACGTGTTCACCAGGACGGCATTGATGCGGCAGCTTCGCCGATCAAACTCGATGACACCGTCGGGCGTCTTCAGCGCTTTCATAGCTGAAGCGCATTTTGCCGACGCTTATCAAAATTTCTTGAAAATGTGAACTCGATTACGAGCGTGCGGACTACCTGATGGCAGGGTGGTGCTTTCTCGAAATTTCGGCGACGGGAAAACGCTTCATTTCGAGAGAATTTGTTTTCGCGGCCTTCACCGTTAGCTCTCAGAGCCGCGTTACTAGCGTTTTCAAAACTGAGATTGCGCTATGCAGCATGAACCGCACCACCCTGACCGCAATGATTTGCGCCGAGATCTGGCGGAGCGCGCAACACCGTCGCACCGAAGAAGCGTGGTCACGGCTCACCAAACTCTTCAAAAAACGAAGACCGCGGCGCAGCATCGAAATATTCTGGCACCCGCTTCTCGCCAGCGGCAGAGCGGCTGCCACTATCGTCGAGGCAGACTTCCGCCGGCATGATCCGCCGCGCCACCCCCTGGGTCGTCGTCGGCGTCGCCTTCGGCAGTGCCGTTGCCGCCAAAGCTCCGCCCATTGCGCTGCTCAGCTTTGTCGCCTGCTTCCAGTTGTTCGCGGCGGCGTTGATGATGACCGACGTGTCGAAACTGGCCGCGTTGCAGATCGTGGCGCGGTGCGATCTCGCACTGAACGTATTCAGCCTGGCTTTCGGTGGCATCGCGGCGGTCGCGGGCATTGGCGGCGGAACGTTGTTCACGCCCTATTTCAGGGCTGCCGGCATAGAGCCGAAGCTCGCGATCGGCATGTCGGCCGTCATCGGACTGCCGGTGAGCGTAGCAGGCGCTGTTTCCTATGCACGGGAAGGCCACAACATACCGCTCGGCCATTGGATGCTCGGCTACATCAACGTTCCCGCGTTCATCGCTTGGTTGCAGGAACCCTGCTGACAGTGCGCCTTGGCGTGACGGTGGCGCATTGGCTTCCGTCGCGGGTCCTGGCAGGGTTATTTTCGTTGTTCCTGGTGCTGAACGGCACGCACATGTTGTATTCGACGCTGAATGGAAAGCCGCTGGCTCGAAACCAGAGCCACTAGCGATGTCAGCGCAGTGAGCATCACTGTCGCGCCTGCAAGGAGCTTGCGACCAACGACGCTTTTCGCAAGACCGGGCGTGGCGCGAATAGCTGATTGCTGCGCCTTGCCGTCTTCGGATGGATGCGCGCCCGAGTTGGCAGTGAGTTGAGCTAAAAGCCTCTTTGCAATCGCTATGAGGAAGATCCCGACGCCTTTAGGGGTAAGGACAAGCAATTCCTCATGGCGCCTCATACCTTTGCCGCCCTTTACCAGGCCAAGGTCCCTGATCACACAATAACGTCCGCTACTCATTCGAGCTATGCGGCAGCCCTCGAACTTTGACATATGACGAGGATGCACTACGCCACGATTCCGTCAATCCTCGACGATCACCAAATTTCGCTTCGGTTCCTTGTCCGCTTCGAAAAGAACAAATCGAAGCCGCGCATATTATCGCCAATGATCACGCGATAGCCGCACATCGCTTTCGACCATGCCGCCCGCATCTTGTGCGCCGACCGCACGGACAGCGTTTTCGCGCCGCGATATCGTCACCTTGTCGGCGAATTGCGGTCAAAGCGCCGCTTCAGGCTCACCGGGTCAGAGTATGCGTCAAGGGGTGTATCATGTCGTATCAGATGATCGCAGAACGCGATGGCGAAACGGTTTGGATCAAGCGGGTCAGTTCCCTCATCGTGGTCGCCAACGCAAAGGTATGGGCGAGCGAGGGATGGCAAGTCGAGATTGTCGACGAAAGCGGGAAAATCTTCGAGCCCGATGACTTTGGCAGTCTGCTGTCGGCGGCGTGATCATCAACCGTGATCGCGCGCCTCGGACACGACGCCGCAAGCGGCCTTCATCAGCTTTTCGGCCATCCAGCGGAAGCTCCACAGCAGGCACCAACCGCCGTGAAGAGCGCCGTGATGACCAAGCTGGACTCTGCGCTCATGGCGATGTCCTCTTGAACAGCCGGAATTGCGTGTCCTCACGCGGCTTTGCGTGACAGATAGATGCAGGCGCGCACCGCGGCCTGGCGGGTGCGGAAGCTGGTGATGATCTTGTGAAAGCCGAGGCGGTCTATCGCCACGACGGCGAAGGGTTTGACGTTGGCCTGGACGTTTGCGTTGGCAAATCGGCTATCGATAACCTTGTACGACATGCTGTCCTGCGACGAGTTTCGAATTTCGTTTGAACGGCGCCATCGTCGTTCGCAGGTTTTGTCGCGCAGACTGCATCGGAAGTGCGTGACCGACGTCACAGGACGCGTACCGGGTAGCGGCTTGAGATGATCCATGAAGCCCCAATCGAAGGCGCGATTTGCTGTTTTGTCGTCTAAGATCAATTAGTTAGATGTTGGATTTGACCGGCAATTCAAAGTAAGGCCCGTCGGCGAACCGGCTCCGCGAGCGTGACAAAGATCACTCCGCCTGCGCCGGCGCCACGCCGAAGCCAGCTGTTGGCCGTGCGCGCCTTGCCACAATCGCGGCATCAAACGGTCACGTTTGCGCCTTCAGTCGGGCGCCCGGCATTAACCCATCGTTAACTAGTGCCGCCCCATCCTTAACCATTCGAAAACCAATTTCCGAGTCGACCACCTATGAACGCCGTGACGCCGCCGACCCGCCAGCTAATTCGCATGCGAGGGCGGTCCTACGTCGCGTTCGTGTTTTCGCCTGTGGTGCCGGTCGCCGGCTGGCTCGAGGAGATCGATGCCACGCTCGGCCGTTCGCCAGGATTTTTTGCCGGCAAGCCCGTGGTGCTCGATTTGTCCGCGCTGCAACTCAGCCAATCCGGCATCGCGCATCTGATCTCGAGCCTTGAGCAACGCGGCATACGCATCCTCGGCCTCGAAGGCGTCGACGAGGAACACGTCACCACGAGCATGCCGCCGCTATTGACCGGCGGACGCAACTGCATGCTGGCGCAGAACGATCCGAAAGAGAGCCGGGAAAAGGAGCAGCCCAAGGCCAAGCCGAAACCGGCCTCGCTGTTGATCGAGAGCCCGGTGCGCTCCGGCCAATCGGTCGTGTTCACCGAAGGCGACATCACGGTACTGGGCTCGGTCGGCTCCGGCGCGGAGCTTGTCGCCGGTGGTTCGATCCACGTCTACGGCGCGCTTCGCGGCCGCGCGATGGCGGGGATCGAGGGCAACGCTGCCGCGCGGATCTTTTGCCAGAAGATCGAAGCCGAGCTGCTCGCCATCGACGGCTTCTACCGGACCGCGGAAGACATCAGCGACAGCCTGCGCCACCGCCCGGCCCAGGCATGGCTGGCAGGCAACGTCATGCGAATTGAGCCGCTGAATTGAACAGACGAGGAGAAAAAAATGGCTAAGGTCCTGGTCGTGACATCAGGCAAGGGCGGCGTCGGCAAGACAACCTCCACTGCCGCTCTCGGGGCTGCGCTGGCGCAAATGGGACAACGCGTGGTCGTGATCGACTTCGACGTGGGCTTGCGCAACCTCGATCTGGTATTGGGCGCGGAGCGGCGGGTGGTGTTCGACCTGATTAACGTCGTGCAGGGCGTCGCCAAGCTGCAACAGGCGCTGATCCGCGACAAGCGGCTGGAGAATTTGTGGCTGCTGCCGGCCTCGCAAACCCGCGACAAGGACGCGCTGACCGACGAGGGCATCAGCCGGGTCATCGCCGAGCTACGCACCAAGTTCGACTGGATCCTGTGCGACAGCCCGGCCGGCATCGAGCGCGGCGCCATGCTTGCAATGCGCTATGCCGACGAGGCGGTGATTGTCACCAATCCCGAAGTCTCCTCGGTGCGCGACTCCGACCGCATCATCGGCATGCTCGATTCCAAGACCGTGAAGGCCGAGCGAGGCGAGTTTGTCGCGAAGCATATCCTGATCACGCGATACGATGCCGGACGCGCCTCGCGCGGCGAAATGCTCGGCATCGAGGATATCCTTGAAATCCTGGCAACTCCCCTGCTCGGCATCATCCCGGAAAGCCAGGATGTGCTGCGCGCCTCCAATGTCGGATCGCCGGTGACCCTGCACAATGCCGACAGCCCGCCGGCCCGTGCCTATATCGACGCGGTCAATCGCCTGCTGGGCGAGACCATCGCGATGACCGTCCCGACCGAACGCAAGAGCTTCATGAGCCGGCTGCTGGGCCGGAGGGCCGCGTAATGAATCTGTTACGGCTCATCAACGGCCGCAAGGCAACCGCGCCAGTCGCTCGCGAACGGCTGCAGATCCTGCTTGCGCATGAACGCGGATTGCGCGGCCAGCCCGACCTGTTGGAACTGCTGCGCGCGGAAATCCTCGCCGCTGTCCAGCGTCATGTCGACATCGACCAGGACAAGATCGTGATCCGGATGGAACGCGGTCCTCAGGTCTCCACGCTCGAAGTCGACATCGAAGTGCCGAACGGCGCGCACAAATCGCTCGCTGCGGTGGGTTAAAGAGATCAAAGGGCGAGCTAACAACCCGCCCTTTTCTTATTTCACCAGTTCCGGCCGAGGAAGGATAGTGAATCTAGCTGTCCTTACCCGCTACCGCGCGGCCGGCGCCAACCTGCGTGAATCCGAACGTTCCGCTCTCTGCAACCAGCTTCAACCGAAGCTTCTCGACGCCCGCTCGAATATCTTGGTCGCAGCCAGCCATGGTTCGATAGATATCTCTCCGGCGGTAAAGCGAAGGATTTGGACGTCCTTGCCGCGTCGGCCATAGCCTAAAAGCCTGCGCTGACTTCCGGAGTTTCGCCCGCGCAATCGATTTGGCGCCGCCGTCCTTCTTTGCGACACCGCCATCCGCGGCAAAAACAGCACGACCCTCATTCATAGCGCCGGGGTAACCACTCATTAACCCTGACGGCCTTAGGGTCGGGCGACACCGAAAAGCCGGTTGTCGGGTGGCAAAGATGGCGTTGGCGCATAAAAAATCGATCCTGCCGGCCGCCGAGGAGCGACGCCGCTTCCAGCGCGTGAGGATCCATCTGCTCGGGCGCTACATGCTGCCGGACCGGCGCGAGTTTCCCTGCCAGATCATCAATATGTCGCCGGGCGGCCTCGCCTTGCTGGCGCCGGGCATCGGCAATGTCGGCGACCGCGTGATCGCCTATCTCGACCATATCGGCCGGGTCGAAGGCAAGATCACCCGCATCATCGACAATGGCTTTGCGATGACCGTGGGCGCCACCGCCCGCAAACGCGACAAGCTCGCCGCCCAACTGACCTGGCTCGCCAACCGCGACATCCTCAACCTGCCGGAAGACCGGCGCCACGACCGCATCATCCCGCGCAACCCGATCGCGCTGCTGACGCTGGAGGATGGCACCAAGATGACCTGCCGCATCATCGACATGTCGTTGTCGGGCGCAGCGATCGCCGCCGAAAACCGTCCGCCTTTGAAGTCGCAGGTCCTGCTCGGCAAGGTCGCCGCGCGCGTAGTTCGTAACCTCGAAGAAGGCTTTGCGCTCGAATTCATGCACGAGCAGCTCGCTGATACGCTCGAAGACGCCGTTCTCTGCCGGTAAGCCCTTGAATCGAGATTCGTTCGCTTTGGCGCGTCCGTACTCGCGTCGGATATTCGCCCGAAGTCGAAAAATTGCCAATTTCAAACCGCGTAGTCTTCTTCCTGTTCGGGCTGTCTTATAAAAGGGAATTGCTGCCGCAAGCGCAGACACGCATTCCAACCGGGGCATGGCATGGTAGATCGATTTGCGACGGCGCAATCCAACGCGGCAATACGGCGTTGGAGCCGTTTCGCTGTTGTCACGCTCGCGGCGATGGCTGTGCTGACCACAGACGCCGTGGCGAGACAGGCCCGCCCCGCGCCATCCGTTGAGGCAGTAGCGCCACGCGATGCCGGCGAGCCGATCATGGCGATCGTGTCGATCAAGAGCCAGCAGGTCACGTTCTACGATGCCGACGGCTGGATCCTGCGCGCGCCGGTATCGACCGGCATCAAGGGACGCGAGACGCCAGCAGGCGTCTTTGCCGTCATCGAGAAGGACAAGGATCACCATTCGACCATGTATGACGATGCGTGGATGCCGAACATGCAGCGCATCACCTGGAACGGCATCGCGCTACACGGCGGCCCCCTGCCCGGTTATGCCGCCTCGCATGGTTGCGTACGGATGCCCTACGATTTTGCCGAAAAGCTGTTCGACAAGACGCGGATCGGGATGCGGGTCATCATCTCGCCGATCGACGCCGCGCCGGTCGACTTCTCGCACAAATTGCTGTTCCAGCCGAACGCAGACGCCATCGCGGCAGCTCCCGCGCGCGCCGAGATGGCCGCGCGCGAGGCCGCCGACGCCGCCAACGCCGCCGATGAAGCCAAGAAAGCCTCTGCAGCCGCGACGCGCGAGACCGCTTCGCTTTCAGTCGCGATGCGCAAGCTGGACGTGGCCAGGACCCGCGCCAACGCGGAAGTCGCTTACGCCGACAAGGCGCTCGCCAATGCCAGGACGGACCGCGCCAAGGCGCGCGCCGAGGAGCTGAAGCAGAAGGCGGCCACCAAAGTCGCCGACGCCGAAAGTCAGCTCGACGCCGACAAGTCAGGCGCCAAGGCAAAGCTCGATGCGGCTGTCGCCGCCAAGGACGCGCTGAAGGCGGCCGAGGCCAAGAAGGCCGACACCGCCAAGGCGGCGACCGAGGCCAAGCTCGCGCTTGAGCCGGTCTCGGTCTTTATCAGCCGCGCGACCCAGAAGCTTTACGTGCGGCGCGATACCCACAAGCCCGCGCCGGACGGCGGCGGCGAGGTGTTCGATACCAGCATCGAGGTGCCGGTCACGATCCGCGATCCAGGCAAGCCGATCGGCACGCACATCTTCACGGCCATGGCGCGCAAGGATCAAGGGCTGCGCTGGAGCGCGGTGACGATCGACAATGGCGATAACGCCAAGGACGCGCTCGACCGCATCACCATCCCCCAGGACTTGCTCGACCGGCTGGCCGCGACCGCTGTGCCGCGCTCCTCGATCATCGTCTCAGACGAGCCGTTGAGCCGCGAGACCAATTACCGCACCGAATTCGTCGCGGTTCTGAACAACCAGCCGCAGGGCGGCTTTATCACGCGCCGGCCAACGCCCGATATCGACGTTGCGGGCGTTCCGAGCGACGACGGCTTCGGCTTCTTGTTCCAGCCCATGAATGTCCGAACCGGCGTTACACGCCGCGACGGCGGCCAGTACTATCCTCAACAGGGCTGGCCCCAGATGCAACCAGGCTGGCGGTAAAGAACGACGCGCGCGTCCTGCGCTTGACCGGCGGGACTCTCAAGCACGCCGACCTTGTCCGTCCGAACCATCAGGTAGCTGACGTTGTCATTGATGTTCGACGCTTGCGGCTTGGCCATATCCGCGCCGCAGGCCCCTATTTTTGTGGCCGTGAGAGACAGCGTTAACGCTGCGTAAAGGCCTGCGCCCCCTGGCGCCCGAGTTTTCCGCGCTGCAAACATCGCCGCTATGCCGCCAGCCGGCGCATCCGAGCGTTGCGCAGCAGTTAACGCGCGCGGCGATTGCCGCCGCAAACCGCGCAATGGCGGGCATTCCCGGGTTAATTCGTAAAATTTGAATCAATTGCGAATACTTCAAATTTTAGCCAAAATCGATTCAAGTATAAATCGAAATTGCCGCGCCTTTTATCTGTATTCGCTTAAACTGTACTTGGCTTACTTAGCGGCGACGCAAAACCTTTGTGCGAAACGTGGTCCCAACAAAGAAACGGGGGCCACAATGTTCGGGACCAAGGGACAGGGAAAAGGATTGGCGGTTGCCGCCGTCCTGTTTGGAATTAGCTTCTCGGCGCATGCTGCCGATGGGGTTGTCTATGCAAGCGTCGGCGAACCTACGCGTGCGCCGATCGGCTGGGTCGAATTCTGCGCCGACAATCCCAGCGAATGCCCCAGCGGGCCGTCGCAACCGCGCGACGTCGTATTGTCGCAGACGGCCTGGCGCGATCTGCTCAAGGTCAATCGCTGGGTCAACGAAAACGTCAAGCCGATGACCGACATGAAGCACTGGGGCGTGATCGAGAAATGGTCGCTGCCGACCGATGGCTACGGCGACTGCGAGGACTACGTGCTGATGAAGCGCAAGATGCTGATCGATGCCGGTTGGCCGCGTGAAGCGCTATTGATCACGGTGGTGCGCGACAAAAACGGCGAAGGCCATGCGGTGCTGACCGTCAAGACCGACAAGGGCGAGTTCATCCTGGACAACCAGAACGAAAACGTCGTGGCCTGGAACGAGACGGGCTACCGCTTCGTCAAGCGTCAATCACAGGCCGATCCCGATGTCTGGGTCTCGCTCGGCGACAAGCGCCCGGCACCCGCCACCGCCAGCGCCCGCTAACAGCGTCAGGACATCACAACAGGACACGCGACCCGGTCACATCCCCACCCCTCCCGTCCCAGACCGGATCGCGCGCGGCCGAGCCTCCCCCAAGGCTCGGCCGCAACTTTTTTGTGGTTCCGATACGCCTCAACGTCAGGCACGGCGCGAAACTCATTTGTACAAGCGACGTGTCTCACGGCAGGCCGGTCTTTGAGTACTTTTACTGTCTGTCGCAGCATGATAGGCCTTGCAAAAAGCTTAGCCCCGACTGCGGCAAGAACGGCCGGCTGCTGGCGCTGGATTGCAAACGGTAGCAAATGGCGCGCAATTCCCACCGAAAGGATTCCCGTGCCGACCCCATCCAAAGAAAGATCAGTCGCAATCGACTGCTTGCGCGGCATCGCGATTCTCTGGGTTATGCTTTACCATTTTGTGCCGCTAACGGTTTTCAACCGCGGTACCTATGGCGTTCTGTTGTTTTTTGTCATCAGCGGCTACTGCATCGCTTTCAGCGCCGAAGAGTCTGTCTCGGCGTGGCATTTTTATTCGAAGCGGCTGGGTCGGCTCTTGCCGGCCCTCATCGTTTGCGGAGCGATAACGACGGCGTTGAAACATGCTTTTCCAAACCTGATCGACGCCGACCGGATCAATTCCTGGTTCAATTACGCTTATTGTCTTTTCGGGCTGCCTACGCTGAACGTCTTGCAGCGCCACCTTGTTCTGCCGGATGGCGCCTACTGGTCCTTGATCGTGGAGTTTCAATTCTACGCGGTCTGCTTCTTGTTCATGCTGATCGGATTTCGCAACCACCTCATGCGCGCGGTCTGCGTGACCGCAATGCTGCACACCATCACAGCCGGACAGACGACCAACGGATCAAACGATTTCTTTCCGTTTTTTGTTTGCGGAATGGCCGTTTCTGAAATTGCGCGCGGTCGCGTCCTGGAGGGCATAGGCGGCATCGTCATTGCGTTCGGCCTCGACCTGTACCATCTCATTTTCCACTTCGTTCAGCCCAACATCCCGATTGAGTACCTACGCACCATTTTTCTATGGATCGCGACGGCGACCGTCTGGGCCGCCTCCCACTTTACGATGAACCGAGCCGGCCGCTGGCTTAAGCCGTTAGCCTTTATCGGCCTGATCAGCTACCCGCTCTACCTCATCCATCAAGACGTCGGCTATATGATCATCAAATGGGCCGGTATTTCGACCACGGGATTTGGTCTCCTGGAAAGGGCAATAGCGTTGCCCGCATGTTTGATCCTTATCGCTTGGCTGGTGTATCGTCTCGTGGAACGAAACACCATCAAGCCCTTGACAACTTTCCTGGTGCGACTAGTTCCTGCGCCGCCATCCGATGAGAACCCTCAACTCCGTGGCAACGCCGCACCTGGACCCGGAATAGGCCCACTCAAATATCTCCGTGGAACATTGCGCCTCAGGGACCGAAAAGCCTAGCCAATACAGACGGAATCAGTCCAAGAATGCCATTTGAAATCTGTTGAGGAACTTTTGCAGCCGATCCGGATTCGGAAAATCTATGATCGACCCGGCGTCCAACGATACAAGGAAAAATGGCATCGCGCGTATCGGCTCCCAGCCGATTGTACTGGCGGCTGGCGTGCTGGTGGTCCTGCTGGTCGGGATCGGATCGGTAGCGCTGTGGCGCGCTGCCACCGGCAGCTATCCCGAAACTGACCGCGCGATAGCTGCCCGGCAAATCCGGGCCCGCGCCGCCGAAGCTTCCGAGCAGTTGGCTGAGAAAACCAAAGCGATGGCGGAGACGCAGCAGGAGCAGATTGATCAATTGCAGGCGCTCCAGGAGCAGATGCAAGGCGTCAAGCGCTTGCTCGCGGCACAGCAAGGCGAGGCCAAACGGCTGTCGGACCAGGTCGGCACGCTCGCTGGCGCCGTCGATGGCCTCCGAGAATCCTTCGCAAGCGCCCGATCCTCCGACACACCTGTGGCTACGGCCCGACGTCCCACTGTCAGGTCGAAAGCGAGAACGACTGCGGTCAGGGTTACCGTGATCAGGACCACCACGACCGGGCATGTACGCAAGCGGACAGGGTCGCCGAGTTGAACTCGGCCGATCTCGCAAGGTTGTCGCAATTTTCCGAGCCGGCTGTGAACTGGTTCACATCTTGCGGTAAAAAGGCGGGCAATAACCCCCGCTACCGGGTGGCGCGAGCCGATTTTGATATCCGGGCAGGACAAGGCCGCCCAGGCGTCATACTACGCCGGCGGCCTTGTTTATTTGCGCATGAAACGGCGCCGTTTCAGAAATCCCGGCTGCGCGCGCCGGACCGCGTATGATCGCCGTCAGCCGAGCACGTTGTATTTCCTGAACCAGGCCCGCATCCGGTTCCAGGCATCCTCGGCAGCCTCCTTGCGGTAGCTAGCGCGATAATCGGCATGGAAGCCGTGCGGCGCGCCCGGATAGATCTTGAACTCGGCGGTTTTCTTGTTGGCTGCCAGCGCTGCCTTCAACGCCTCGACAGTTGCGACGGGAATGCCGGCATCGGCTGCACCATAAAGGCCAAGCACCGGCGCCTTCATGTCGGGCGCAAGCTGGATCGGGCTCTTCGGCCATAGCGGATTCGGCGGATCCACTGGCGCTCCGTAAAAGGAGACGCCGGCCTTCAAGGCATCGCTATGCGCGGCAAACTCCCAAACCGTGCGACCGCCGCGGCAGAACCCGACGATGCCGAGACGGGTGGTATCGCCGCCTTGCGATTTGGCCCATGCCACCGTGCTG
Source organism: Pseudomonadota bacterium (assembly GCA_018971625.1). GTDB lineage: Bacteria > Pseudomonadota > Alphaproteobacteria > Rhizobiales > Xanthobacteraceae > Bradyrhizobium. The sequence continues at coordinate 21,627 of JAGXAJ010000042.1, forward strand.
TCGAGATCGGACAGCAGTTCCGCATCCGGCTTGGAATTCACGATCTGCGACAGTCGAGACTTGTCGGTGATCCCGGTGAGATCGACGCCCTTACGGAAATAATAGTTCGGCGCCACGGCGAATGCGCCGAGCTTGGCGAGCCGCCGCGTCACGTCCTTGATATATTCGTGCAGTCCAAAAATCTCCATCGCCACCAGCACGACGGGCGGTTTGCTGGCGCCCTGCGGGCGCGCGAAATAGCCGGGCATCTCGCCATCAGCCACTTTTATGTCGGCATCGCCGACGTCGAGACCTTCGGTGTTGGTCCTGATGACATCAGCACGCACAGGACCCGTTGCCAGTGTATAGCCTGCGGCCACGGCCGCCGACGCGGTCATGAAACCGCGCCGAGAAAACGGTGCAACCCTGGTCAATCCGATAACGTCGGACGTCAAAGGCTCTTCGGCATTCATGATAATTTCTCCGCAAGCTTGTCCTGTTCCGGGCAAATGCCGGGCAGCCTCATCAACAGATGCAAGGACTGCAGGGTCTTTTCGACCCGGCAGCCCTCTGCACTGGAATGATCGGCCGGAGGTTGTGCGCTGGCTTCGCGGTTCGAACGCGCGGAATCAATCGCAGACTTCAACCGGACGGATGCGCCAGCCGTATCGGGTATGAACGCGACGCCGTACCACGTAACAGCCGCCATCATCGGCGTAGTAATCATCATAATATGGACCGTCGTAGTACCCGTACGGTCCGTAGAGTCCGTACCCAAGCCCGAGGCCCAATCCAAACGCGCCGACCCCACCGCCCCAGTATCCGTGACCCCAGTGTCCGCCGTGGCCCCAACCTCCGCCATGAAAGCTGCCCGCGCCATGGCCCATGCCGCCGCCCATACCATGACCGACGCCGCCCATGCCGCCGCCCATACCATGACCGGCGCCGCCCATGCCGCCGCCCATACCATGACCGGCGCCGCCCATGCCGTGCTGGGCCTGCGCCATGCCGGGGGCAAGCAAGCTTACTGAGGCCGCCGCCGCGAGCGCGATAACAGTTTTACGCAACATGATCGTCTCCTTCAGAAGTCGCATCATCGGATCGTGACGCTCAGAACGCGATAACGTTGCAAATTTCGGTACCTGCGTACGATCAATAGTCCATGATGTCGCTCACTTCTCTGCGACCGTGGCACGGCTGCCGGGATCGTAGGGTCCGCGGCTGCGTAAGCGCGACGGGAACAATCCGGGCATCAGGCCGTTGAACGTTGTGGAGGATCCGTGGGTACCGAAGTTGATCGCCTTCGACGATGACACTTTCGACAAGCTGACCCAATTGGGACGCGACCGGATGGCGACAGTCCAGGACCTTGCCGACGAAGCCTTCGCCGACATTCTGAAAAAGCACGGCATTCCGATCGACCTGAAGGATGCGTTTCGCAAGAGCGTCACGCGCGCCAACAACAAATCAAGCGGCGTCAGGAAAACCAGATCATGAGCAAAGATCCCGACCCGTTCGAGCAAGGCCGGCGCGCCGCGCGCGAAAACATCCCGGCCGACGGCAACCCTTACTCAGACGGCAGTCAAGAGCACGCGCTATGGGCAGCCGGCCACGAGCAGGTCGCCAACGCCGTCGAAGCCGGTGAAGCCGAAGACATTTGAAGACCGCCGCTGTCAGGCGTTATCGACTTCAGCCAACCTTCTTCAGGCGATTTTTGAAGCGCGGGCCGTTGCGCTGATAGGACTTCGCAGGCTGTTCCATCTGCACCGCCTGCGCCGGATCAAGCGTCCGAACCACCCGCGCAGGCGCCCCAACGATCAGGGAGTTTTCGGGAAACTGCTTGCCCTCGGTGATGACGGAACCGGCGCCTACCACGCTGCCGCGGCCGATCCTGGCGCCGTTCATCACGATCGCGCCCATGCCGACCAGCGCGCCGTCTTCCAGTGTACAGCCGTGCAGGATCACGTTGTGACCCACTGTGCAATTTTTCCCGATCGTCAGCGGAAAGCCGGGGTCGGTGTGGCAGGTCGAGTTGTCCTGCACATTTGAGCCTTCGCCGAGTTCGATCCACTCATTGTCGCCACGCAATACCGCACCGAACCAGACGCTGGCGTCGTTATGCAACCGCACCTTCCCGATCACGGCTGCGGTATCGGCGACAAAGTAATTGCCGTCCGCCGGGAATTCGGGGCCCTGTCCGTCAAGCTCGTAGATAGCCATGACTGTCTCCTGTTCACGGTGAGACCTTGGCACGGCGGTGAGCGCGTTTTCAAGCAATGCCTGCCGCGCTCGATGCAGGACGGATAGCGATTCCCGTCAGGCCAGCAGGCCAGCAGCGCGTAGCGTCATCAGGAAGAACGTTCCGGACATCAGGCTCCAGAATCCCGCCAGCACGGTCGCCATCATCACGAATTCGAAGCGGCGACGCTCGATCCTCGCGCCCCGCAAGGTATTGCGCATGATGATGAAGGGGGCGGCGAAAACCAGAAACGGCACGGCGGCGAACGTCTTCGGAGCGACGCCCTCCTGCAGCAGGCCAAATCCCGCCGGCCGCCGCAGCAGTGCCTGATATCCGCTGGCGAGCGCACCCGCCAGGGAGAAGCCGATGCCAAGGGCAAAAAACGAATTCAACGCATCCGGCGACATCGCAACTCTTCCGCTACACGTACTGCCTTGCAACGATCCATGCTTCGCAAAATTGGCCGCCGGCCGCCACACTATCCTTAAAGAAAGGTTAACACGGCAGACCGGAACCGCATGCCGCACATGACTAGGGCGACCGATGGCGCTGTGACGCCGGCGAAAATAGCCGTATCGCGTGGCATAGTCGCAAGCTGATTCGGCCCTTCTGTCGATCTTCAGTTTTTGACTTCCCTCCCCTGTGTCTTACCGATGACAATCTTCTCCACGGCCCATCGTTCTGCGCGCGGTTCGCGCCGGCGCCGCCACAACCACGTGATTCCGATCGTAGCGGCGAGCACAATCGGCACGATTGCGATCGCGCTGATTGCCTATCTGCTGTGGCCGACCTGGAGCACGGACGTATCAAATGATCCGGCGCCGTTGCCGATCAGCGTCGGCGACACGCTGTTTAACGTGCCCCCGCTGGCGATTCGGATGAAAATCCAGCGCCATTCCGGCCCGCAGGAACGGATCGATCTCAATTTCAACTATCCCGGGCTCGAGGTTCCGGCAGGCCCCAAACACGTCAGCGCCGATACGGTCGAAGACGCGCTACCGCCGATCGACCGGATATTCCTGTCGATCGCCGCGCACCACGATTCCATGGCGCCGGATGTGCGCCTGAACACCATCTATCCGCGCTACCTCGAGCAAACCACGAGTCCGGGACCGGACGGCCTGAACGTACGCGCGTTTCGCGACGGCACGCCTTACGGCCAGGAGGATCTGTTCTTCGCGGACGCGCCGAAGCTCAGCGCGCGCTGCACGCGCGACGGCGCGACACCCGGCATGTGCCTGAGCGAGCGCCGCATCGACGGCGCCGATTTGACGTTTCGCTTTCCGCGGAGCTGGCTCGCGCAATGGCGCGAGGTGGCCGATGCGATGGACCGCCTGACGGTGCAATTGCACCGGACAAAGACCAGCCCGTCGCCAAGGTAATTCCGAGATCATCCGGCCGATAGCGGGTTTCGGCGAATCGTTGTCAGCCCTGTTCGACCAGATCGTCCTCGAGGATCGCCATCTGGAACTGGAATGAGCGGTCGTCGTCCTCATCGTCGACGAACAGGACGCCGATGAATTCCTCGCCGATATAGACCTCAGCCGAATCGTCTTTTTTCGGCCGCGGCACGACGCGGATCTTGGGATTGCCGAACAGGCGCTTGAGATAGGCGTCGAGCTTCCTGACTTCCTGAACGTCCACGGCAGTCTCCAATAAAATTAAATTTCAGATTTTCAGAGGTTCTGGGACGGGGGCGAAGCAAACCGCCGCCGTTTCCTTTCGATTTCGTACACGAGATTTCAGAGTCCAATCGCGTTGATCATCTGATCCATGGTGCGTGACGGTTCGGCGCATCCGGCCTCGCCGACGATCTTGGCTGGTACCCCGGCCACGGTGACATTGTGGGGTACCGGCTTCACCACCACCGATCCCGCCGCGATGCGCGCGCAATGACCGACCTCGATATTGCCGAGAATCTTGGCGCCCGCCCCGATCATCACACCGCGGCGAATCTTGGGATGGCGGTCCTCGTTCTCCTTGCCGGTGCCGCCGAGGGTGACGCCGTGCAGAATCGAGACGTCGTCTTCGATCACCGCGGTCTCGCCGCAAACAAAGCCGGTGGCGTGATCGAGGAAGATGCCACGACCGACTTTCGCCGCGGGATTGATGTCGGTCTGGAACACCGACGAGGAACGGCTTTGCAGGTAATAGGCAAAATCCTTGCGAGCCTTTTGATAGAGCCAGTGCGCCAGACGGTGGGTCTGAATCGCATGAAAGCCCTTGAAGTAGAGCAAGGGATCGATAAACCGCGAGGTCGCGGGATCGCGGTCGTAAACCGCGACGAGGTCGGCGCGGAAAGCGTTACCGATATCGGGGTCGTCGCGCAGCGCTTCGTCAAAGGTCTGGCGGATCAAATCACCCGATAGCGCCGAATGGTCGAGACGTCCGCTGATGCGGTGCACGACAGCGTCTTCGAGCCGCTCATGGTGTAGCACCGTCGAATAGATGAAGGAGGCGAGCTCGGGCTCGCGCCGAACGATGTCTTCCGCCTCCTGCCGGATGCGATCCCAGATCGGATCGAGCGCCGCCAGTTTGCCGCCCTGCGGATTGATCTGATGAATGGCCATATGCTGCTCTCGTAAATTCGCTTGCCGGATCAGCGGCCGCGGCCACATTCTAACACAACAAACGGACTTCTGTCTCACGCAAGATCGCCAGAGACGAACGTTGGCGCCCCTCAAATTCGCTCTAAGCCATTGAAGTAACGTATTTTCCCCATACAGTGCGGGATCCGCCCGCGCCCGCGCGGGGTCTTTGAGGTGGTCGGTATCTGCAGGAAATCAAGCAAGCCGCCATCCAACTATTTGCCGATTTTCGTTTCCGAGCTCGCGCGGGCATGGTGTCTTGCAAACCCGGGAGGCGCAGCATCACGACCCAAACTCTAACGGCGCGCCGGACCGGCTCGACCTGGGTCTGGATATCAGCCCTGATCATTCCGGTGCTACTGCTCGCGCCGGCGATATGGAATGGATACCCCCTGCTCCAGTACGACACCGGCGGTTATCTGGCCCGGTGGTACGAAGGCTATCTGGTGCCGAGCCGTTCCACCGTATTCGGCATTTACCTGCACTACGGCGAAAGCTCATATTTCTGGATCAATCTGGGCATCCAGGCGCTGGCGACGCTATGGATTCTGCAGCTTGTGTTGCGAGTGTTGGGCATGGCACAGCCAGCGCGGCTGGTCGCGATCAGCCTCGTCCTGATCCTGACCACGGCGCTGCCCTGGCTCGCCAGCATGCTGTTGACCGACATCTTCGCCGGCCTGTCAGTGCTGTCGCTTTTTGTCCTCGTGCTGCATGGCGACAAGATCTCGGTGCCGGAAAAGTTGCTGCTGTTTGTGTTCACTGCATTCGCCGGAGCCACCCATAGCGCCACGCTGGCGGTGCTGCTCGGGCTGTGCTGTGTCGGCTGGATCGTGCGACCGTTGCTGCGCGGGCGAATAGCCGTTTCCGGATTGCTGCAGGGCAGCCTGACCATCGTGATCGGCGCCGCGATGCTGCTGGCGGCGAACTTTGCACTTTCCGGACAACTGGCCTGGACGCCGGGTGGCTATGGCGTTGCGTTCGGCCGCATGATGCAGGACGGCATCGTCGCACGCTATTTGCGCGCGCATTGCCCCGAGCAAAAACTCAAGCTCTGTCCCTATCGCGACCAGCTTCCGGCCACCGCAGACGACTTCCTGTGGGGCAACAGCATGTTTAACACGCTCGGCCGTTTCAAGGGCCTCGACGACGAAATGGGTTTCATCGTGTTGCATTCGCTTGCTGAATATCCGGCCATGCAGGCCGAAGCCGTGATCGTGGCTACCGCGCAGCAATTGATCGATGTTGCGACCGGCGAAGGCACCCATGGCTGGATACCTCACACCTACGGCATCATCGAACGTTATATGCCGGCGCAGCTCGGGCCGATGCGCGCGGCGCATCAACAGCATTGGGACATCAATTTCAAGGTGATCAACCGGATCCATGTCCCGGTGGCGCTGGCATCGATGCTGGCGGTGGTCGCGATCCTTGCTGCCGGCATCTGGCGCCGTCGGCTCGACGATATCACGTTGCTTGCCGCCACCGTCAGCGTTGCGCTGCTCGGCAACGCCTTCGTCTGCGGCGTGATATCGGGGCCGCATGACCGCTACGGCGCGCGGATGGTCTGGATCGCAACGTTCGTGGCGCTGATCGCGGCCTTCCGGAATTTCGCTGACCGCTCCGGCACGCCTGAAGATTCATTTCCGCTCTGAAAGAAATTCCAGCACGCCGGCCTTGTAGACCTTGTCGCCGACCGCCCGCATGTGGTCGCGATCGGGAATGTCGAGCACCTTCGAGCCCGGAATGATGCCGGCCAGCGCGGCGGCGGAGCCCGCGATCTCGTCCGTGGTGCCGACCGCGATCAGTACCGGCACCGCGACATCGGCAGCCTCCTCGCGCGTCATCAGCCGGCGCGAGCCGCGCAAGCAGGCGGCAAGCGCCCGGCGGTCGCTGCGGGTCTGATCGGCGAAAGCGCGGAAGGTCCGTCCCACCGGATCGGTGACGTCGTCCAGCGAGTCCGCCTCCAGCGCTTCGGCAACTTTTTCCCCGGGGCCGCCGCCTTCGATCAGTCCGATGCCGATGCCACCGAGGATCGCCGAGCGCAACCGCTGCGGCGCGCGATGCGCCAGCCACGCCGTCATCCGTCCGCCCAGCGAGTAGCCCATGATATCAGCCCGCGCGATCTCGAGATGATCCATCAGCGCGGTGACATCGCCGGCCATGATGCCGATATGGTAGTCCTCGGAATCGTAGAGCTTGGCGGAATCACCGTGGCCGCGATTGTCGAGCGCGATGACGCGACGGCCGTTTTTCTTCAGCTCCGAAACCCAGGTCGGATACGCCCAGTTGACGTTCTTGCTCGACGCAAAGCCGTGGACCAGCAGGATCGGCTCACCCTCGCCTTCGTCGAGATAGGCAATTTCGACAGCGCCGTTGTGAAAGCTCGGCATTGCTCATTCCATATATTCAGGTGATTGGAAGATTTGGGCCGAAAGCTAGCCGCGTGCGCTAACGGGCGCCAGCGTCGAACGCAACGCCGCTGCCTTCTGTTTCTTCAGCCGGCGTGCCTTTTTATGATGCAGCCAGGACAGGGTCAGCCGTTCGGTGGTGGCTTTGATCGACGACAATAGCCCGAACAGAGCGAACAGCGCGCCGAACACCCACATTGTCAGGTCGAAGGCGCCCGTCGCGAGCAATAGCGCGCCGCGGCCGAGCATTTTCAGGATCGCGCGGGTCTGTCCACCCTTGGACTGGGCGAGCCGCGCCGCGCGCGCGACGTCCTTGGGCCCTTGCGAAATCGCCAGCGTATCGAGCGCACCGCGCACGCCAGCCTTTTCCCCGACGCGCCCGACATCCTTGCCGAGACGGACCAGACCCGCGGCCTGCTCGGGATGAAATGCCGCCTTGATCGCATCGACAGTCTGGCCCGGCCGCAGCACGGACGCACGCTCCACCGCGTTCTCCAGCATCGGCGCATCGACGATATCCCGTGCGGAGCGTCCGGCCCAACGCGCCAATCCCTCGCCGAGCCGTCCCACCTTGCGAGCGTCCTTGACCAGTGTGAGCCCGGCGCGCACTGGCGCCGCGCCGCCGACCGAGATATAGGTCGCCGCTGTTATCGCTAGCCCCGCCGACGCCAGTCCCAGCACCAGCCGATCGGTTTCCGCACCGGTCACCAGATGCTTGCCCTCGCGCACCACGTCCCGGATGTCGCCGAACACAAAGAAATCGCCGGCCACCGTTCCCGACATGCTCGCGGCATCGTCAGCGGCACCGGTGAAAAGCCCGCTGGCAAAACCTTTGGCGAAATGCGAGGCCGAATTAGCCTCGGTGACGGCATCGCGCACCCGCCCCGACAACTCATCGCTGACGGCTATGTTTTTTTGCCTGGCGAGATCGACAAAGCTCGCCGCAAGATCGGCATCGCCCGTGGCCAGCGCACGCTCGATGTTTGTCGCGACAATCGATTCGTTATTGCGTAAAATCGCATCGATCTGGAGGTCCGACAGTTCGACCGGATCGTCCTGCGCGGCCAGGATCGCGGCAGAATTGCGCGCATGCGGCCACAGCAGCGCGCATGCGACCGTACATACTGCCATACCAGCCGAAGCCAAACCGAACCGCGCTCGCCGCATCCGAAAAACCCCCGATATTTCCGTTTCTTTAGATGGTATGCCGCTTTTAGGACACAACAGCCCCGACGAAAGAAGGGCTTCTCTGAGAGGACAAGATTGTGTCGAATTTCCATGAGCAAATGGACGGTCGGGACCTAGGAATCAACTGAACCTGCCAGTATGGTGCGCGGCATTTTGGTTCCGCCGCATATTATGCTGACTGTTGTTGATTGCGCCCGGCGTCATTGCTGCCCAAGGTGATTTCCATGTCTGACCATGTCGTTCCGCACTTTCACAATGATGCCGGCGTTCCGATGATCGAGATCGGATCGAAGGAATTCATGTGCGTTGGGGCCAATCCGCCGTTCGACCATCCCCATGTTTTTCTCGATCTCGGCAACGACAACGAGATCATCTGCCCCTATTGCTCGACCCTGTATCGCCATGCCGCCGACCTCGGCGCTGGCGAGGCCCGCCCGCCCGAATGCGTACTGAAGGACAAGGTCGCCTGAGCGGTCGGTGGCCGCGTCGCGCACGATTTTTGTCGCGGGCGCCGGGATCGGAGGATTGACGGCGGCGCTGGCGTTGGCAGCCCGGGGATTTCGTGTCGTTATTCTTGAAAAGGCCGAGCGCCTTGAAGAGGCTGGCGCCGGCCTGCAGCTCTCGCCCAATGCCAGCCGCGTGCTGATCGATCTCGGGCTGCAGCCGCGGCTGGCCGCCCGCGCCGTCACTCCCGAAGCCGTCAGCATCATGAGCGCGCAAAGCGGCGGCGAAATCGTCCGGCTTCCGCTTGGCGAGGCCGCGAGCGCCCGCGCCGGCGCCCCCTATTGGGTGATGCATCGCGCCGACCTACAGGCGGCATTGCAGGCGGAGGTCAACGACAACCCGGATATCGAGCTGCGGCTCGGCTGCCAGTTCGAAGACACCGCCGTCCACGCCAAGGGGCTGACGGTGGTTCAGCGCAGAGGGGTGACGCGTCAACAGGAAGTGGCGATGGCGCTGGTCGGCGCCGACGGCATCTGGTCCTCGGTGCGCCAACATCTGTTTCCGCAAGCGCAGCCGCAATTCACCGGCTTGATCGCCTGGCGTGGCACCCTCGACACCACGCGATTGCCGCGCGAATACACCGCGCGGCGGGTCCAGCTCTGGATGGGGCCGAACGCACATCTGGTGGCGTATCCGATTTCGGCTGCACGGCAGATCAATATCGTCGCCGTGGTCGCCGGAGATTGGAATCGGCCGGGCTGGAGCGCACCCGGCGATATCGGCGAAATCAAGAATGTATTTTCTGCGCCGCAATGGCCCAGCACAGCGCGGATGATCGTCGGCGCGGTCGACGAATGGCGCAAATGGGCGTTGTTCACGGTGCCCGGCGGCGAATGGAGCACTGGCGCGATTGCACTATTGGGCGACGCCGCGCATGCGATGCTGCCGTTCGCAGCGCAGGGCGCGGGAATGGCGATCGAGGACGCCGCGGTGCTGGCCAAATGCCTTGGCGAGACCCAAAACGAAGGCGCTGCCTCCATTGCTCGTGCGATGCAGCGCTATGCAAAGCTGCGTCTGCCGCGCATAACGCAGGTGCAGCGCGCCGCGCGGCAATCGGGCCGGATCTATCATTTGACGGGACCTGCAGCCTCCGCGCGCGACCTCGCGATCAAACTGATGGGTGCGAGCCGCGTGCTGGCGCGGCAGGACTGGATCTACGACTGGCGCGCGTGAAGCCCGGATACGCCAGATGACCGGCAATCAATCAGCAGACCGCGCTTCCGGTCGCGACGGGCCGTGATTACCTTTTTTGCCCTTGGCCGGCGCCGCAGCAACCGCCGCAGGCGCAGCGCCGGGCGGATCCAACGGGACCTCGTGGCAGTTGTTGCGTTTCCAGGTCTGGTCGGCCAGCTTTTTCTGTCCGAGAAAGGAGATGTAGTCATTGCGATAGGCCATTTCCGCCACCACTGGTCCGGCGAAACCGGTATCGGCCTTGTCCATCAGCTTCCTGGTATCTTCGATATGGCCGGCGATGCTCTTGCGCTCGATCTGCAATTGTTTGCAATCGTAGAAATCGTATCGGGCAGGATCGACGAAAGCGAGTGTCGCGCTGTCCAACGAGATATCGCTCACGCCGCCCGCACAACCGGAAAGCCCGATGCCGAGCGCCAGCAACGCCGTGACGATGGCCGCGTGTGGTAAAGCCTTGCGGTGGGACATCCAGGCGAACATGCGACCTTGATAAATGGACAATCTTGCGGTTGGGTAAAGCAGGCACTGATGTCGGCATTGAGGCTTTTGCCCTACCGCTGCCCACTGGAAAATGGCGTTTCAGGCCATTTCCATCGGCCCGGGAAACGCGCTAAGTCTCTGATCTCGCGACTAAAGCGGACGTGGCGGAATTGGTAGACGCAAGGGACTTAAAATCCCTCGATGGCAACGTCGTGTGGGTTCGAGTCCCACCGCCCGCACCACTCGCGCATGCAGTCACGCAAAGCATAGTGGAGCTCCGCGCGGCTCCGACATGGCTGGCGGAGCATCACCCGCTCCGCTCGTTCCCGCATTGTGAGATTGTGAGAACGTACCTTGCCGGGTTAGCGTGGGCCGGATTAGCGTGCCGCTTCGCGCAACAGGGTGATGGGATAGAATGGCTTCGACAAAAATCTGACGCCTTCCGGCAACGCGCTTGACGGCGCCTGACCGGAAATCACGACCACCCTCATCTTGGGATGTTGCTGGCGGGCGAAGTGCGCGAGCTGAACGCCATCCATCTTCCCGGACAGACGGATATCGGTGATCAAAAAAGACGGATGTCGCATCTTGATCGCAAGCGATGCCGTCTCCGCATCTTCGCATTGGATAACCTCGAATTCGCTCTCTTCCAATAACAATGCAATCATGTTGCGCTGGATTTCGTCATCCTCGACCACAACGGCGGTCGAACGAAGTGGCTTCGAGTGACCCATGGGGAACCTCCACCAATATTAACATAGGCTAATCCCGGAGCGCGGATCGGGTTCAATCGAAAAGCCGATTTTGTCGGTTCCATCGGGAAAATTTGCCGACAGGTGGTTGGGTCGGTGCGCACGCCCTGCCTTGCGTAGCGTTTCGATCGCGAACGCGACTACGTATCAGCACCGTGCCAACCAGCGACGAAATGATTTCGCAACTCCACCATCCGCGAAACGAGCCATGTTGAGCAGGCTGCATGCAGCCGCTGAGGCATTCTGCCGCCAACGTTCCATGGCCTGCGCACGCTGGTGCGAAGCAAATTCGCTACCATGCCCAAGCTCCAACAGATCACGACTGCGCCCGAGCTGACCTTCGATGTCCGCGCCGCTGGCGAGGCCGGCGCGCCGCTGGTGTTGCTGCTGCACGGCTTTGCGGAATCGATGCATTGCTGGAGCGCGCAGGTCGCGGCGCCGGCAAATAAAGGCTATCGCGCGGTCGCGCCCAGCCAGCGCGGCTATTCGCCGGACGCGCGGCCCGATATCACACAGCCTGCGAATTACCATATCGACCGCCTGATGGATGATGCGATGGCGATCGTAGACGCTTCAGACTATGGCGGCGCGCGCTTTCATCTTGTCGGCCACGACTGGGGCGGCAGCATTGCCTGGTCGCCCGCCGATCGTTATCCGCAACGCATTGCCTCGCTCGCGGTACTGTCGCGCCCGCATCCCAACGCCTTCAATCGCACACTGCAGATGCCCGACGGCGAGCAGGCGCGCCGTTCGAAGCACCACAAGGCGTTCCTGGAGCCGGATGCGGCCGACACCGTACTCGCCGACAACGCCAAATGGCTGCGCGATCGGCTTGCGGCAAACGGCGTTCCGGCCACGGCGATCGAGCGGCATCTTTCGATCCTCGGCAACAAGCCCGCGATGGAAGCGGCGCTGGCCTGGTATCGCGCGCGCGGCGCGGTCCGCTCGGCCTGATCCGGGTTCCGACGCTGTTCATCTGGGGCGATGCCGATGACACCGTTGGGCGCCCAGCCGCCGAAGGAACGATCGATTTCGTCATTGCCTCCTATCGCTTCGAGGTTTTACCCGGCGTCGGCCATTCGCGGCCGACCAATCGCCCGACCGCATCAACGACCTGCTGCTGCCGCACATTGCGGCGCACCCGGTCTGAGAGTTTGCTGCACGGGTTCGACGCTAAGGCCTAACCGCAGGCTTTCGGGCGATCTCAACTCCGCGGCAGACGACGGCCTTTGCATCAGGCCGAGCTTGCCTTGCACCGCTGCAACGCGTCGCGGATCAGCGGCATCCGGTCGTTGCCGAAATACATGTCAGTCTTGTCGACGAAGATCGTCGGCGAACCAAAGCCGCCGCGCGCCATGACTTCGTCGGTATTGGCCTTGAGCTGGTCCTTGATTGCCTGCTGGCCGATACCCGCAAGGAATTTTTGCGGATCGACCTCGACGCGCCGGCAGATTTCGCTCAGCACCGCATCCTGCGAGATGTCCTTGTCATCGCCCCAGTAGATTTCGAACGCGGCGCGGGCAAACGCCACCAGCTTGCCTTCTGGCGCCAGCAGGATGCAGCCACGCATCGCCTTGACGCTGTTCACCGGAAACACCGTCGGCGGCATCTTGATGGCGAGCCTTGCCGCGCGCGCCCAATCCGCCAAATCCTTTTTCAGGTAGTTTGCCTTGGCTGGCACCGGATGCTCGCGCGATGCGTAAACAGTGGGATTGATGGCATTGAAGATGCCGCCTACCAGAATCGGCCGCCACGAAATCTCGACGCCGAATTCCTTGGCCAGCGGCTGGATGTTGTGGAAGGCGAGATAGGTCCAGGGGCTGGAGCAATCGAAGAAGAATTCGATCATGGCGTTCCCTTGTGATTTTTCTCGTTGCTTACGTCTTGATCCTATCCCCCGACCCACCGACATGCCAAGTTTGTGTTCGGTCTGATATGGTTGGCTCATGATGGTTGGGACGGATCGCGAGACTTGCTCCATGACCGATACCGACATAGACAGAACGATCTCCGAGTTCGAGGTCGTCGGCGATCACCGGTATGGCTGGGACGCGCTATTTCGTGATCCGAAGACCCGCCGATTCTGGGAGCTCGTGTATCCTCCAGGTGGCGGCCCGCGCGTACTTAAATCAATAACCGCGCACGATGCTCGGATGAGATATTCAGCAGCGTTCGCTTCCAGAAAGTCTGAAGTGCACGACTATTGGCTAGATGGAGCCACACTTCAAAGTGTGACGTTTGTAGCCGATTATTGGCAGCTGCACTTTGACCTTTCGACGATTTCAGCTTTTACCCGGATCGAGGTTCTGTCAGACGGGGCCACTGTAAAAGATGGTGATGATCAGTTTCGCAACCGCCTCTGCGAACAGATCGGAAAAGTTGTTGACAGCTTTGAGCTTGAAGAATCGGTGTCGTGCACGATCAAGTTTGAAGATCGATCTTCGATCTCGATTTCTCTAAAGGCTGCCGACTATCGGGGGCCAGAGGCCATAAACATATCAGGCGCCGGTCACTTTTTGATGGTTGTTTGACCGGCAACGGAACGACGGATCAAGCAAAACGCGCAACAGCCGGATATTTCTCGGTGTGATGACTTTTGTCGTTCTGTACCTCGATCCTAAGGCAAAGCATACAGGCTCTCAATCAAGACCGACAGGGAGGCTCCCATGCTGTTTCCAACCACCATCGCAGGCTCCTTGCCCAAGCCGGAATGGCTGGCCGAGCCCAATACGCTGTGGGCGCCCTGGAAATCCAAGGGCGATGAACTGGCGCGCGCCAAGCGGGACGCTACGGTGCTGGCGGTCAAACTGCAGGAGGACGCAGACATCGACATCGTGACCGAAGGCGAACAGGCGCGCCAGCACTTCGTCCACGGCTTTCTGGAGAAGATCGAGGGCATCGATTTCGCCCACAAGGTCGAGATGGGAATCCGCAACGACCGCTACAAGGCGATGGTACCGCAGGTGGTGGCGCCGCTGCGGCTGAAAGCCCGCGTCCATGCCGACGAGGCCCGCACCGCCCGCACCCACACCGCCCGCAAGCTGAAATTCACCCTGCCCGGCCCGATGACCATTATCGATACCATCGCCGACAAATATTATGGCGATCGCGTCAACATGGCGTTCGCCTTTGCCGAACTACTCAACGAGGAAGCCAAAGCGTTACAGGACGACGGCGTCGACGTGATCCAGTTCGACGAGCCTGCCTTCAACGTCTACATGAGCGAGGTCAATGACTGGGGGATCAAGGCGCTGGAGCGTGCAGCCGAAGGGCTGACCTGCGCCACCGCGGTGCACATCTGCTACGGCTATGGCATCAAGGCCAACACCGACTGGAAGCAGACGCTGGGCAACGAATGGCGGCAATATGAGGACTTCTTCCCCGCGATTGCCGCTAGCCCGATCCAGCAGGTCGCGATCGAATGCCGCAATTCGAAGGTGCCGCTGGAATTGCTCGGCCTGCTCAAGGGCAAGATCGTGCAGGCCGGCGTGATCGACGTCGCCAGCGACACGGTCGAAACCGCCGAGGACGTCGTGAACGTGATCGACGCCGTCTCGAAATTTGTACCCAAGAGCAACATCGTTGCGACGACCAATTGCGGCATGGCGCCAATGCGCCGCGACATCGCCGAAGCCAAGCTGATGGCGCTCGGCGCGGGCGCAAAGCTGGCACGGCAGAAGCTGGGGTAGCCAACGTCAGCACCGTCATTCCGGAAGCCGCGCCGCGGCTGTCCGGAATCCATACCCCCTGTGCCGATGTTCTGCGATGACGATAGTCGTGCCCAACACGGACACTGGGGTCATGGATTCCTGTATCTGATTGATTGTCACTGTCATAGTGGCTGCGGCGGAGATAGCTCGTTGGATTCCTGGTCGCCTGCCGACCGCAGTCCCGGCATGGGCGTCTCTGCCTGCTTTGTCTGATCGAACAGTCGCATGGGCGCCGGCTTC
>JAGXAJ010000043.1 GCA_018971625.1 Pseudomonadota bacterium
GGCTTGACGCGATATGTTTCGACCCGGGGGGAAGCTCAGGCTCTGGGCTTCTGCGACGTGATGCTGACCGGGCTTGCCCGCGACGGCGGTCTCTACGTGCCGGAAACCTGGCCGCAGCTTTCACCGGAGACCATCGCGGGCTTTTTTGGCCGTCCCTATTGGGAAGTCGCGGTCGAGGTGATCAGGTCGTTCGTCGGTGAGGAAATTTCCGACGCCGATCTTGGCCGCATGGCCAACGAAGCCTACGCTACCTTTCGCCATCCTGCGGTCGTGCCGCTCGATCAGACAGGGCCCAATCAATTCCTGCTGGAGCTGTTTCACGGCCCTACGCTGGCGTTCAAGGACGTCGCGATGCAATTGATCTCGCGGCTGATGGATCACGTGCTGGCCAAACGCGCGCAGCGCACCACCATCGTGGTCGCAACCTCCGGCGACACCGGGGGCGCTGCGGTCGAGGCGTTCGCCGGCCTCGATAATGTCGATCTGATCGTGTTGTTCCCGCATGGCCGGATCTCCGACGTGCAGCGGCGGATGATGACGACAACGGCCGCATCGAACGTCCACGCGCTCGCGATCGAAGGCACGTTCGACGATTGCCAGGCGATCGTGAAGGCGCTGTTTAACCACCACGCTTTTCGCGACGCAGTCGCACTCTCCGGCGTCAATTCGATCAACTGGGCGCGGATCGTCGCCCAGGTGGTGTATTACTTCACCTCCGCCGTCGCGCTTGGCGCGCCGACGCGCACCGTCGACTTCACCGTACCCACCGGAAATTTCGGCGACATTTTCGCGGGCTATGTCGCCAAGCGCATGGGCCTGCCGGTGCGCTGGCTGCGGATCGCAGCCAATATTAACGACATCCTGCCGCGCACGCTCAAGACCGGCATTTACGAGGTACGTGAGGTGCATGCCTCGGCATCGCCCTCGATGGACATCCAGGTGTCGTCGAATTTCGAGCGGCTGCTGTTCGAGGCAAGTGGCCGCGATGCGGCGAGCGTTTGCCGGCTGATGGCATCCTTGAGGCAGTCCGGGCGTTTCGTGCTGCCCGACGCGATGCTGGCGCAGATCCGCAGGGAGTTCGACGCCGGCCGCGCCGACGAAACCGAAACCAGCGCTGCGATCCGCGCTGCCTGGCGCGAGGCCGGCGATCTCGTCGATCCGCACACGGCAGTGGCGCTCGCGGTCGCCGACCGTGACACGCCGGATTCGATCATTCCAAATATCGTGCTGTCGACAGCGCATGCCGCAAAATTCCCCGATGCGGTACAGGCCGCCTGCGGGGTTCGGCCGGAATTGCCAGTCTGGCTCGAAGGCCTGATGACCAAACAGGAACACGTCAAGATCATGAAGAGCGACCAGGTTGAGGTCGAGAGGTTCGTGCGGTCGGTTAGTCGCACCGCAAAGCAGGGAGTTGCCGGATGAGCATCGACATCACCAGGCTTCCATCCGGCCTCACGGTTATTACCGATACCATGGCGCATCTGGAAACCGCGGCGCTCGGCGTCTGGGCCGGCGTCGGCGGCCGCGACGAAAAGCCCAACGAGCACGGCATCTCGCATTTGCTCGAGCACATGGCGTTCAAGGGCACTACGCGTCGTTCCTCGCGCGAGATCGTCGAGGAAATCGAGGCGGTCGGCGGCGATCTCAACGCCGGGACCTCGACCGAGACCACCGCTTACTACGCACGGGTAATGAAGGCGGACGTACCGCTGGCGCTTGACGTTCTGTCCGATATTCTCGCCAATCCCTCCTTTGTGCCGGACGAACTGGAACGTGAAAAAAACGTCATTGTGCAGGAGATCGGCGCCGCCCAGGACACTCCGGACGATGTCGTATTCGAGCATCTCAACGAACTGTGCTATCCGGACCAGCCGATGGGGCGTTCGCTGCTGGGGACCGCCAAGACCCTGAAGGCCTTCAATCGCGATACGCTGCGCGGTTATCTTTCGACGCATTACCGCGGTCCCGACATGGTGGTGGCCGCGGCAGGCGCGGTCGATCACAAGCGGCTGGTCGAGGAAGCCAGCCAGCGATTTTCCGGCCTTGAATCGGCGCCAGGGCCGAAGCCGCAACCTGCGATGTTCGGCAAGGGCGGTTCGCGCGTCGTGCATCGTGAACTCGAGCAGGCGCATTTGACGTTGGGGCTGGAAGGCGTGCCGCAATCGGATTTGTCGCTGTTCTCGCTTCAGGTCTTTACCAATGTACTCGGCGGCGGGATGTCGTCGCGGCTGTTCCAGGAAGTACGTGAGAAGCGCGGTCTGTGCTACTCGATCTACACTTTCCACGCGCCCTACGCCGACACCGGATTCTTCGGGCTCTACACCGGCACGGATCCCGCCGACGCGCCCGAGATGATGGAAGTGGTCGTCGACGTCATCAACGAGGCGGTCGAAACCCTGACCGAAGCCGAAGTCGCGCGCGCCAAGGCCCAGATGAAGACAGGCCTGTTGATGGCGCTGGAAAGCTGCAGCGCACGCGCCGAGCAATTGGCGCGGCACATCCTGGCCTATGGTCGTCCGTTGACGGTGGAAGAACTGGTGGCGCGGATCGACGCCGTCAACGTGGACTCCAGCCGCAACGCTGCGCGGGGCCTGTTGTCGCGCAGCCAACCCGCGGTGGTTGCTCTTGGCAGCGGCAGGGGTCTGGACACGGCGGTGTCTTTTGCGGAAGGATTAACCAGATCGAAAGCGAAAGCTCGTCTTCACTAGGACGTTTCGCCCCGGTAGGACGTTTCGGCTAGGTCGCGGAAATCTCAGCCCTCTTTGGTTACCTTTGGGAAGTATCGCCTATGGCGTTGTTTCGATTACCAGCCAGCGGATCGCCCGCACTCGTGCCACGCGGCAACGGACTGATGCTGCGCGCGCCGCAGATGTCCGATTTCCTGCAATGGGCGCATTTGCGCGAAACCAGCCGCAACTATCTGACGCCGTGGGAGCCGATCTGGCCGTCTGACGATCTGACCCGCTTGGGTTTCCGCCGCCGGTTGCGCCGCTACGTCGAGGACATCGCCGCCGACCGGTCCTATCCGTTCATGGTGTTTCGCGAGTCCGACGGGGCGATGATCGGCGGCGTGACGCTGGCCAATGTCCGCCGCGGCATCGTGCAGGCCGGCACCATCGGCTACTGGATCGGGCAGCCCTACGCCCATCGCGGCTACATGACGGCCGCGCTCCGCGTGTTGCTGCCGTCATTGTTTGGCGAACTCAATCTGCATCGCATCGAGGCCGCCTGCATCCCCTCCAATGCGCCGTCGATCCGGGTGCTGGAGAAATGCGGCTTCTCGCGAGAGGGGCTGGCGCGGCGCTATCTCTGCATCAATGGCGTCTGGCAGGATCACCTGCTGTTCGGCCTGTTGCATGAGGATTTTCGCGGTTGAACCAGCGATCGAAAAGCTTCCCGGATCGGCCCGGCGGATGCGTTGTCCGATGCCTTTGGTTCGCCGCCATTGCGCTGCTATAACCCCGGCTGGAAATGATGGAATATGCGAGGCCTAGGGACGTCATATGGGGGACAGGCGTCGGATCATGACGGCATTTCGGTTGGGCGAATATCGGAAGGCGGCGACATCGGCCGCCGTTCTGCTGGCGATCGGTTACAGCATGTCTACCGCCGGCTCATCGGCGCAATCGCTCACCGACCGCTTCAAGAGCCTGTTTGGCGGGGGCAGCAAGCAGGAGGACATACCTCTGGTGGATCCGCAGGGGCCCGAGCCCGAGTTGAACTGCCCGCCCGTCAGCATTCGCGCCGGAGCCTCCACCTACCTGGTGGCGATGCCGGGCAAGCCGGCGATTGGCAATGACGTGCGCTTTGAGGCGACGATCACAAGGATGGCGCGGGAATGTGTCCGCAATGGCAGCGACATCACCGCGCGGATCGGTATTCAGGGTCGGGTGATCGCGGGCCCGGCCGGCGCGCCGGATACCATCGAGGTGCCGCTACGGGTTGCCGTGGTGCAGGGTGGCGTCAGCGAGAAGACGATCGCTACCAAAGCCTACCGGACCACAGTGGCCATGACGGAAGACGGATCGGTGCCGTTCACTTTGATCGCCGATGACATCCTGTATCCCGCGCCGGCGGCAGCGGTCAGCGATTCCTACATTTTCTATATCGGTTTCGATCCGCAGGCGCTGACGCCCGAACCGAAGGCCAAAGCGGCGAGGAAGAAGAGGTAGATGCATCGACGCCGGCGCGAAGCGCCGGTTTTGGTTTCCGGACAGGTGTCGTTCAGTTCAGCTTGGCGCGAACTTCGGCGATGCCTTTGGACAACAAATCATCGGCGACCTGGCCCTTGACCGATCGCGACAGGATCGTGGAGGCTGCGGCGACTGCGGCAGTGGCCGCCGCCGAGCGGACGTCGGCGATCGCCTGGGCTTCGGCCAGCGCGATCTTGCCCTCTGCGGTCTTGGTCCGCCGCGCCACGAAATCTTCCATCTTGGCTTTGGCTTCGGCAGCGATGCGTTCGGCCTCGGCCTTTGCCGAGGTAATGATATCCTGCGCCTCGCGCTCGGCGCTGGCGTGGCGGGCCTCGTACTCCGCGAGCAGTTTGGCGGCCTCGTCCTTCAGCCGGCGCGCGTCGTCGAGTTCGCTCTTGATACGGTCGCGGCGGTGATCGAGCGCAGTCAGCACCGTGCGATGGGCGCCGATATAGATGAACACACCCATCAGGATGGCGAAGCCAATGGCGACCCAGAATTCCGGTTCGGCGAACATGGTCGATTATCCCTTCAACGAGGCGTCGACGGCGCTGTTGACCGACTTGGCATCGGGCTGCACACCGGCAAGTCGCTGCACGATCGCAGCGGCCGCATCTGCCGCGATGCCGCGCACATTGCTCATGGCCGTCGCGCGCGTCGAGGCGATGGTCTTTTCAGCCTCGGCCAGTTTAACCGACAGCTTTTCTTCCAGCGCCTTGCGCTCGGCGTCGGAGGCCGCGTTGAGTTTTTCGCGGGTCTCGGTGCCGATCGCCTGCGCCCGGGAACGGGCCGAGGCCAATTCGTTCTCGTAGGATTTCAACGCGGCGTCGGACTGATCCTTTAGCTTTTGCGCGGCGGCCAGATCGCCGTCGATCACATCCTGCCGTGCGTCGATCACGCCGCCGACCCGCGGCAGCGCGATACGCGAAACGATCAGATACAACGCGACGAACGCGATCAGCAGCGACACCAGTTGCGAGGCAAAGGTGTCTTTCTGGAACGGCGGAAATTCGTGCTTTTGGGCAGGAACTTCGGTGTGGGCCGTCGTGCCGTCGCCATGACTGTCAGCCACCGGCTTCTCCTGTTCGGCTTGAACCGCCTATCCGGGATAGGCGCTGGGCGAAATCAGAGTGCAAACAGCAGCAACAGCGCGATCAGCAGCGAGAAGATGCCGAGCGCTTCGGTCACGGCGAAGCCGAAAATCAGGTTGCCGAACTGGCCCTGGGCTGCCGAAGGATTGCGCACCGCGGCGGCAAGATAGTTGCCGAAGATGATGCCTACGCCTGCGCCGGCGCCACCCATGCCAATGCAGGCAATCCCGGCGCCAATGTACTTCGCGGCAATCGGATCCATGGAACGAACTCCTTCTCGATGTTTGGTGTTGTGGGCCGGTCAGTGGCCCGGATGGATAGCATCGTTGAGATAGATGCAGGTGAGGATGGTGAACACGTAGGCCTGCAGGAAGGCGACCAGAATTTCGAGTGCGCTCAGCGCGATCACCATGCCGAGCGGCAGCACGGCGCCGAAATAACCGGCAATGCCGAGACCCGCCAGCATGGGAATAAAACTTGCGAACACCGCCAACGCGATGTGGCCCGCGAGCATGTTCGCGAACAAACGCACCGAGTGCGAGATCGGCCGCAGGAAGAAGGAGAACACCTCGATGAACACGACCAGCGGCAGGATTGCGACCGGAATGCCTGAGGGTACGAACAATTTGAGGAATTTCAGGCCGTTTTTGTAGAAACCGTAGATCAGCACCGTCACAAACACGAGGACGGCGAGCGCCGCGGTGACGATGAGGTGGCTGGCGACCGTGAAATTGTACGGAATGACCCCAACCATGTTCGATACGGTGACGAACATGAACACCGAGAACACCAACGGGAAGAATTTCATTCCTTCCTTGCCGGCCGTAGAGCGGATGGTATTGGCGACGAATTCGTAACTGATCTCAGCCACCGATTGCAGACGGCCCGGGACGAGCTTGCGTCCGGCTCCGATCATCAGCAGCGAGATCAACGCTACCGAGCCGAACATGTAGGCCGAGGAATTGGTGAAGGCGATCTCCTGATTGCCGATATGGCCAATCGTGAAGAGCTTGTGAATTTCGAATTGTTCGATCGGATTGATCATCCGCGCCGTATCTCTTGTTCGGCCGGCCACGCCGGCGTCCTGCAATCAATTGGTCCGGCCTTAACGGCCGGTTCGGTCCGAAGCAGCGCCCGCCGATCGGATCACGTTGACCACGCCGGCGGTGAAGCCGAGCAGGACAAACACGATGAGTCCCCAAGGCGAAATCGACAGCAAATGGTCGATACCCCAGCCGATCAACCCTCCGACGACCACGCCGGCGATCAACTCCGAGGAAAGCCGGAAACCGAACGCCATCGCCGATGCTCTGGCTGCGCCGTTTCCGCTTCCAGATCCGAGTTGGTCAGTCTCGACTTTGCGGCTGCCCCGAATTTCGGACAACCGTTGATCCAGACTTCCGAGCCTTGCGGAAAGCGCAGCTTCGTCGGAGGACGATTTATCGCTATTTCCGCTTCCGCTTCCGTTCGTGCCTTCAGCCATGCTGTCGAGACCCGAAACGATGCCGCGTGGATGGAAATGACGCCCCGTCACCCTCAAAAGCCGCGCGGACCATACTTATCGAGCCAAACCAAGTCAAGATTGCGTCGTAACCGGTTAGTGCATTGATTATTCTGATTTATTTCCTCCTCCTCGAGCGGCCTGTGGAACGGTCGCCGCACTGCAGCAGCCTTGCGCCGGATCGCCAAAACCGGGCCTTGCGATTTCCGGGCTTGACCGATCAATAACCATAAGGTTATGGATTGGTCATGGAAGTCACTACCGACGCCATATTCAAAGCCCTCGGCGATCCGACACGCCGCGCGATCTTCCAACGACTAAGCCGCGAAGGCGAGCAGACCGTTCATGCATTGACCGATTTTGCCGGCGTCTCGCAACCGGCGGTATCGAAACATCTGAGCGCTCTGAAGCTGGCCGGCCTGGTGCGCGATCGCCGCCGGGGCCGAGAAACTCACTACAGCGCCGAGCCGAAAGGACTCGCCCCCTTGGTCGATTGGATGGCTCTCTACGGCGCGTTCTGGCGCGACCGGTTCGATCGGCTCGAAGACCTGCTCAAAAGGATGGACCAATGACTGCTGCCGCTACCCGCTCCGTCGAAATCGAAAGGGAATTGTCGCACCCGCCGGAAAAAATCTGGCGAGCCCTCACGCAAGGTCCGCTGATCAAGGAGTGGCTGATGGACAACGACTTCCAGCCCGTCGTTGGACACCGATTTAATTTCCGCTCCACACCGATGCCCCAGTGGAACGGCGTCATCGATTGCGAAGTGCTGGTTGTCGAGCCCAACAGCAAGCTCTCCTATAGCTGGGGCGCTTTGGGGCTGGAGACGGTCGTCGCCTGGACGCTGACGTCGACGAGCAGCGGAACGCTGCTGCGCATGGAGCAATCCGGCTTCGGTCCCGATCAAGACGCCAATTATCGAGGTGCGACCTACGGCTGGCAGAAGTTCGTCGGCAATCTGGAGCGCGTAGTCGCCGGGCTTGCGTCGGCGTGACGTTGGTCACCCGATTTCATCCACTCCTGGTGACGCTGCACTGGCTGCTCGCCATTCTGCTCGTCATCATGCTCGGCGCGGGCTTTTTCCTGCTGGCGTCGATGCCGAACTCCGATCCGCACAAGGTCGGCGTTCTGCTCGTCCATATGTCGCTCGGCATGGTGATTTTCATCTTGACGGCGATCCGGCTGATGGTTCGGCTGCGGGCGGCGCGACCGGCGGACGCGACGACAGGCCCACTGCCAGAGCGTACCGCGCAGGCGGTCCATTATGGCTTTTATGCCGTGGTGTTCCTGATGGTCGCAACCGGCTACGCCACCGCGATTTTGGCCGGTCTCAACCGAATCGTGTTCCAGGGCTCGGGCGAGCCGCTGCCGCCTGACTTTTCGTCCTATCCAGGCTTTGTCGCGCACGGCTATCTCGCGCTGCTGCTTGCCGGATTGATCGCTCTGCACGTAGCTGCCGTGCTTTATCATCAGTTGATCGCAAAAGATCCGCTGTTGCGGCGGATGTGGTACGGACGGCGCCTCGCGAAAGCCGCGGCGCGGGCGGACTAACCAGCCTATCAAGCGGCCGTCCGGCCGCAATCGATCTTGCATCGATCTGGCTCGTCTGTTGGGATGGTGAGGAATCTCCAAGCCCGGGGAGCCGCATGCCGCGCCAGGTCGATTATTATTTCTCGCTGCAATCCCCTTGGGCTTATATCGGGCACAAATTGTTCCGGGAAGTCGTGCAGACCTACGATCTCCAGGTGAATCACAAGCCGGTGGTGCTGATCGACCTGTTTTCCGAAACCGGAGGCCTGCCGTTGATGAAACGCCATCCGGTACGGCAGCGTTATCGGATGGTCGAACTGCAGCGCTGGCGCGACAAGCGCGGCCTGAATTTTCATTTGCAGCCGGCGAACTGGCCATTCAACGCGCGGCTTGCCGATGGCCTCGTCATCGCGGCGCTCGAGGCGGGCCACGATCCCGATCCATTGCTGTGCAGGGCATTTGCCGGCGTGTGGGAGGACCAGCTCAATCTGGCCGATCCTGCGGTGCTGACCAGAATGGCCGACGATTGCGGGCTTCCGGGCAAACAATTGGTCGAGCGCTCGGGGTCGGATGAGATCAGTGCAACCTACGAGCAGAACCGTCAGGATGCGCTCGCGGCCGACGTATTCGGTTCGCCGGTTTATGTGCTCGACGGTGAGGTATTCTGGGGGCAGGATCGGATCGAACTGCTCGCGGACGCGTTGAAGTCGGGCCGTAAGCCCTATCGGTCGCAAGTCTAGCATCGGTTCTCGCATCGGCATTTAGAGGCGGAGCACCTCCATGACGATTGTTGCGCTGCCACGATTGTTTGGTTGGCTCGCGGCCGCTGCTGTCGCTTTTGGCGCGGTCGCAGCTTTGGCGCAGCCGATGCCGGATGCCGAAAACGGTCGCTATACGCTGTCGCCGATCCCTGATGGCGTGCTGCGGCTCGATAGCCGGACCGGTGCGGTATCGACCTGCACCAACAATGGCAACGGCTGGGCCTGCTACACCGCGCCTGACGAACGGGCCGCGCTTGATACGGAAATCGGCCGGTTGCAGGCCGATAACGACAAGCTCAAAGCGCAACTGGCCGAGCGCGAGGCGACCGCGCCGGGCAAGATCGACGAACCGCTGCCGAAGGGGGACTCGTTGAAGAATCCGCCCGAGCCGAAGGCCGCCGAAGGCGAACGCAAGATCGAAATCCCGTTGCCGAGCGATCGCGACATGGATCGGATGATATCGGCGCTTGAGCAGGCGTGGCGGCGTCTGGTCGACATGGCCGATCGGATGCAGAAGGACATCGGCGGCAGGATTTGATGCGACGGTCCGATAAGCGTCCGAACGTGCGAGACATTCCATGACCTCAGCCAAATCCAGCCGCAGCGCACCGTCGAGCGTTACCGCTGCGTCGATCGTGTCGTCACTGCTGACCGTCCAGACATCGAAAGCGGGCTTCGTCGATCTCACTGCCGAGATTGTGAAATTCGTGCGCGAGGCGCGCGCCCGCGACGGCACGGTATTACTTTTCATCCGTCACACTTCGGCGTCGTTGACGATCCAGGAGAATGCCGACCCCTCGGTGCTCGCTGACTTGACGACAACGCTCGAGCGGCTCGCGCCCGAAGATGCCGGATGGAGCCATGATGCGGAAGGCCCTGACGATATGCCGGCGCACGTCAAAACCATGCTGACGGCGACCTCGTTGCATATTCCGGTGCTTGGCGGCGAACTTGCCTTGGGAACCTGGCAGGCGATCTACCTGATCGAACATCGCGCCCGTCCGCATCAGCGCGAGGTCGTGCTGCAATTTTGCGGGGCGACAGCTTGATCTTGATACAGAACCGGCTCGGATCGCTACGCGGCCGCCATGGTCATGCCGATGTCGGTTTTCTTCACGGGATCCGACCCAGCCTTATCCGGCACATTTTGTCACGATAATATTACCGTGAAACATTGTTAAATCGGAGGCTTTGACCTCGAACGGGGATTCGAAGCGCCGCGACCTTCGTGCATGCGTGTACTGTTCTATTGCGCTGCACAAAGGGGTCCGATTAACTGCATCGCCGCAAAGCAATACTCCTCGCTTGCATGCGGGACCACGGCAGGGGAGAATTGTCCAACGTAAAGCTCGCCTGGCAAACTCCATGGAGCGGCCACGCGTTACCTCACATTGTCTTGCAAATGGTTAGCAGCACCCATCTTGTCATTGCCGACGACCATCCGCTTTTTCGCGACGCGTTGCGGCAAGCGGTGGCAAGCGTCCTAACCTCGGCGAAGATCGACGAAGCGGGATCGTTCGATGAATTGACCGCGCTGCTCGAGCAGGACTCCGGTGTCGATATGGTGCTGCTCGATCTGTCGATGCCTGGCATCCGCGGCTTTTCCGGCTTGATCTACCTGCGCGCGCAATATCCGGCGATCCCCGTGGTGATCGTGTCGGCAAGCGACGACGGCAGCACGATCCGACGATCCCTCGACTTCGGCGCCTCCGGATTCATTCCCAAGCGGTTTGGCGTCGATACGTTGCGCAATGCGATCGTCAAGGTGATGGATGGCGATGTCTGGGTGCCGCCAGATACCGATCTGTCATCCGCAGCCGATCCGGATATGGCAAGGCTGCGCGACCGTCTGGTGACGCTGACGCCACAGCAGGTCCGGGTGCTTATGATGTTGTCCGAAGGGCTGCTCAACAAGCAGATCGCGTACGAGCTTGGCGTGTCGGAAGCGACCATCAAGGCGCATGTCTCTGCGATCCTGCAGAAACTTGGCGTCGAAAGCCGTACCCAGGCGGTGATCGCGGCGGCTAAAATTGCCGGCGACCAGTGGCGGCAGGACACGCCGGCGCCGCAATAGCACCGCACCGCGTGAAGCGCTTATTCCGCCGCTATCATCTGCCTGGTGCGCCACTGGCCGATCAGGGCCCGCAGTGATGCCGGCTTGACCGGCTTGTTCAGCACCGCGATTTTCTCCTCTTGCGCGGTGGCCCTGACATGCGGACTGCGATCGGCGGTAATCAGGATTGCTGGAATCGTGTCGCCGAAGCGACGGCGAATGTCCCTGATCGCGGCGACTCCGTTGCCGCGGTCGAGATGGTAGTCGACCAGAAGGCCGGTTATCCGTCTGCCGGCGGCCTCGATCGCCTCGATCGCAGCATCGGGATCCGCCGCTGCGATAACCTCGGCATTCCAGGCCTTCAGCAAGGTCTTCATGCCATCCAGAATCGCCACATCGTTCTCGATGCAGACGATCAGCGCGCCGCTCATCGGCATCTTCGAAGTCGGCGTGGCGCTGGTGAGGGCCGAGGTGAAGTTGATGGCCTTCGCGGTCGGCACCGTCACCGAAAAGAACGAGCCGCCGCTGACGTTGGAATCCAGCGCTATGCGGTGATTGAGCACGCGCGCCAGGCGCTCGACGATCGACAGCCCGAGCCCGAGGCCGCGCGCGATCCGCGCGCCCTGTTCCAGCCGGTGAAACTCCTTGAAGATCTCGCCGCGCTTGAGAATTGGAATGCCGACGCCGGTATCATAGACGCAGATCTGCAGCGATTGGCCGCGTCTTCGGCAGCCGACCAGCACGCGCCCGCGCGGGGTATATTTGATAGCGTTGGAGACCAGGTTCTGCAGAAGCCGCCGCAGCAGCAGCCGGTCGGACTCCACCGGCAGCGCGCTCGGTACAAAGGTCAGCTTCAGCCCCTTGGCCCGCGCGATCGGCGCGAATTCGATCTCGAGCGAACGCATCAGGTCGGCCATCTTGAAACTGGCGATCGACGTCGTCATGACGCCGGCATCGAGCCGGGAAATATCCAGGAGCGCGCCGAGGATATTCTCGATCGCCTCCAGTGAATCGTCGATGTTTTCGACCAGCCGCCCATCCTCGCTGCCGCTCTGCCGCTCGACGAGGCTCGCCACATAGAGCCGCG
Source organism: Pseudomonadota bacterium (assembly GCA_018971625.1). Taxonomy (GTDB): domain Bacteria; phylum Pseudomonadota; class Alphaproteobacteria; order Rhizobiales; family Xanthobacteraceae; genus Bradyrhizobium. Next base: position 12,217 of record JAGXAJ010000043.1, read on the forward strand.
CCGCATTCAATGGCTGCAGGATGTCGTGGCTTGCTGCCGCCAGGAACCGGGTCTTGGAGACGTTGGCATCCTCGGCGATACTCTTGGCCAGCGCCAGCTCGGAGTTCAGCCGCGTCAGCTCCTCGGTGCGGTCGCGAACGCGCTTTTCCAGCGTGGCGTTGGAGCGCTCCAGCGCCTCGGCGGCCTCGAAGCTTGGCGTGACGTCGGAAAAAGTGATAACCAGTCCGCCACCGGGCATCCGGTTGCTGCGCACCTCGATCACCATTTGGCGGCCGTGAAGCCGTTCCAGATACGGCTCGCCTTCGGTGGTATAGGTGGCAAGCCGTCTTTCCAGCAGAGCCTTGCCGTCTTCCTCGCTCGGCGGACTGATCGCGCCCATGAATTCGAGGATTTCCTGCAAGGGAGTCCCGAGCTGCACGAGATGCAGCGGCAGGCCAAGAATGTAGCTGAACTGATGGTTGGAACAGATCAGCTGCCGATCGGCGTCGAACACGGCAATACCCTGTCGCACGTGGTTCAGCGCGGTCTGCAGGATCTCTCGGTTGAAATGCAGCGCGGCGTGGGAATCGTCGAGCAGTTTCAGCGCTGCCTTGGCCGAAACGGTTCGCCTGCGCAGCAGCAGCGACATCACCAGCCGTGAGGAGGCAGCCCCGATCGAGGAGGCGATCAAATGTTCGGCGTGCTGCAGCAGGCCGAAATCGGCTGGCGCGGATGCATCGAGCGGGGCCGGGTGCGTAGCGGCGAAGGTTCCGAATGAATGGCGGGCGCGCTCGGGGCCGATATACTGCGCCACCGTGTTCTGAATGTCCTGCACCGTCACCGTGGTGCGCCAGCGCCGGAATGTCGGCGCGACCGGGGCGAATGCTGTAGGTACGAAAAGATCGGCCTGCAGACGTTCGATCGACGACGGCATCCGCGCCAGCGATAGCACGATATAGGTCAGGATGTTGAGCGAGAGCGACCAGAGCACGCCATGCACCAGCGGCGTCAAGGTGACGCCAAACAGCGCTTGCGGGCGCAACGCCGCGATGCCGAACGGGCCGTGCTGCAGCAGCATCAGACCGGCGGTGCTGCCTTCCAGAAAGCTCGGCAGGAACAGCGTGTAGATCCACACCGCGATGCCGACCAGCATGCCGCCCATGGCGCCCCGCGCTGTCGCGCGCCGCCAGAACAGGCCGCCGAAAAATGCCGGCGCCAACTGCGCGACGGCCGCAAACGACAACAGCCCGATCGCCGCCAGCTGGGTATTGCCGAGCACGCGATAGTAGAAATACGCCATCACCATGATGGCGAAGATCGCAAAGCGGCGCGCCTTGAGCAGGAAGTCGCCAAAGTCCTTCTGCGTACCGCGTTCCGAGTCGCGGCGCTGCAGCACCAGCGGCAGGATGAGGTCGTTGGAAACCATGATCGCCAGCGCAACGCATTCCACCATTACCATGCCGGTTGCCGCCGACAGGCCTCCGATGAAAACGCCGATGCTCAGTAGCGGCGCGTTGCCCACTATCGGCAGCGCCAGCACAAACATGTCGCTGTCGACCGCGCCGAACGGAAAGACCACCAGGCCTGCAAGTGCGATCGGAATCACGAACAGGTTGATGGCGACCAGGTAGAGCGGGAACAGCCAGCGCACCCGCTTGACATCGCTATCCCTGGAATTCTCCACCACGGCGACATGGAATTGCCGGGGCAACAGCATGATGGCGCAGAATGACAGCAGCACCATGGTGAGGAAATGGTCGATCGACGGCATATAGTCGATGGCGCGTACCGCTTCCGGCGTTTTCATCGCGCGCTCGACCAGCTCCGCCGGATTGAACATCCAGAAGGTGACGAAAGCACCGGCGGCAAGAAACGCCACCAGCTTGACGATGGACTCGGAGGCGACCGCCAGCATCAGACCGTGCTGGTGTTCGGTCGCATCGGTCTGGCGGGTTCCGAACAATACCGCGAACGCCGCCATCGCCAGCGTTACCATCAGCGCTATATCGCCGAAGATCGGAATGCGGGAGAAGGCCTGGTCTTCGCTCAGGATGGTCTCGAGCGACGACGCCATCGCCTTGAGCTGCAGCGCGATATAAGGCACCGAGCCGATGATCGCGATCAGGGCCACGGTGGCGGCGACGGCCTGGCTCTTGCCGTAGCGGGCGCCGATAAAATCGGCGATCGAGGTGATGTTCTGCGATTTGGCGAGCTGGATTACGCGACGCAGGATCGGCGTGGCGCAAGCGATCATCAGCACCGGTCCGATATAGATCGCGAGGAAATCGATGTTGGTGCGGGCGGCGAATCCGACCGAGCCGTAATAGGTCCAGGAGGTGCAGTAGATTGCCAGCGACAGCGGGTAGATCAGCGAACTGGCGCGGCCACGCTGCGCCGGCGACAGGCGGTCGCCGTAGCTGGCCACGAAAAACAGGAACCCGATGTAGCCGAATGCGGCTGCAATCACGCCCCAGTCGTGCAGCATTGCTGCTTGCTCCTTTGCGATGACGGAGAATGGCCCAAGGGCATGCCCCACGGGCGCCACCTTAACCGGATGCCGTCACATCGGCTGAATATAGCCGCGCCAGACCTGCAAGGCACGATGCATGCCAGGTCTTTATGGATGCCAGGACTTTGATCCAAACGCTACTTTGATACCAGCGCTACTTTGATCCCAACGCTTTGCTGCGCTGCGGTGTAGCGCTATTCGGCGGCCAGCGACTTCTCGCCGAGCGGCAAGCCGAGACGCTCCCAGACTTGCAGCAGCGCGTCGGCGAGCTGGTCGATCAACCCGTCATCATGATAGGGCGACGGCGTGATCCGCAGCCGTTCGGAGCCCTTGGCGACCGTCGGATAGTTAATCGGCTGGATATAGATGTTGTGCTGCTCCAGCAGCATGTCGCTGGCGCGCTTGCAGCGCTCGGGATTGCCGACGAACAGCGGCACGATATGGGTGTCGCTCGACATGACAGGCAAGCCCGCGGCGGTCAGAATCGCCTTGGTGCGGGCAGCGCGTTCCTGGTGGCGCTCGCGCTCCCAGCCTGAGGTTTTCAGGTGCCGGATCGCAGCTGTCGCTGCCGAACAGATCGCCGGCGGCAGCGCGGTGGTGAAGATGAAGCCGGGTGCATAGGAGCGCACGGCGTCGATGATATCGGCACCACCGGCGATATAGCCGCCGAGGCAACCGAACGCCTTGGCCAGCGTGCCTTCCAGGATGTCGATCCGGTGCATCACGCCGTCGCGCTCGGCAATGCCGCCGCCGCGCGGGCCGTACATACCGACCGCGTGAACCTCATCGACATAGGTCAAGGCGCCGTAGCGCTCGGCGAGGTCGCAGACCTTTGCCAGCGGCGCGATATCGCCGTCCATCGAATACAGGCTTTCGCAGGCGATCAGCTTCGGCCGGTCGGGTCCGGCGGCGCGCAGCAATTCCTCAAGATGCGCCATGTCGCTGTGGCGGAAGATCTGGCGCTCGCAGCCGGCCTGGCGGACGCCTTCGATCATCGAATTGTGGTTCAGCGCGTCCGACAGGATCAGGCAATTCGGAATGAGTTTCGCGATGGTCGAGATGCCGGTCTGGTTCGAGACATAGCCGGAGGTGAATAGCAGGGCCGCTTCCTTGCCGTGGAGATCGGCCAGTTCGTGCTCAAGCTGCACCAGCGGGTGATGGGTGCCGGCGATGTTGCGGGTGCCGCCGGCGCCGGTACCGACGCGGCTCGCGGTCTCGACCATGGCGCCGATCACCTTGGGATGCTGGCCCATGCCGAGATAGTCGTTCGAGCACCAGATCACGACATTTCGCGGCCCCTGTGGGCAATGCCACACCGCATGGGGGAACCGACCCGCCATCCGTTCGATATCGGCGAAGACCCGGTAGCGGCGTTCATCATGCAGGTGGTTAACGGCAGTGCGGAAGAACTGGTTGTAGTCCATGGCGTACTCTGGAAACGGGAACCCGGCGGGATGGCCGGCTCCTTTCTAGAGCTTTTCCAGCTCTAATGTCGAGCCGTAATTGTCTTTCGGCAGTGCCATTAACCTGATGACGGGCTCAAGCCACGGATCAAAAGGTGATCACGATCAACACGCTAAGGCCGCGCCGGCAATACGCCGCAATACCGAACTAGAACTTCTGTGCCGATTGCGCCTATTTGATTAGATCGAAAGAGCGCCTCGCCGGTTCGGCAGAATTGGCGAAGCGAGGCCGGGTGGCCGGAAACGAGGGATTTTGTGCCTCAGGTGGTCCGGAACTGAAGCACGCCTTCGGCCAGTTCGGCCTTCAGGCGGCCCTCGACCAGCATGTAGTTGACATGGGCGATCAGTTCACCGGCGGCAAAGCCCATCTGGTGCGCGTCCAGGACGTGCTTGTGGAACACCACCGGCACCAGCTCCTTGGATGTTTTCGAGTTCTCCCGGCAGGCGTCCGCGATCAGCCGGCAGCGTTCCTCGTGATGATCAGCCAATTGCTTGATACGGGTCTTCAATCCGTAGAACGGCACGCCATGGCCGGGCAGCACCAGCGCGTCATAGGGCAAGGTGGTCGTCAGGCTGGCCAGCGACGCCAGATATTCGCCAAGCGAATTCTGCTCCGGTTCGACCGCCCAGACGCTGACATTGGGCGAAATCTTGCTCAGCACCTGGTCCGCCGACAGGAACAGCTTGTCCGCGGCGCAATACAGCATCACTTGGTCCAGCGCATGGCCACCGCCGGTGATGACCTTGAAGCGCCGCGTGCCGATCGAAATCTCGTCGCCATGCGAGATGCGGTGATAGGACGGCGGCAGGATCGAAACCCGCTTCAAATATTCCTGGCCGCGGCCGAGCAATTTGTCGGTCAGGTTCTCGTCCATGCCGTGCCGGCGGAAGAACAGCCGCTGCGCGTTGCGACGCTCCTCGGTGCCGCGGTTCTGGTGATAGACCGACTGCAGATATTCGACCTGCGACATGAACAGCGGGCAGTTGAAGCGCTCGACGATCCAGCCAGCGAGGCCGACATGGTCGGGATGCGAATGGGTGACGATCAATCGCGTGATCTTCACATGCCTGAGCGGACCTTCGAACAGCGCGGTCCAGACTGCGATCGACTCCTCGTTGCCAAATCCGGAATCCACCACGGTCCAGCCGTCGCCGTCGGCGAATAGATAAATGTTCACATGATTGAGCCGGAACGGCAGCTTGAGCCGCACCCACAATACGCCGGCCATCACTTCGACCACCTCATCGGGGCCGGGATGAGTTTCCCAGGGATAGCGCAGCGCCTCGGCGGAGGACTGAACCGGCTCTGTTTTCGAATCCATCGCTATCTGTTGCGAAATGTTTGACGACCCAGTGGTTGCCGGCTTTAGCCGCACCCGCGGCAGGGCGCCAGCCAAAAACCGATGCGGCGCTGACAAGCGGGCGCGGGCTTTGCGCAACCGAAAAGGCCCGGCGAGGACGACAATTCCTCAGTGCTGGTTACAGATCTTTGTGCAATTTTTGCACTTCGAGAAAAAAGGCCGGCGCGAGGCCGGCCTTTTCGTCCGTGTCGATCAGGTGAAATCAATAGCGGGCTGCAACCGGACTGCCCCAGTTGAAGCGATAGTTCACACCGGCCTTCACGACATGCTCGTCGTCATTGAACCGGGTGCCGGCGAGACCGGCCGGGGTCACGAAGGAGGTGCTGCCGAAATCGTAATACATGTATTCGAGCTTGGCCGACCAGTTCGGTGCGAACATGTATTCGAGGCCGGTGCCGATGGTGTAACCGTCGCGATGGTTGCCGCTGGTGGTGAAGGCGATCGGAACGCCGCCGGCAGTCGTCACGGCGAGATGATCGCCATCCTTCCAGGCATAGCCGCCCTTGGCGTACAGCAGCGCCGGGCCGAAGGTGTAACCAAGACGGCCGGTGACCGATCCGAGCTGGTCGCTGTTGGAGCTCACGAGCGTGCCGCCCGGGAGCACCAGGCTGCCATTGTTGTTGCTGGTCCAACTGTACTGGGCTTCGACGCCCGCGACCCAGTTGGGCGCGAACTGATAGTCGGCACCGCCCTGGATGCCACCGAGAAAACGGCTGGAGCCCAACACACTATTGTCGCCGGCGAACCCGCCGCCGAGATGACCGCCGATGTAGAAGCCGGTCCAGTTATAGATCGGCGCGGGCGCCACATAGGGTGGGGCCTTGGTGTAGCGCGGCGCAGCGCCGAGGTCGGCTGCAAGTGCAGGCGCGGTCGCGCCGAGAGCGACGACGGCCACAGTGGCGAGTAGAATCTTCTTCATTGTTGGTTCTCCAGCAGATGTTTTAACGAGATCAACCGAGTGCCGGCCCGTCTCCCGTGGCGCGCAATTAGACCGCTTTTGCATGAATTGCTGTCACCGATCGGTCACACCGAGGCAGAACCCAACCCATTGGCGGAACAACGGATTCCTGTGCTTAATCGGGCCCTAATGAAAGCTCAAAGATGCCTTAATTCACCGGCCTCGGAGCGCGGCTTCGTTCATCATTCGATGACGAACGCGTGACCGAGATGTGCTGTGGCACCTCTGCTCACTCTCGCTTCGGCCATCCGAAAGGCCGCGCAACAGCGACCGGCTACAGCGTTTTTTGAGTGGAGGCCGATCTGCAGGAAGAAAGCCTCGCCAGAATAAAAGCTGGAGCGGGGTTTGATTCAATCAGGACCGATAAGACTCTAGCCTGGGGTAAGTTCGCCGAGCAGCGCCACTCCGGGTTTCTCGCCGCAACTTGCCGGCGGGCTTTCACCCTTGGCGGCACAGAACCGGGAAACAGCACGGCCGTTCAGGTAAAGCGTTCCGGTATAAAGGCCGCCCAAAACCATGCCATCGAACACGTAAGCTAGATCCCGCTGCCGGAGAATCATGCGCGGCCCGTCGATGCTCCATTGTCCGGAAAGCGTGGCCTGAATGGCCGCTCCCGTCGCGGCATCCCGTCCGTCCTCGCGATAGGTGCCGTCGGCAATCATATGCCACGTATAAATGTAGCGCGGAAAGGCATCCGGGATGATCGCTGTCCAGGCGACGCCATCAAATCCTTCGGCGGTCTCTCGCGAAGAGGATGGATTGGTGCCGATGCACAGCAACGCGCACCAGACTGCGGTTAGTAAAAATCGGCGTCTCACTGCTGCACTCCAGGATACCACAATGTGGCGACGCAGAGCCAAAGCCAGGTTTCATTATGTAAAAAATGGTGCTGCCAGACAGGATTGAACTGTCGACCTCTCCATTACCAATGGAGTGCTCTACCACTGAGCTACGGCAGCATGCCCCGGATTCGAGAATCGGCCCAACGGCCTCGACAAGGCGGGCCGATCCTTGCCACAAGGCCCCCTTTCGCGCAAGCGCGGGACCGGGACGTCAAACGCCAAAATGGCCGGCTCCACGCACCACCCGCGGTCGCTTTCAGCCGGATCAGTGCGGGTCTTCCGGTTCCCATTTTCCTCGGCCGAAGCCCTAAGCGGTATTTCTTTCGGCAGGCATGTCGCCGTCGGTGTATTCTCCCCGCGATCATTTTCGAAACGCGAAGCGAACAGGTCCATGATGCAGAATGAAGACGGCAAACGCGAGGGCCGACCCGATGCATTTGTGAAAGATGTGGCCAAGGGCGTCAGGCAGGATCCGCGGCAGGACCGACTGAAGCTGGCGCTGCGCGAAAATCTCAAGCGCCGGAAATCGCAGGCGAGGGCGCGCGCGGATCTGGCATCCCCGACTTCCCATAGCCGGAACGTCTCACCAAATGACGACGGCGCTGAGAAGGCGGATGACCAGCCGTCTTGATATCGGCGTGACAGATGAGGCGGCGCTTGTGCCGCTTGGCACCACATCGAGATCACATCATGAAAGTCATCATATTCGGCACAACGGGAATGGTCGGGCAGGGCGTGCTGCGCGAGTGCCTGGTCGATCCGGGCGTGGAGAGCGTGCTCTCGATCGCGCGGCGTCCGTGCCGCAGGCAGGATCCCAAGCTGCAGGAAATCCTGCACGATGATTTCCTTGATTACTCCGCGATCGAATCCCGGCTTGCCGGCTACGATGCCTGCTTCTTCTGTCTCGGCGTTTCCTCGGTCGGAATGAACGCCGAGCGCTACCGGCACCTGACCTACGACCTGACCATGGCAGCGGCCACGACTCTTGCTCGGCTCAACCCCGGCATGGTGTTTACCTATGTTAGCGGGCGCGGCACCGATTCGACCGAGCGAGGGCCGGTGATGTGGGCGCGCGTCAAGGGCAAGACCGAAAACGATCTGCTCAAGCTGCCATTCAAGGCTGCCTACATGTTTCGACCCGCCGGCATCCAGCCGCTGCACGGCGTGCAGTCGAATCTTGCCTGGGCGAAGCCGATCTATGCCGTGACCGCACCGCTGTTGGCGCTGTTGGTGCGCACCTCGCCGAAATCGATGACCACCACCGAGCGGGTAGGTCGCGCCATGATCGGCGTTGCCCGCGACGGCTATCCGAAGCCGGTGCTGGAAAGCGAGGACATCAATCGGTTCTAACGCAGCCGCCGTTCCGCGATGCGCGACCCGGAATAAGACTCGAAATGCCTGTGGTTGATTACTTCCAGCCACTTGAAATAGCCGCAAATTTCACGCTTTTGCCATCGGGGGTTCCTTCGCCCTATACTTTATTCACCGCAATCGGCAGGTCGGCATGGATCGCATTCGTATCGTGGGCGGCAACAGGCTGAACGGCACCATTCCGATCTCGGGCGCGAAGAATGCCGCATTGCCCCTGATGATCGCCGGCCTGTTGTCGGACGAGACGCTGATCCTGGACAACGTGCCGCGGCTTGCCGACGTCGCGCAATTGCAACGCATTCTCGGCAATCATGGCGTCGATATCATGTCGGCGGGCAAGCGCTCCGGCGATCAGCAATACCAGGGCCAGACCCTGCATATTTCCGCCGCCGACGTCATCGACACCACGGCGCCCTATGAGCTGGTGTCGCGCATGCGCGCGAGCTTCTGGGTAATCGCGCCGCTGTTGGCGCGGATGCATGAGGCCAAGGTCTCACTACCGGGCGGCTGCGCCATCGGCACCCGGCCGGTCGATCTCCTGATCATGGCACTGGAAAGACTTGGCGCGGAAATCGCCATCGACGGCGGCTATGTGATCGCGAAGGCGCCGGGCGGGCTGAAGGGCGCCGATATCGAATTTCCCAAGGTCACGGTCAGCGGTACCCATGTTGCGTTGATGGCGGCAACCCTGGCCAAGGGCACGACGATTATCAGCAACGCCGCCTGCGAGCCGGAAATCTCCGATGTCGCCGAGTGCCTGAACAAGATGGGCGCGCGCGTCTCCGGCGCCGGCACGCCTCGCATCGTGATCGAGGGCGTCACCAAGCTTCATGGCGCGCGGCATGCCGTGCTGCCGGATCGAATCGAAACCGGCACCTACGCGATGGCGGTGACGATGACCGGCGGCGACGTGCAACTTTCCGGCGCCCGGCCTGAACTGTTGCAATCGGCGCTCGACGTGCTGACCCAGGCCGGCGCCATCATCACCCCCAACAACGCGGGCATTCGGGTGGCCCGTAACGGCGCCGGGGTTGGGCCGGTGAATGTTTCGACCGCGCCATTCCCGGGTTTTCCCACCGACCTCCAGGCGCAGTTGATGGCGTTGATGGCCTGCGCCAGCGGCTGTTCGCAGATTACCGAGACGATTTTCGAGAATCGTTTCATGCATGTGCAGGAGCTGGCACGGTTCGGCGCGCGGATCAGCCTGGACGGCGAGACCGCCACCATCGACGGTATCGCGAAACTGCGCGGGGCGCCGGTGATGGCGACCGACCTGCGCGCCTCGGTGTCGCTGGTGATCGCGGGGCTGGCTGCCGAGGGCGAGACCATGGTTAACCGGGTCTACCATCTCGATCGCGGTTTCGAGCGGCTGGAAGAGAAGCTGTCGGGCTGCGGTGCGTCGATCCAGCGCATCAGCGATTGAAGGCTCGGGACAGCGGTGGCGGCCCAGCTCAAATTGATAGCGCTCGATGCCGACGACCTTGCGGTCATTTCCGCCCATGTTCAGGATGCCAACGTGCGGGTTGCCGACATTGTCTGGCGCCAGGGCGAAAAGCGGCTGGTGGTCGGCATGAACCGGCTGGACTGGGAACAGACGCTGACGGGGGGCGCCACGCCGCGCCGGCTCATCTCGGTGCTGCGGTTCGACCGCGTTTTATCGTGCAAGTCGCGCAACATCGACCTGGAGGCGGCGCGGGAAGTGGCCCTTGAACTGCTCGGAATCGAGTTTTACCCGACCGATCCTCCCGGCGGCAACGTGGTGTTGTTGTTCAGCCATGGCAGTGCGCTCAGGCTCGACGTGGAATGCCTCGAATGCGAGCTGGCCGATTTTGGCGCCGACGATTTCGGGATCAGCGATCTCGACGAAGGCGCCGAGTCCTCCGGGCTGGGTGCGTGATGTTCTTCACCTCTCCCGTTGGGAGAGGTCGATTTACCCCGGCGATGCGGAGCATCGTCCGGTACAAATCGGGTGAGCGGGCTTCGGCCGAACGATAGGGCGTACCCCCCTCACCCCAACCCTCTCCCAATGGGAGAGGGGGCGCGCTAGCAGCGTGGTAGGTTCGAGTGTCTTAATTCCAGCAGTTCAAGGGTTGACGGCCATTGGTCGCCGCGCCATTGAGCATAGGCCTGCGATTCAGGTTCAAGGAGCCACCGAGAAGGCTGCCATGCCCCTCCGCCTCGACAGAAACAGCGCCGATTTCGACCGGCGCTTCGGCACGTTTCTCGCCGCCAAGCGCGAGGCATCGGCCGATGTCGAGCGGGCGACCCGCGCCATCGTCGATGACGTGGCGGCGCGCGGCGACGCCGCGCTGATCGAGGCGACGCGAAAATTCGACCGGCTCGACATCGACGCAAAGCGGCTGCGCGTGACCGCGGCCGAGATCGATGCCGCCGTGAAAGCCTGTGACGGCTCGACGCTGGAAGCGCTGAAATTCGCGCGCGACCGCATCGAGGCTTTCCATCGACGGCAGATGCCGAAGGACGAGCGTTTCACCGACGCCGAGGGCGTCGAACTCGGCTGGCGCTGGCGCGCGATCGACGCGGTCGGTCTCTATGTTCCGGGCGGCACGGCGGCTTATCCGTCCTCGGTGTTGATGAATGCGGTGCCGGCGACGGTCGCCGGCGTCGCGCGCGTGGTGATGGTGGTGCCCTCGCCGGACGGCAAGCTCAATCCGCTGGTTCTGGCGGCAGCCGATCTCGCCGGCGTGTCCGAAATCTATCGGGTCGGCGGCGCGCAGGCGGTGGCGGCGCTGGCCTGGGGTACCGCGACCATCGCGCCGGTGGCCAAGATCGTCGGCCCCGGCAACGCCTATGTCGCCGCCGCCAAGCGGCTGGTGTTCGGCAAGGTCGGCATCGACATGATCGCAGGTCCCTCTGAAGTGCTCGTGATCGCCGACCGCACCGGCAACGCCGGCTGGATCGCGGCCGACCTTCTGGCGCAGGCCGAGCATGATGCCGCCGCGCAGTCGATCCTGATCACCGATGATGCGGCGCTGGCCAGCGAGGTCGAGCGCGCCGTCGAATCGCAATTGCAGACCTTGCCGCGCGCGGAGATCGCGCGTGCCGCGTGGAGCCAGTTCGGTGCCATCATCATGGTCAAGAACCTCGATGATGCGGTGCCATTGGCCGATGCGATCGCCGCCGAGCATCTGGAAATCATGACCGCGGATCCGGAAGCGCTGTCGGCCAGGATCCGCAATGCCGGCGCCATCTTTCTCGGGCCTCATACGCCCGAGGCGATCGGGGATTATGTCGGCGGCTCCAATCACGTGCTGCCGACCGCGCGCTCGGCGCGGTTCTCATCGGGGCTCGGCGTGCTCGATTTCATGAAGCGGACATCGATCCTCAAATGCGGACCGGACCAGTTGCGCGCATTGGGGCCTGCGGCGATCAGGCTCGGCCAGGCCGAAGGGCTCGAGGCCCATGCCCGTTCGGTCGCCATGCGCCTTAATTTGCCAAAAAATCCCTCATGACCAAGCCGCCGCCCAAGGACAATTTGAAGGACGGCCCGAAGGACGATTCAAACAATCGCATCGTCGCGGTGAAGCTCGATGAGGAATCGATCGGGCGGTCCGGTCCCGACATCGAACATGAGCGCGCGATCGCGATTTACGACCTGATCGAGCAAAACCTGTTCGCACCCGACGGCGCCGAAGGCGGCCCGTTCACCCTGCATATCGGCATCACCGGTAGCCGGCTGATGTTCGACATCCGCCGCGAGGACGGCACGCCGGTGGTGGCGCATCTGTTGTCGCTGACGCCGTTCCGGCGCATCGTCAAGGATTATTTCATGATCTGCGACAGCTACTACCAGGCGATCCGCACCGCGACGCCGGACAAGATCGAAGCTATCGACATGGGCCGCCGCGGCATTCACGACGAGGGCTCGCGCACGCTGCAGGAGCGCCTGAAAGGCAAGGTGCGGGTCGATTTCGAAACCGCGCGCCGGCTGTTCACGCTGATCTGCGTCCTGCACTGGAAGGGCGAAGCATGATGATTCCGGCCCCAGCCGCGCCAAGCACAGAAGAGTCGTGAGCACATGGCGGCGCCACCGCGCCCGCGCAATCCCCAGGCCGTGCTGTTCGCCTGCGGCTTGAACAGCGTGCGCTCGCCGATGGCGGAGAGCCTGCTGCAGCGGATGTTCCCGCAACGACTCTACGTCAAATCCGCCGGCGTCAGGAAAGGTGAACTCGATCCGTTCGCGGTCGCCGTGATGGCCGAACTGGGCCAGGATATCTCCGGTCACAAGCCGATGACGTTCGAGGAGCTCGAGGATTGGGAAGGGCTCAATTTCGACCTGATCATCACGCTGTCGCCGGAGGCGCATCACAGGGCGCTGGAACTGACGCGCACGCTTGCGGCCGACGTCGAATACTGGCCAACGCACGATCCGACCCGGACCGACGGCAATCGCGAGCAGAAACTGCGAGCCTATCGCGAGGTCTGTGACAGCCTGCTGCTGCGTATCCGCAAGCGCTTTTCGAAAGCCGGCGCCGCGAGCGAGTAGTCGTGCGCCGGACACGTGCTTGTCATGTGACAGATTTGATTTCGGCGGTCCGCGGGGGATAACAAACCGCTTGTTCCCCGGTTGTCTCGGAGAGGCCCTTCCGATAGGTTCCGCGCAAATTCCCTGCCGAATCTCCCGAACAAAAATCCGCATGCTGGGCCGCCCGAAATTCGTTCTTGCTTCCGGTTCGCCGCGACGGCTCAGCCTGCTCAACCAGGCCGGCATCGAGCCCGATGCGCTGCGTCCGGGCGATGTCGACGAGACTCCACGGCGGGGCGAACTGCCGCGCGCCTGCGCCAACCGCCTCGCGCGGGCCAAGGCCGATGCCGCGCTCAAATCGGTGCACCTCGACGACGAATTGCGCGGCGCCTTCATTCTTGCCGCAGATACGGTGGTTGCGGTCGGCCGTCGCATCCTGCCGAAAGCCAATCTGGTTGACGAAGCCTCGCAATGCCTGCGGTTGTTGTCGGGCCGCAACCATCGGGTCTACACCGCGATTTGCCTGGTGACGCCGAAGGAAACCTTCCGCCAGCGCCTGATCGAGACGCGGGTGCGCTTCAAGCGCCTGAGCGAGGACGATATCCAGGCCTATGTCGGCTCCGGCGAATGGCGCGGCAAGGCCGGCGGCTATGCCGTGCAGGGCATCGCCGGATCGTTCGTGGTCAAGATGGTCGGCTCCTACACCAATATCGTCGGCCTGCCGCTCTATGAATCGATGGCGCTGCTCGGCGGCGAAGGCTTTCCGATCCGTTTTGGCTGGTTGAATGCCAGCTAGAGCGTTTTCGAGCGAAGTGGATACGGTTCGCGTGAAGAAAACGCGTCAAAACAAGAATCCAGAGCCCCGTTCCGATTCCATCGGAACGGAAAAAGGCTCTAGGCCGCCCGATCGCGTCGGCCCCGCAGGGCGTCCGGCGCAGCCCTCGGCCAAACCATGCCCGATCTGCGGCAAGCCGCCGGCCGAGGCTTCCAGGCCGTTTTGTTCCGACCGCTGCCGGGATGTCGACCTGAATCGCTGGCTATCCGGCTCCTACGCCATTCCGGGTAAACCGGACGCCGACGAGGACGCCGGATAGGCGAGAATCCGGTGGTTGAGGTTGCCGTGCGGGGTTGGTCTGTCCTCACCCTTCCGTCCTATGTCGGACACGCCTTCTGCCGCATGGCTGTGCCGCCGCGCGTAGCCAGAGGTGAAGCGTGGTGGACAGGGCTGCCCGGCCTGACTATAAACCGCCCGCTCCGGGGTGCTTCTGCGCTCCCGAAGTGCCCAGGTAGCTCAGTTGGTAGAGCATGCGACTGAAAATCGCAGTGTCGGTGGTTCGATCCCGCCCCTGGGCACCATTTTATCAAAAAATCAATGAGTTCGAACTAGGCCGCATCGTCCATTGTTGCGATGTACCGCTGCTGGATACCATATGGGTACTGCTACTCTGGCGTAAGAGTGCTGGATGCTGGAGCCCTACAAGTAATTGTAGCGCCACAGCCACAATGGCGCGGCATGGGATGGGAGCCGCGGACTAGCTGTTGGGCGTCGTTTTGAAGCGTCCTACCAGGCGTTCCCCGTCCCACAATTCCACGTTACGAGCGCCGACTATCTTCTTTGCAGCTTCGATCGCCTGAGCGTCATCTGCGCTTACTATAGCCGTGTCGCCCTGGATGTGGCCCTTGTCGTTGAGGATGTAGACTCGATAATCGGTCACGCTATCTTATCTCCATATCTACGCTGTCACCGGCGCCTATCTTTATGGCCAAAACCTCCTTGGACGCCAGTCCAAAAAGCCTGTTCGGCGGCCAGCGTGCCGGACTGATTTTCTCAAAGGAGCGTGGGCTGCGAAAGTATTTTTTTGGACTGCGTTTACAACTCTGAGATGCCGTCCAACAACGGTTCCATTTTGTTTGCGAGTTCGTGAGGAATCACTGAGACTTGGAATGAAACGAGACCTCGCTGGGCCTTTGGCTATCCTGGCTTAGACCCGCACGAAGTCTGAGAAGGCGTCGTGCTCGTCTCTTGATAGCCTTTAGATTAGATTTACGGCGGCCGTCCGCTCGTTTCTCCGGTTCACGGCGACTATCGCTTCGTCAGGCAGAAATTCCGATTTAGTTCTGTGCAGATTTCCCGGTGCTGGCGGTTTGTCCGGAATGATTTCTGCTTCGTCTTCTCTTCGGGAAGTCCCTCAATTTGTCGCCGGGGGTGCAACAGGAACGATCCTCAAGTTAATGCATTACTTGTTGGTCCAGGGCGGAAGCGCCTTGAGCAGCTTTGCGATGCACACGGGCGCTGGGGCACGACAGCTTTGAAAGGCATATCATATGAATCAGCGCAACTCCTCTGAAGAGGCATGGAGTTACAGCGCCCACGAGGCTGTGGGCGTTTTTGCGGACCCCGATGCAGTGGAAGCAGTGATCGGCGAGCTCGAAGTTTCAGGCTTCGACAGGGCCACCATATCCGTGCTTGCGACCGACCGGACGGTCAAGGAGAGAGTGGGCCATCTTTACCACTCCGTCGCAGATATGGAGGACAACGGCCAGGTCCCGCAGTCTGCTTTCGTCTCCAAGGATTCGTTGACGGAGGGGGCGGCATTTGCTGTGGGCGTACCGTTCTACATCGGTGGTACTGCAGGCGCCGTCGCTGTCATCGCAACCGGCGGCGCATTGGCGGCCGCCATCGCTGTGGCCCTTGCCGGCGGCGCGGCGTGCGCGGGGTTGGGCGCACTGTTGGCGAGCGCGGTAGCGCGGCACCACAAGGAGCATGTCTTGGAGCAACTTACGCAAGGCGGGCTGGTCATATGGGTAAGTCTGCGGGACGACGAGGCGAAACAACGTGCGCTGCAGATATTCACGAAAGCCGGCGGTCGCGATGTTCATGTCCATGAGGTTCAGCGCGAATGGACCCTAAAGGATCGGCCTTTGTCCACGGTGCAGTTCGACCCCTTTCTGCAGCACGATGACGCCGGTTAACTGGCGATCGCTACGGTTCAAAGGTGCGCTTCAGCAGCGCTGATGATCCTCCAATGGAAAATCCGGCGGTTGTCCATGTTGCAGCCGAGGTCTCATCACGCGAGGACTACCTGCAAGACGGCTTGAGGAAAGGCGTTTCCATATAGCGCGCGGATGAATGCGGTGAACCACCGCGAGGGAGGCCGCCGCACCTTCAAAACTGCGCTCGCGCCTTGCGTTCATGATTGCGCCCGCTCCGCCGGACCACATCTGTTGGAACGCGGAAACCGTCGGATGAGTTGCAGGAACACGTGTCTTGCAATGCTGCGCCAGAATTAGAGGAGGCAGCAATGATCGACAGTTCAGCTCTCCTGCACCGAGCAAGTCAATTGAGAGACCGGGCGAAGCATGAAATCGACGAGGCCGTTCGCAGCCGGCTGATCAGCATGGCCGATCATTACGAGCATCTTGCCGAAAGCCAGAACTGGTCGAAAGCACATCCTCCGGATGTCTCGGAATTGAGCAATCTTTTCACCAGAGCGACCAAGGACCAACCCAAGGACGAATAATGGGGCGCGTCGAGATTGCCTCAATCCGCGCGCATAGTGTCAGCGGCTGTAGGTTCCGACAAGCTCGGCCTGAGCAAGCATGTGCTTTTCGGCGGCTTTCCAGATATCGTCGATCGACATCTTGGGGACTCGCGACAACTCTTCAACGTCCAAAGCCGCCAGCTTGAAATGATAGTGATGCGTTCCATGTCCCTTGGGCGGCGCGGGGCCACCGTAACGCGGTTCGCCGAAATCGTTGACACCCTTTCCCAGTTTCTCCGTTTTCGCGCCGTGGCCAACAGCTTCCGGCAAGATCGACCGCTCGCCCATGATGTTGTAGAGCCCCCAATGGTGGAACGTGCCGGATGGCGCGTCTGGATCCTCGACAACAAGCGCAAAGCTCTTGGTCCCGGCCGGCGCGTCTGACCACTCCAGAGGAGGCGAGACGTTTTCACCATCCCCGGCGTATTTGGCAGGAATCTGGTCACCGTCACGGAACGCGGGACTTGTCAGGCTGAATGTCATGATCGCTTCCTTTCTACAGCCAGTCAGCATTTCTCGGCCGCCGACGACTTGGCAGCCGCTCTCTCCCTTTTGGATGTGGCGACGCTCCTTGGTCGCTTCCGGGACGCCCAGCAAGGCGCCTTGCGCCGAACGCGCGCCTCAGATCAGCCGAGATCCGCAAGTGCGATGACCCCGACCAGGCACTTGCCGCGATTGAGCATCGGCAACCGCCGAACTTGATGCCTGGCCATGATCCGCGCCGCCGCTTCTGCATCATCATCTTCAAAGCAGTAACCGCGGTTACGGGATCAACGTCCTGCGCGCCGCCGGGTTTCTGTCGTCGACCTTCTCATTGAAGGTGCGTCAGGTGAGGGGATAGCGCCCCGCACTGGCTAAAGGCGTGTTGTTGGCCGTGATTCCTGCCCGCGAGGAGCGCAGCACCGCCGCACACTCGCTGCGTCGGAGCAGTTAGGAACGTGCCGTCACCGCATGAGTTGCGTCGGCAGTAAGTGCTGATCGCAGACCTCAACGATGATGCGCGTTTGAGCATGTCGCAAAATGCTGATAGCGCGCGCCGCACCATCATAGCCGCGGCAACCGTGCAATTTCTCGCGAGCGGCCGGATGAAGCGAGGAGAGCGTTAGGAACAATCGGGGCTTGGACGGCGTTCGACATTTTGTTCTTGCTGGTCTTTCCGCCGGTGGCCATTCCGGATGGGTGCACGCACGTTGCATAGCCCTGCAACAGGCATCCAACGGGTAGGGATCGACGCTGTTACTCCGCACTGCTGCACCTTGTCATGCGGTTGGCGCCGCTCAGGAAAGATAGTTCCTCAAGCGATGCCGGCTGCGGAACCCGCTGCAACCATAAAACCGTGAGTTCGCCATGGCGGAAGCGGGCCTTCGCAATTTCACGATCAATTTCGGTCCCCAACACCCTTCGGCCCACGGAGTGCTTCGCCTTGTGCTGGAACTCGACGGCGAGGTCGTCCGCCGTGTCGATCCTCACATCGGCTTGCTCCATCGCGGTACCGAAAAGCTGATCGAGCACAAGACCTATCTGCAAGCGATCGGATATTTCGACCGGCTCGACTATGTCGCGCCGATGAACCAGGAGCATGCATTTTGTCTCGCAGCAGAGAGGCTGCTTGGCCTCGAAGTGCCGCGGCGTGGCCAATTGATCCGCGTGCTGTACTGTGAAATCGGACGGTTGCTTTCGCACCTTCTCAACATCACGACACAGGCAATGGATGTCGGCGCGCTCACCCCGCCGCTGTGGGGATTCGAGGAGCGCGAGAAGCTGATGGTGTTTTACGAACGCGCATCCGGCGCGCGCATGCACGCAAACTACTTCCGCATCGGCGGCGTGCACCAGGATCTTCCGCCAAAGCTGATCGACGATATCGAGGCGTTTTGCGATCCGTTTCTGCGCGTGGTGGACGATCTGGATCGACTCTTGACGAGCCTGCGCATTTTCAAGCAGCGCAATGTCGACATAGGAAAAGTGACGCTGAATGAAGCCTGGGGACTGGGTTTTTCCGGCGTCATGGTGCGCGGCGCGGGCGCGGCCTGGGATCTGCGCAAGGCGCAGCCCTATGAGTGCTATTCGGAGATGGATTTCGACATTCCGATCGGAAGGAACGGCGACAATTACGACCGCTATCTGATCCGCATGGAGGAGATGCGCCAGTCGGTGCGCATCATGAGACAATGCATTGACAAGCTCCGCGCGCCTGACGGGCGGGGTCCTGTCATGGTGCAGGATAACAAGATCGTTCCTCCACGCCGCGGCGAGATGAAGCGCTCGATGGAAGCGCTGATTCACTACTTCAAACTCTACACAGAAGGCGTTCACGTGCCCGCCGGCGAGATCTATGCGGCTGTGGAAGCTCCCAAGGGTGAATTCGGCGTGTACCTGGTCTCGGACGGGACGAACCAGCCCTACAGGTGCAAGATCCGTGCGCCCTCGTTCGCGCACCTGCAGGCCATGGACGTGCTCTGCCGCGGTCACATGTTGGCCGACGTCGCGGCGATCATCGGTTCGCTGGACATCGTTTTTGGGGAGATTGATCGATAATGTCCGATGAGGAGATCGCCATGCCGCAGAGATGCGGATCTCGGAGGCAGCAATCCGATTCCTCTCGACGTTCCCGGCGCGGGCGGCAGTAAAGCTCTGATGCTGGCGCTGGGGAAGGACGGCAAGGCCTATCTTCTTGATCGAAACAACCTCGGCGGTATTGGCGGCCAGCTAGCGGCCGAAACAGTGTCCGAGACTCGGATCATCACCTCGCCCGCCGCCTATCGGGTCGGGAATGACGTCTTTGTTGCCTTCCAAGCTCCAGGCGCGCATTGCCCAACGCCGGGCCGGGGTCGCGACCTAACGGTGTTGAGGATCACCGCAGGCTCACTGCCGGCGATGTCCACCGCCTGGTGTGGTGCGCTCCGCGGCCGCGGCTTCCCCATTGTGACCACCACGGACGGACATTCCAATCCGATCGTGTGGATGCTTGGCGCCGAAGGCGACAATCGGTTGCACGCATTCCGCGGCGACACGGGTGAGCCGATTTTTGCGAGCGCCCCCTGGGCGGTCTGCGACGCTTCCAGACGCCGGTCGCGACCCGGGATCACCTTTATGTCGGCGCCGATGAGCGCATTTACGCGTTCAAGTTCTGAGCTTGCCGCCGCATTGCGCAATCGCTCGAGGACTTGAGGTTGGGGCACGGAGCCCCACTTTTCTTCGCGCTCCCGTTCCGCGCGGCAAGTTTGAGCAACTACAGAGGCTCAACCAAGATCGACTTGACGTTGCAGAACTCTCGGATTCCAAATTCGGATAGTTCTCGTCCGTAGCCACTATCCTTCACCCCGCCGAACGCCAGCCGAGAGTCTGAACGAACATTGTCGTTCACGAATGCGACGCCCGCGTCCAGCTCTTCCGCCGCGATCCGCTCTCCTCGACCGGTATCGCCTGTAATCACCGCGGCTCCGAGACCAAAATGGCTAGCGTTGACAATACGGATGGCGTCCGCCTCGTCTTTTGCGGAGATGACGGCGGCGACCGGTCCGAATACCTCTTCATCGTGCGCAGCCTGACCAGGCAACACATTCGACAGAACCGTGGCCGGATACCATGCTCCCGGTTGTTTCGGCACGTTGCCGCCGAGAAGGATTTTGGCGCCGTTCTTCACGCTCTGCCTGACTTGGCTCGCGATCTGATCGCGCGAGTGCACGCTTTCCATCGGCCCCAGTCTCGTCTTCGGATTGCTCGGGTCTCCCATCACATATTGGCGCATCTCTTCGACCAGCGCGTGTTCGAACGCTTCCCGTGTGCTCTCGACCACAACAAACCTCTTGGCCGCAATGCAGCTCTGGCCGCCATTGACCATCCGTCCACGTCCGCAGATCCTGGCCGCGGCGACCGGATCGGCATCCTCCAGAACGACATAGCCGTCCGATCCTCCAAGCTCGAACACGCCCTTCTTCATGACCGTGCCCGCGGTTGCTGCGACAGACTTGCCGGCTGCCACGCTACCCGTGAGCGTGACGGCGGCGATATGTGGCGATTCGATCAATGGCTTGAGGTCTTTGGATGGCAGAAGCACTGTCCTGAAAACGTTGACCGGAAATCCGGCTTCTCGGAAGATCTCTTCCATCGCAAGCGCGCATCCGGGCACATTGGAAGCATGCTTGAGGACGCCAGCGTTGCCAGCCATCAGATGCGGGGCCGCAAATCGCATTACCTGCCAGAACGGAAAATTCCAGGGCATCACTGCAAGGATGACACCAAGCGGGTTGAACGTCACAAAAGCGCGCGGGGCAGGCCTGGGCCCCGCATGGTTGGCGCTCATATCCCGAGGAATCGGTCTCAGAAATTCTTCGGCATTTGCTGCAAAGAACTCGCAGCACGAGGCGCACTTATCGAGTTCGGCCAGACCGTCGGTAACGGTCTTGCCCATTTCGTCGGTCATCAATCTGGCATAACGCTCGCGATTCCTGCGAATCGCTTGCGCCGCTCCCTTCATTAGACCCGAACGCGCGCTGAATGGCGTCCGCCGCCAGTGAACTTGTGCCTGATGCACTTCAGCCGCGATCGATATAGCCTGTTCCACCGTGTGTCCATCATAGGCGGGGCCGTTCTCGCCAGTCGCCGGGTTGACCGTCTGGAATGAACGAGCTGCCGTTGCAGCGATTGCTTTCGTTTGGGCCATGTCACGCTCCATTTCTTTCAACTGACGCGGCGATATCCGTCTCGCGTTAAACTTCGTCCGACCTGTCAGCCAGACAAGTTCTGAATCCGCCCCCATGTGCTCTTGGTGCCCCAGATGCCCGAGCGCAGCGCTTCGAGTTGTACAATTTGGCTATGATCGATGAACAGATTGACCTCGTTCCCGTAGTGTTTGACGTACCACTCGAACACCGGCGGGTCGGCGCCTTCGAACATGACTTTTTCGAGTCCGAGCTGATTGATGATGCGGGCGACCACATCAGTGCGCCAAGTGTTCACATTTTCGGTGATCCCTTCGCTCTCGATCATGATGATATCGGCCCCAGCATCGAGGGCACGCTCAGCTTGTGCAATCAACCAGCCGACATCCTTGGTCCCTTCGGCTGCGAGCTCCTCGGTCGGCGTACTGCCGCCGGCGCCGAACTGAATGCCGAGTTCGGGCTTCGCCTGCAGTCCCGCTTTCTTCACCTTCTGCACCAGCCGCAGCAGGCCATCGGTAGGCAAGCTGATGAATCCCGTCGAGATCTCGATCACGTCAAAACCGAGCGCCTTGGCTTCCTCAATGTAGCGGTCGACGACGTCCACGCCGAAGCGCATGACATTTTCGATCCAGCCGCCGGTCGAGACGTAAACATCATGATCATGTGCCAGTTTGTTGATCGACCTGACCGCATCGGCCGGCATGAGTGCAAACGAGCCGCCAGCATATTTCAGGCCGTCGACCCAGGCGCCGACCGTTTCCAGAAGGTCGGCAAGATGGCGGGGACCATAGGCGCTGTAATAGGGACCTCGGATTTCAGTGACTCCGATCTTGCGCGGCTTGGATGAACGCGCCGCCCTGGTAACGAAAGGAAACGTGGTTTCTGCCATCGTTGTGTGCTCCTCAGAAGCTTGTTCGCTCCTCGACGGACGGGATTCGGATGTCGCCGAGGAGTGAGGTGAGGGCGGCAACCGGGCGCTCTTCCAGCGTAGCGATGACGTCGGAGAGCCCGTCGCGCTCGGAAGGGCTCGTGAAGGCGGACGTGACGCGATCGAACTTGCGGCGCGCGGCGGCCCAATCGAGCGGCTTGGTATGAAAACCGTGATAGTCGTCGTGCCGGGCATGAAGGACAGCTTTGTTCATCTCGATTTCGAGATCGGCCGGGAGCCGCTGCGGGAACTGCGCTGAGAGGCCAGGATCGGCTGTGACGGTGACCTTCTGCAGCAACATCTGCACATCCTCGGCGGCAATTCGTTCGGGCTCGTATTGCTCCGGCTGCACCTCGCCATCGAGTAATGCGACCGCCAGCATGTAGGGCAGACTGTGATCGGCCTCTTCCTTGGTTCGCACGATTCGTTTATCGCCCTCCTCCCCGCCGCCAATAATCCGATGGGCCACGGCAAACGTCTTGAGCCGTATTGCGGAGACCGTGGCCACCTCGAAGCCCGGGCGAGCACGAATTTCGAGCGCCGCGTCGAGCGCAGATTGGGCGTGGATCTCGGCGTTGTGCCGTTTCACGATCGTTCGGAGGACGCCTTCAAGCCCCTCTTGTCGCCAGTCAATCCTGAAGGGACCCGTGATCACCTCTTTAAATCCTTTAACGCCCTCGAACACGGTTTCGGGACCGGTGATTCCGCGGCTCGCGAGCAGTGCAGCATGTGTCGCTGACATCGCCATGTTGGGATAGGCGAGTCCCTTCCAGTGAGACAGGGCGCCTGTGCGGGTGACACGCAATGCATTGTTGGCGGTGCCGCTCATGGCGATCGCATGCGCGATCTGTGCTGACGGCAAAGCAAGCGCCTTGGCTACACCCGCGGCGGTCGCGTACGCTCCTTGCGTGGTGTGATCAAAACCCTTGTCGCGAACCGGCGCGACATCGCATAGTCGAGTGTGGATTTGGTAGGCGACAGCGAGCGCGGTCAGCAGATCGGTCCCGCTCGCGTCCCGCATCTCGGCCGCGGCCAGGACAGCGCCGAGATTATCGGAAGGATGGCACGTCTCGCCGGCAGCGATATAGCTGTCCATGAAATCGAGGTAACGGCTGAGAGCGCCATTGTAGAACGCGGCGCGGTCCGGTCCCGAGCGACCGCCGCCGATTAGCGTGGAGCGCGGACAACCGCCGAGTTCGGCGACGAGGCTGCGGATTGCCGCGACAGGCGGAGCACTCAGGGCCGCGATGGCCACGCCGATCGTATCCAGGACGCGAATCTTTAGTTGCTCCAATGCCCGCTCGTTTAAGTCGTCCAACCGGGCTTGTTCCACGAAAGTGGCGAGTTCCTGGACCTCGGTCATGACCGGCAGTTCCTCGTTCGGATATTTCCGCCGCGGCAACGAGCCTGCGTCCAAACCGGTGAACCTTCCGAGCCCCGGTCAGAGTGCGCAGTTGCGCAGTTGCACCTCGGCCGCATGGACCATCGCATCGGCTGCTCAACGGCGAGCCTGCGATGCACGATCAACAAAACAGCGTGGGAACGGTTGCAATGGCAATCTTATTGGTGATTGAGGACGAGAGCCGTTCGCCGCGCGAGTGTCGGCACGTCGCCCGTGTCGTTTGAGGAAGGCGGCCCTTCAGGAGAGCGTCATTTCTCTGTCGCAAGCGCTTGCGCCGTCCGGATACGCGAACGCATCGTTCCAGGCGAAATGCATGCGTTCGATCGAGGTTGCCCCCAGAGATCGTCAAACCCCCCTCGGCAGGTTCGACTCCTTCATTACTTCACTTCTTCCTGCTCCTAAATCGTGCTCGGGGGATGCACCGGGATCAAAAGCTGACCTGGAGAATCAGCGACGGCCGAGGCCTCTGCAGATGTCGTTCTTCGCGAAGACGGCCTCGTGGGCCCCTGCAGTCGCTTGCTTAAGGCTTGCGTGGTTATCGTCGATCGGCAATCTTGCTCTCCGGCCACACACTCAA
>JAGXAJ010000044.1 GCA_018971625.1 Pseudomonadota bacterium
CGTATTGGTGAGAATCTTGATCCCCTGCTTCTCGAAGCGCTTGCGCGCCAGCCCGGCGATCTCCGCATCTTCCACGGGCAGGATTTGCGGCAAGACCTCAACCACGGTCACCTCTGCGCCCAATGTGTGAAAGAACGATGCGAACTCGATGCCGATCGCACCGGAGCCAATGACCAATAGTGATTTCGGCATCTTCTCCGGCACCATCGCCTCGAAATAGGTCCAGATCAGCTTCTTGTCTGGCTCAAGCCCCGGCAGAACGCGCGGCCGGGCGCCGGTCGCAACGATGATGTGCTTCGCCTGATAGACGCCCTCGCCTTGCGAGCCTTTGGGCGCTTCAACTTGCGACTTCTTCACCGTGAGCTTGCCCGGCGCATCAATCGTCGCTTCGCCCCAGATCACCGTGACTTTGTTCTTCTTCATCAGGAAGCCGACGCCGTCGTTAAGCCGCTTCGACACCCCGCGCGAGCGCTTCACCACCGCCTGGGGATCGAACGCGACTTTCTCGGCGGATAGCCCGTAATCCTTGGCGTTCTGAAGGTAGTGATAGATCTCAGCCGAGCGCAGCAGCGCCTTGGTCGGGATGCAGCCCCAGTTCAAGCAGATGCCGCCGAGATAGGATTTCTCGACAATTGCTACCTTGTAGCCCAGTTGCGCTGCGCGAATCGCAGTAACATATCCGCCGGGTCCGGAGCCGATGATGACGATGTCGAAGGAGGTATCGGCCATTCTCAAGTTCCCGTTAGCTCATGCCCGCGCATGATCGCCCCTGTGTCCTTGAAGACGAAGGTCTACACCATCATCATGACGGGGTTTTCGATCAGCATCTTGAATGCGCCAATCAATTCGGCACCGAGCGCGCCATCGACCGCGCGGTGATCGCAGGACAGCGTCACGCTCATGATATACGCCACCTCGATCTTGCCGTTGCGCACCACCGCGCGCTCCTCGCTGGTGCCAACCGCCAGGATGGTGGCGTGCGGCGGATTGATCACGGCGGTAAAATCCTTGATGCCGTACATGCCGAGATTTGATACGGCCGTAGTGCCGCCCTGATATTCATCCGGCTTGAGTTTGCGGGCCCGTGCGCGGGTGGCAAAATCCTTCATCTCCGCCGAAATCGTCGACAGCGATTTGGTCTCGGCTTTGCGAATGATCGGGGTGATCAGGCCGCCGGGCATCGCGACAGCGACGCCGATGTCAGAATGCTTGTGCTTGACCATGCCGGATTCGGTCCAGCTCACATTACAGTCGGGAATTCGCTGCAGTGCGATCGCCAGAGCCTTGATGACGAAGTCATTGACCGAAAGCTTGTAAACTGGCTTTTTCTCCTTGTCCTTCGGCGCCGCGCTGTTGATCTCTTCACGGGCCGCCAGCAGTTTACCGATATCGCAATCGATCGTCAGATAGAAATGCGGAACGGTCTGCACCGACGCGGTCAGGCGCTGGGCAATGGTGCGGCGCATGCCATCATGCGGCACAACCTCGTAGCTGCCCGGCTCGAACAGCGCGAGGATCTGCTTGTCCGACATTGAAGCCGCACCTGCGCCTGCGAGCGCCGCAGGAGACGGCTTCAGTCCTCCCCCGCCGGATTTGGCCTGCTCAACGTCGCGCGCGATGATACGGCCGTGCGGGCCGGAACCATCGATGCGCGCAAGCTCGATGCCGGCCTCCCTGGCGAGACGACGCGCGAGCGGCGAAGAGAAAATGCGGTCGTGGCCATTGCCTTGCGCAGCGGCCGGTGCGGATGCCGGTGCCTGCCGGGCGGTTTTGACCAGCGCAGCTTCCTGCTTTGGTGCTTCGGCCTTGGTTTCTTGTTTGCCTTCCGGCTTCGGCTCAGGCTTTGCTTCGGATTTCGCTTCCGCTTTGGCTTCGGTCTTTTGCTGCTGCGGAGCCGCGCCGGCCGTCTTTACATCCTCGCCATCACCGGCCATCACCGCGATGACATCGTTGACCGCCACGTCCTGGGTACCCTCAGGCACCAGGATTTTCGCGATAGTGCCCTCGTCGACGGCCTCGACCTCCATCGTCGCCTTGTCGGTCTCGATCTCGGCGATCACGTCGCCGGATTTGACCTTGTCGCCCTCCTTCTTCAGCCATTTGGCAAGGTTGCCCTTTTCCATCGTGGGCGACAGCGCAGGCATCAGGATGTTGATTGGCATTATCAGTGACCTTGTTGCGACCGTGGCCCGGTAGTGCCCATGTCGGTCGGCCGCGCGATTTCGGCGTCGAACATGTCGACGATGCGCGCCAACGCTTCGTCCTCGCTGTAGCTGCTCTCGCGTGAATAAGCCCGGGCGGCGTGGCGCGCGATATCGACCAACAGCAGGCCCCACATATCCGGCTCCTCGAAGGCACGCTGGAACGCGATGGAAAGTCCGCCGTCGAGGACGAAGGCGCGCAGCACTTCAGTGGCGTCATCGCGGCCAATGACATCCGGGGGCAATGGCTGCTCCTTGGGACCGGCCATGGGTCACCGATAACAAACAGCCTTGGCGGCCTCGACCACCTCGGCTACTGAAGGTAATGCCAGCTTTTCAAGGTTCGCCGCATAGGGCATCGGCACGTCTTTGCCCGACACCCGCGCTACCGGCGCATCCAGATAATCGAATGCGCGCTCCATGATACGCGCGGCGATTTCCGCGCCGACGCCGTTTTGCTGCCAGCCCTCTTCCACCGTCACAGCGCGGCCGGTCTTCTTCACGGACGCAACAATGGTATCACTATCCATCGGGCGCAGCGTACGCAGATCGATCACCTCGGCTTCGATGCCTTCCTTGGCAAGTTCTTCGGCCGCCTTCAGCGAATAGGTCATCCCGTTCGACCACGACACGATGGTGACGTGGCTACCGGAGCGCACCACGCGCGCCTTGCCGATCGGAATCACGTAATCATCGAGTTTCGGCACCTCGCCGCTATGGCCGTAGAGCATTTCGTTTTCGAGAAAGATCACCGGATTGGGATCGCGGATCGCGGCCTTCAGAAGGCCCTTGTAGTCGGCGGCTGAAAATGGCGCGACCACCTTGAGGCCGGGTACTTGCGAATACCAGGCCGAATAATCCTGACTGTGTTGCGCGGCGACGCGCGCGGCCGCCCCATTGGGCCCGCGGAACACGATCGCGCAGCCCATCTGTCCGCCCGACATATACAGCGTCTTGGCTGCAGAGTTGATGATCTGGTCCATGGCCTGCATGGCGAAATTGAAGGTCATGAATTCGACGATCGGCTTCAGCCCGGCCATTGCCGCGCCGACGCCGATGCCTGCAAAGCCATGTTCTGTAATCGGCGTGTCGATCACACGCCTGGCGCCGAATTCCTGCAGCAGCCCCTGGCTGACCTTGTAGGCGCCCTGATATTCGGCGACTTCTTCCCCCATCAGGAATACGTCGGCGTCGCGACGCATCTCTTCCGCCATCGCATCGCGTAGCGCTTCGCGGATGGTCATGGTCACCATTTCGGTACCGGCAGGCACTTCTGGATCCGGCTCCACAACAGCCTTCGGTGCCGAGGGCGGTGCTTTCCTCTCGTCGGACTTTTCCTGGCTCTTTGCTTCGGCCTTGACCTCGGCAGCCGGCTTAGAGTCGACCGCTTTCTCCGCCTTAGCCGGTGCAGGCGCCTTGCCGAGATCGGCGGCGCTCTCACCGTCGGCCAGGATGGTCGCAATCGGCGTGTTGACCGCAACGTCGGCGGTGCCTTCGGGGATCAGGATCTTGCCAAGTGTGCCTTCGTCGGTGGCTTCGACTTCCATCGTTGCCTTGTCGGTCTCGATCTCGGCAATAACGTCGCCGGACTTGATCGTCTCGCCTTCCTTTTTCAGCCACTTCGCGAGGTTGCCCTTTTCCATGGTAGGGGAAAGCGCGGGCATTAGTACTTGGGTTGGCATATTGGCTCCGAAAGTCAGCTTGGCGCTTAGCGATAGACATCGGTGTAAAGCTCGGACGCCTCCGGCTCGGGATCGTGCTGGGCGAAATCGGCAGCGCTATTCACGATTTTGCGCACCTCGGCGTCGATGGCTTTCAGTTCCTGCTCGGTCATCTCGCCCGCCAGCAGCCGGTTGCGAACCTGCTCGATCGGATCTTGGTCGTGACGAACCTTCTCAACTTCCTCGCGCGTGCGATATTTCGCCGGATCCGACATCGAATGACCGCGGTAACGGTACGTCTGCATCTCCAGGATATAAGGTCCCTTGCCTTCCCGGCACCACGCCACCGCCTCGTCGCCGGCGGCCTTCACCGCGCGGACGTCCATGCCATCAACCTGCATGCCCGGGATGTTGAAGGAAGCGCCGCGCTTGGAAAAATCGGTCTGCGCCGAAGAGCGGGTCACTGATGTGCCCATGGCATAGCGGTTATTCTCGATCACATAGATCACCGGGAGTTTCCACAGCTCCGCCATGTTGAAGCTCTCATAGACCTGACCTTGATTCGAGGCGCCGTCGCCGAAATAAGCCAGGCTGACGAAATCATTGCCGCGGTAGCGATTGGCGAAGGCGAGGCCCGTGCCGAGCGGCACCTGGGCGCCGACGATACCGTGCCCGCCGAAGAAGTTCTTCTCCTTGCTGAACATATGCATGGAGCCGCCCTTGCCCTTGGAATAGCCACCGTGGCGGCCGGTCAATTCCGCCATCACGCCCTTGGCTTCCATGCCACATGCCAGCATGTGTCCGTGGTCCCGGTATCCAGTTATGACCTGATCGCCCTTCTTGAGGGCCATCTGCATGCCGACGACGACCGCTTCCTGGCCGATATAGAGATGGCAGAAACCGCCGATCGCGCCCATGCCGTAGAGCTGCCCGGCCTTCTCCTCGAACCGGCGGATCAGCAACATGTCGCGTAGCGCGACCAGTTCCTGCTCCTTGGTGAATTCCGGCGGAGAGCCGTTGCCTCGCTCATTTGCAGCTTCCTTTGTGGCGGTCTTTTTCGGTGCGGCCATGGCATTTCCGGATGGGAAGGCGGAGTGTCTTCTCTAGCCCAACTCAAACCGCCATGAAAGGATTGCGTGTAACAGCAAAATTTCGCTGCAATGCGACACGAAACTTTCGAAATCGATTTTGCAAGGTTTTGAAATTTGACGCCTAGTTCGTATTGGTCCGGACCAGATCGTGGGGATTGACGTAGTAGAGCTGATAGCGCGCACGCTCGTCGAGCATATCGGGATCGACCCGGTCGGAGCGCAGCAGCGAGACGCGGTGTTCGACCTGAGCACGTTCGTGCTTCAAGCGCGCCAACTCCGCGGTCAAGGCGATGATTTCCTGGTCGAGTTCCTGCTGCGCATTCAGCCCGTAGCGACCGGTATAGGCGTTGACGCCGAAATAACCGATCATCGCCGCCGCTATCGCATAGAGGGCAAGCCCGGTAAGCACGGATTTGAGGCGACTGCGAGAAACCATCGCCGGAGCATGCGACGGCTCGGTTAATGCGATCCTAACGCGATGCCCGCTGGTTGGTCCTGCCTATCTGTAATGCTTTCCCACGAAAGCGGCATAGGCGTCGATATATTGCCTAAGGACTGCCCG
Source organism: Pseudomonadota bacterium (assembly GCA_018971625.1). Taxonomy (GTDB): domain Bacteria; phylum Pseudomonadota; class Alphaproteobacteria; order Rhizobiales; family Xanthobacteraceae; genus Bradyrhizobium. Next base: position 5,516 of record JAGXAJ010000044.1, read on the forward strand.
CAGCGACTCCTTTGTCAATTCGCCGTTTTCGTCGAAGCCATCGCCAACGCCGTTGAGATAAATTTCGGGCTGGCCGAGGATCGGACCGGAAATGCCCGGCAGAATGTTCTGCAGGTGCTTGGCCGCGCTGACGCCGCCAAGCGGTCCCGGCGAGTTGCTAACGATGCCGATCGGCTTGCCGAGGAATGAGCTTTTGCCAGAAGGGCGCGAGGCGATATCGATGGCGTTCTTGAGCACGCCGGGGATCGAGCGGTTGTATTCGGCTGTCACGAAGATAACGCCACTCGATTTCTGGATCTTTTCACGAAACGCCACCCAGTCGGCCGGTGGTTCGGCTTCCATATCCTGATTGAAAAACGAAAGGCCATGCAGGGTGACAACGCTCAGCTTCAGCGTATCCGGCGCGAGCTTGGTCAGCGCGTTGGCGATTTTGAGTGTAAGGCTCTCCTTGCGGAGGCTGCCGACGATAACCACAATGCTGTGGGCCATGAGGTGTCCTTGCGATCTTGACGCGGCGCCACAACGGCAGGCGGCTCAACCAGCTTGATTCAAAACGATGTAACTGCATGAAGGTGCCAATCATCAGCAGGCGCCGCAAGCAAACCAAGCCGTCTCCGAACGCCAGCCTGACGCTCCTCAGACCAATGCCTTCAGCGCCGCCTTGCCGGCATATTTCGCCTGACTTCCCAATTCCTCTTCGATCCGCAGCAACTGGTTGTACTTGGAGGTGCGGTCGGAGCGCGCCAGCGAGCCGGTCTTGATCTGTCCGCAATTAGTAGCGACCGCGAGATCGGCAATGGTGGAATCCTCGGTCTCGCCCGAGCGGTGCGACATCACAGCAGTGTAGCCGGCCTTGTAGGCCATCTCGATCGCACTCAGCGTTTCGGTCAGGGTGCCGATCTGGTTGACCTTGATCAGGATCGAGTTGGCGCAACCTTTCTTGATGCCATCGGCGAGCCGCTTCACATTGGTAACGAAAAGGTCGTCGCCGACGAGCTGGCACTTGCTGCCGATCAGATCGGTGGCAAGCTTCCAGCCCTTGAAATCGTCTTCCGCCAGACCGTCCTCGATCGAGACGATCGGATAGCGCGAAATCAGCTCCTGCAAATACTTGGCCTGCTCCTCGATGGAGCGGGTTTTGCCCTCACCTTCATAGACGTAAGCGCCATTCTTGAAGAATTCGGTCGAAGCCGGATCGAGCGCAAGTGCTACGTCTTCACCCGGTCTGTAGCCGGCGGCCTCGATCGACTTCATCACAAAAGCGAGCGCCTCGTCGGCCGATTTGAGATTGGGCGCGAACCCGCCTTCGTCGCCGACATTGGTGTTGTGGCCGGCATCATGCAACGCCTTCTTCAGCGTATGGAATACCTCGGCGCCCATGCGCAGGCCTTCTGAGAAAGTCGGCGCGCCGACCGGCATGATCATGAATTCCTGGAAATCGATCGGATTGTCGGCATGCACGCCGCCATTGATGATGTTCATCATCGGCACCGGCAGGGTCCGGGCCGAAGTGCCGCCGACGTAGCGATAGAGCGGCATGTCGAAGGATTCGGCGGCCGCCTTGGCGACGGCGAGCGAGACGCCGAGAATGGCGTTGGCGCCGAGCCGGCCCTTGTTCGGCGTGCCGTCGAGCTCGATCAGGGTCTGGTCGATCTGTACCTGCTCCTCGGCCGCCATGTCGGCAAGCGCCTCCAAAATCTCGCCGTTGACCGCATCGACCGCCTTGCGGACGCCTCTGCCGAGATAACGCTTCTTATCGCCGTCGCGCAGTTCAACCGCCTCATGCGCGCCGGTGGAAGCGCCCGACGGTACCGCAGCGCGGCCGAGCGACCCGTCCTCCAGCACCACGTCGACCTCAACGGTGGGATTACCGCGGCTATCGAGAATTTCGCGGCCAATGATGTCGACGATAGCAGTCATGAGAGCCTCTTGAAAAATTCGGGGGATTTCGGCGATTCGCGCTGCTTCTACAGCAATGGTGGAGACCCGGAAAGGCCGCTCCGAAGGCCTCCGCTATGCGTGACGCTGGCGGCTGAATTGTCTAATAGCTTGGCAATGGAGACGCCCTGATGTCGAAGACCCCCAGCAAACCCGGAAAGTTCTCCGGGCTCCAACTCGGCCGCGCGGTGGAATGGCCGGATACGCCGGAAAAGGCCAAACTCGACCGTGTTGCCAACCCGCAAGCGGGAACACAATATCTGGTGCGATTTACCGCACCGGAATTCACCTCGCTCTGCCCGGTCACGGGACAACCGGATTTCGCGCATCTGGTGATCGACTATGTTCCAGGCCAATGGCTGCTGGAATCGAAATCGCTGAAACTCTATGTCGCGAGCTTTCGCAATCACGGCGCCTTTCATGAGGATTGCACGGTCATGATCGGCAAACGAATCGTAGCCGAGATCAGACCGAAATGGCTGCGCATCGGCGGCTACTGGTATCCGCGCGGCGGCATTCCGATCGACGTGTTCTGGCAGACGGGCAAGGCACCGAAGGACCTGTGGATTCCAGATCAAGGTGTCGCGCAATATCGCGGGCGGGGCTGACCTCACTCGCGTCATCCCTGTGACGACGTGCTGATATGCCTTCTCATTCTCGCGACACACTGCGCCCGAGGTTTGCAATTTCGTTCGCCCCAAATGTAGAGGGCGCGTGCGATCCTCAAGAGAGGATGCAGGCCACCTCAAGTGAGGGGCAGGGAATGCCGGGTGTCCGATGCACCCGTGGTTCGGGCAAAAAATGCCCGGAATAGTGCCACAGGTTCACCGGTCTCACACCGACATTCCCTGCACAGTGGTCTTACGGTTTCCTTCGCGCTCTCCCGGGCGACCGGGCTTCCTTGCCACCCTCGCCTGCGCGGCGTGTCGGGCTCGTTAAGGCCGACATCGCCTATCGCAAGCTTGACGCCAGCGTCGGGGCGTCAGGACCACACGACTTCGCCGTACGCAATTGCATCGTTCGTCCATGTGCATGACCACATGACGACGCAGTCGCGTCCACCGCATCCCGCACCCAACGTTCGTGACGATGGCCAACGCCCCTCTGAGAGAGCACAGGACGCAACGTAGAAACGACTGATTTGGGCTGGATGAAAACGAAATTATTTTTGCCTATGGAGCTGGACAGGCAAATCACGCTAGGGGTGGTAGCAATCTCGGCCGGGAGATGCCCAGCGCACGCGGTAATATACTTTGACTAATTCTAGTTCTCGTTTGATGACAGCGTCATTGCGACCCGGAATCCTACGTAATTGAAATGACTGCTAGAATTTTCTTTTGTTCTGTGAGCAGAGCGCAGTCGGAGCGCCGGTAGTCGCCAAGTACTGAGAAGCCTCTGCGCTAAGCTGGCAATTCCTCCACGTGGAAAAGCCTGCCGGGTAAACGGCGGGCTCCGACTTGGCTGAGAGGGCTCAACTGAGGCTGCCCTGGTCGGGAGATTGCGAGATATAGGGCAGAAAGTACACACCCTCGGGGCTGCCCAGGCGCTCCTGTTCCCAAGCCTTACGCTCCTCATCGGTAGCCGGGATGAATGCAAAGCAACTCCTGGCGCCCACTGTTTCGCCCCCTGCCGTTAGCGCCGCTTGGACTATGCCATACACTTGTGGGGTCCCGATCAATTCCTGCATACGCTCATCTTCCGGCGATAAATTCACGGTGCCTACGCGCACACCATGCTCAGCCGGGCTGTCCTCGTTTAGAACGATGAAAATCGTGGTTAGCTCAGAATCCGTGGGTTCGCTCATTCCGATCTCTCCTCGCTTTCATCCCAAGCTAGCCTTGGCCGTACTATCATCTTGATAAGCAAGACTTCCGCAATAGGGCAAAATTAAAAGCCGTCAATGACGGCCCAAGTAACTACGGCTTCAACCCCGAAAGCGAACCCACATGAGTACACGCCGCAGTCATGTCATCATTCGGGCGATCTGTGCCGTAGGCTTAAAGACAAACCCTGCCATTCCATTTATCCCGGAAGAGAAGGGCTAACCGATGTGGAAGCAACTTTGGCGAAAGTGGACGATCGACAAGCCAGCGGATTTCGGCGACCTGCTTTGGCAGGTATTTGTCGTTCAGTTAGCCGCATTCCTGAACCGGCTGACGTTCAGACATGTGATTGCCCTCATTCCCATTGTCGTTCTGGCGGTCGCCTACCACCACAACGTCCCCCTGCCTCCGGAATTGATGCTGGTCGGCGATTTCCTGGCCTATATCGACATCTTCTCGGTGATTTTGTTGGTCAGCCTGTTAGGGCGCGCATCGACAATTCTATACGTTGTCCGACGCGCCGCCGATATCATGCTCAGGCTGGCCAGCAAATTGCGTCGACCGGATTTCCGTCACCGGCGATTGCCCGGTGCAAGGACCATAAGACGGCTGATCTCCGGTGCGAAAAACGACGACGACCACCCTCTACCCGTCTACGGCATCAGTTGGGCGTGACGGCGTAGACGCGGCGATCAGAAAGACTGCGGCTCCTCGTTTACTGGGCCGCGACCTGCTGCAGCGTATTGAAGCGTGCCTTCTGCTCCACGGTCAGGCTCGCATAGAAATCGTCCAGCGCCGGCTGCATCTGGTTAGCCGCCTGCAGCATGGCTGAAAGCCGCTTCTCCATCGCCTGCAGCCGCCCTACCGGCGTGACTGGCACTTCGTCGGGACACGCCGCTTGCAAAGTCTCGACAGCTTGCTTCGTCGCATCGCTCAAATGATCGAGCGCATTCTGCTGCTTGTCGGTCGGATGCAGCACCGCCTTGATCCGTTCGATCGGCAGGCTGGTAAGACTCGACTTCGATGCGTTGCACCTGTCGGCCTTGTTCTCCGGGTTGCCCTTGGCTTCCTGTTGCGGCTGAGCTTCCGGTGCCGTGGGAAGACGCGGGCCAAGTGCATTGAATCGTGCCCGCTGCTCGTCATTTAGTGCGTTATAAAATGCTTCCAGCGCCGGTCGGACCATGCGCACCGCCTCAAGGGTGGCGCTGATCCGGTTGGTCATTGCCCGCAGCCGGTCAGGCGGCGTCAGCGCATAGCTGTCGCTGCAGGAATTCTTGAGCGCGCCGGCCGCCTGTGCCGCCGCGTGTTTCAATTGATCGAGCAACGCGCGTTGGTCCGGTGTCGGCCGCAGCGTGCGTGTGATCTCGGCGAACGGCCAGGCGGTGATGCCGCTGTCCGGATTACGACATAGTTGCTGGAGATCCCGCTGGCTCAGGCCCGAACGCTCGCGCAATTGCGATGCTCCGACGGCTGCGCTGCCGGGCTCGACGTAGCCGTTCGGCGCGACGTTACCCTCGGCATCGATACTGGCATAAGCGGAATACGGACTGCCGACATCCCAGAACGCCGTATCGATCAAATCGTCATAGGCGTAGGCCCAATAGGCGTCGTCATAGGCTGCGGGCCAGAACGTGTAATCGAAAATATCGGCATAGGCATACGGCCAGAATACCGGTCCGAGCCAGGGCACGAATGCCGCATGCACGTGGTGACGCCAGGCCTTGCGCGGCGCCCAGCCGTTCAATCGCGCGGCGAGTGCTATTCGAGCGCCCGGATCGGCATTGTTGCGGAAGCGCGCGGCAAATCGCCCGCGGGCGGCGGCCTGCACGGCGTTTGCGGCTGCGGTGTGTTGCGCAGCCGCCGGTGCCACACCAAGCTTCTGCTGCTGTGCAAGATCGCGTTTCTGGGAAAGCTGCTCGCGCTGCAGCAGGCGTTGCTGAGCCGCCAAGGTGCGTTGCGCCCGTCGGCCCTGCGGGTTTTGGGCCTGCAATTTCTGCACGCGCTGCTGCAGCCGATCGATCCGGGTTTGGCGCTCGGTGCTGCGACGCGACAGTGCATCGCGCTGCCGCTGCTGCGCCAGTTGCTGGTGCTGCTGAGCCCGCAATTCACGCGCATTTGCGGGTTGCGCCATCCTTTCCTCGCGCGGTTGTCGTTCATGACGTGGTGAACGCGCACTGATCGTGGCATGTGCGCTCGGGTGCCGTGAGGCGGCGATGTGCGGCACCGGACGTGAAGCCATTGCTGGACGATGGAAGCTCGGGCGCGACGCGGCGATATGCGGCGCCGCGGGACGTGAAGGCGCGGCGAAATGACGTGAAGGTGCGGCGAAATGCGGCATCGGACGCGCCGCCATGGCCGGGCGCTGCGGCGCGGGATGAAACGCCGGTGCAGCCGGCCGGGCCATCGCGGGGGCGGCGGCCCGAGCCGCTGCCGGAGGGCCACCGCGCTTCGGTTCCGCGGAGGCGCCAACGATCAGAGAGAGGCCGGCAAGGCAGGCCGCAACGGATAGTGCAACGCGAACTAGATCGGGCCGCATGGCTAAAGGCTCCCTGTCGTTTGGGCCCCGCACACATCAACAACGCGCGAGCGCGGGAAACGATCCGCGCAGGTCAGGTTTCGTCGCCGACCCATCTGTGCGCAAAATCGTAAAGGGATGAAGCAGGACATTTGCCAAGAGAGATGCCGACTGGCGGCAGCACCGGATCAAGCCCGCATGCCGACAGGTTGGTACAAAGGTCACCAGCGCAACGGCAGTCGAGATGTCCGGCAGACGGGTTTCCCGGCCGCTCGCGATTTCGACCGTCAGGCCGCCGGGTTTTTCGCCAGCGCGTCGAATGCCATCAATCGGCATACCAGTCCCTCAAACTCGCGCAGCGGCACCATGTTGGGGCCATCGGACGGCGCGCGATCGGGATCTGGATGGGTTTCAATGAAGACGCCGGCGACGCCGACCGCGACCGCGGCGCGCGCCAGCACGGGAACGAATTCGCGTTCGCCGCCGGATGATGCCCCGTGGCCGCCCGGCTGCTGCACCGAATGCGTCGCATCGAAGATCACCGGCGCGCCGGTGGTGCGCGCCAGGATCGGCAGCGCCCGCATGTCCGACACCAGTGTGTTGTAGCCGAATGACGCGCCTCGTTCGGTGACCAGCACGTTGCGATTGCCGCCGCCGGTGATCTTGGCCACGACATTGGCCACGTCCCACGGCGCCAGGAACTGTCCCTTCTTGACGTTGACGACTTTGCCGGTGGCCGCTGCCGCCAGCAACAGATCGGTCTGCCGACACAGGAAGGCCGGGATCTGCAGCACGTCGACCGCCTGAGCGACTTCAGGACATTGCGCCGGCTCATGGATATCGGTGAGCACGGGCAATCCAACCGCGGAGCGGATTTCGGCAAAGATCGGCAGCGCCTCTTTTAGCCCGATGCCGCGCGCGGCGGTGCCGCTGGTGCGATTGGCCTTGTCGAACGAGGTTTTGTAGACGAGGCCGATATTCAGCCGCGCGGCGATCTCCTTCAGCGCGCCAGCGACTTCCAGCGCATGTGCGCGACTCTCGAGCTGACACGGGCCCGCGATGATCGAAATCGGCAGGGCATTGCCGAATTTGACCGATCCGACGTCGACGACCGGCGCGGCCTCGGCATGAGCTTTGGCATTGGCATTCAACGGCGTTTCCCTCGTTTTCCGGGCAACCATGCCGGGCCGCAGCCGGAGGATCAACCTTTTAGGCCGGTTTTGCGGCTTCGAATATCAGGGTTGCCCCGAAGGCGAGTTCGGGGGGCAGCACAAGCCGGCCGATCTCGCCACGAAACTGCCGACGGGACGCAGCAATTCCAGCCTCGCGGAGCAATATCTCGACCGCTGCAATATCGGCGACCGCAACGCGCAGGGCATCCAGCGTCATCCCCACGCGACCCGGCTTGATCGCAACGCCAGTGCGGTCGCGAAACGCCACTTCTTCCATGATCTCGACATCGCCGTTTTCGGTCACAGCCTTGATGCCCAGCGAATTCGAATGCAGATCGCGCAGGCCGGTAAAGGCCTTGAGGAAAATGTGATGGTCAGCCGGATTGTCGGCGACCAACACCACCCCCGGCATGGTTTTGGCGCCGTTGGCATGAATCTGGAATGCGGGATTCCAGAAGTTCTGGGGAAAATGATGCTGACACGCCGCAAAGCCCACATCCAACGAGGCTGCATCTTGCGCGAACGCCAACGAGAACGCGAGTTTAGCCTCGCTGCCGTCGGGCCGCTTGCCTTGCCGCGAAAAATCGAACACGTCGAAGGCTCCGATGCCGGCCGCCTCGAACTCGTCCGCGTCAGCGGCGGCGTTGCTGCTGCCCAGGATCAGCATCGAAAGCCCCTCACGCGCGGCAAGGAAATCGCGATTAAAGGCACCGAACGAAAATGAACGCCGTCCGTGCGGCGGGATTTTTTCAGGTTCGGCGACCTCGAGCAGTTCGATATAGGCATTGCCGAGCTGCACGATGCGGTTGTGCGTTCCCCACGGATGCCGGTTGCGCGCGCTCACCATGAATCCGGCGCGCAGATAGAAATCCGCCGAGGCCTCGAGGTCGCGGACGACGTGTACAATATGATCGAGCCCATGCGGCATGTGACTGGAATGACTCCGGTTACTTCACCGACGAGAACGCTGTCGGCACCAGCAATTGGCTAACAATGTTGCCGGCGATCTGGCCGTTTTCTTCAGTCTCGGCGCGCTCCGCGGTTCACTCCGGATCGCTCTGGAACACATCCATCTCTGCTCGCGATCAGCCAGCGAGTCCCAGTGCAGCATGTAGGTCAGTTCCTGATTGGATTCGCGGATTGGCGTGGTGAAAAAGCCGGCGCGCTTGATGCCGTGTTTTCTCCCAAAGCTTCAGCGTGGTGTTCTCAAAGCGCTTCAAGAGCGCCGGCAATCGTCCCGGCACGCAACGATAGACACGCAGTTCCAGGATCATTTTTCAGCCTCCCTATTTTTGCGGTGTTTATAGCGCGCGAATGGAAGGCTGTCTTCGATCGTGACACGGCACCCTGGCGAATCCCGCCCTATGTCGCGATGTGGATCCGCTCAACCCGGAAGTCATCAAGCATTCAAGGCCAAAAGCTTGAACTCGCAGTCGTGAATCGACGAGGCTCTGCAATCACGAGGCTCTGCGCGAGATCGACAAAAGGCCGTTTAGGCCGGCCTTACACCAGCCGCGACTGCACGACCGCGGCCTGAATGAACGAGGCGAACAGCGGGTGCGGCTCCAACGGGCGTGATTTCAGTTCGGGATGGAACTGTACCCCGATGAACCACGGATGATCCTCGTATTCAACGATCTCCGGCAGGACGCCGTCGGGCGACAGGCCTGAGAAGCGCAGGCCGTGCTGCTCGAGCCGGTCCTTGTAGGCGGTGTTGACCTCGTAGCGATGACGATGGCGCTCGGAGATTTCGATGGCGCCGCCGTAGACTTCGGACACCCGGCTGCCGCGCTTGAGCGTCGCCGGATAGGCGCCAAGCCGCATGGTGCCGCCGAGGTCGCCGGCCTTCGAGCGCTTTTCCAGCTCATTGCCCCGCAGCCATTCCGTCATCAGCCCGACCAGCGGCTCCGGCGTCGGGCCGAACTCGGTGGAATTGGCCTGTTCGATGCCGGCCAGATTGCGGGCGGCCTCGATTACCGCCATCTGCATGCCGAAGCAGATGCCGAAATAAGGCACGTCACGCTCGCGGGCGAACTGCGCCGCGCGGATCTTGCCTTCGGCGCCACGCTGGCCGAAACCGCCAGGCACCAGGATGCCGTTGACATGTTCGAGAAACGGCGCTGGATCCTCGTTTTCGAACACCTCGCTCTCGATCCAGTCGAGATTGACCTTGACCTTGTTGGCGATGCCGCCATGCGACAGGGCCTCGATCAGGGATTTATATGCGTCCTTCATCCCGGTGTATTTGCCGACGATCGCGATCGTCACTGCGCCTTCCGGATTGCGCACGCGCTCGTTGATCTCGTGCCAGCTCTGCAGCGCCGGGGGGATACGCGCCTCGATGCCGAATGCCGCCAGCACTTCATCGTCGAGCCCGGCCGCATGATAGGCCTCCGGCACCGCGTAGATGTTGTCGACGTCGCGCGCCTCGATCACGGCGCTTTCGCGCACATTACAGAATAGGCCGAGCTTGCGCCGTTCCTCCTTGGGGATCGGGCGATCGGTGCGGCATAACAGGATATCGGGCTGGATGCCGATCGAGCGCAATTCCTTGACCGAATGCTGCGTCGGCTTGGTCTTCAGCTCGCCCGCGCTCGGAATGAACGGCAGCAGGGTCAAATGAATATAGATCGCGTGATCGCGCGGCAAATCGTTCTTGAGCTGGCGGATCGCCTCGAAGAACGGCAGGCCCTCGATATCGCCGACGGTGCCGCCGATCTCGCACAGCACGAAGTCGAACTCATCATTGCTGTCGAGGATGAAATTCTTGATCGCGTTGGTGACATGCGGGATCACCTGGATGGTAGCGCCAAGATAGTCGCCGCGCCGCTCCCTGGTCAGGATGTCCTGGTAGATGCGCCCCGTGGTGATGTTATCAGCCTTGGTGGCCGGCCGGCCGGTGAAGCGCTCGTAATGGCCGAGATCGAGATCGGTCTCGGCGCCGTCGTCAGTGACAAACACTTCGCCGTGCTGGTACGGCGACATCGTTCCGGGATCGAGATTGAGATAAGGGTCGAGCTTGCGAAGCCGGACCTTGTAGCCTCGCGACTGCAACAGCGCGCCGAGCGCCGCCGATGCCAGACCTTTTCCGAGCGATGAGACCACGCCGCCGGTGATGAATATGTACCGCGCCATGGGACCTAACCTTTAAGGCTACCGGCGCGATTCTCCAAAACGATTCGCCGGCCGTACCGAACAACCTTCGGCCCTGTGGGTGACCTGAAATTATGAGCGTTATCAGTCTATTAGTTTGGCCTGCTCATGCGGAGCGCCAGAATGCTGCCCCCGCATGGCAACCCCGCTTTATTGCGACCGCGGTGCTTCGGGAGCTGCCGGAGCCGCCGGTGCGGCGGGCGCGCCCTGCTGCTGGTCTGACTTCTTCAATGAATCGAGGATACCGCCACTGGTCGGCGGCGCGATCGGCGTTGCACCACCGGCCGGTCGCGACTGCGAAGCGGGCGTAGTGCCGAGGATCGAGGTCGGAGCGCGGTTGTAGCTCGCGAGCCAGTTCAGGAGCAGGCTGGTCGCGAAGAAGGCCGCCGCGAGGATCGCCGTGGTGCGCGACAGCAGATTGGCGGTGCCGCGGCTCGACATGAAGCCGGCGCCCCCTCCCATGCCGAGGCCACCGCCCTCGGATTTCTGCAGCAACACCATCGCGATCAATACCACGATGATCATGAGGTGGACGACGATGACAACAGTCTGCATTTCGACCTTCCGTCGCAAACCAAAGGGAGCCGGCTTTCGGCCGCTTCATCGGGCTTTGCGGGGTTTGAATTCGCGCGGTGTTACACGATCGGACCGGGCATTGTCACCCCCGGCGATACCGCTACGACATAATCACTGCCCGGCCTGCTCGCGAGAGCACGGAGGCGATCAATCGAGGCCGCCGCGACTTTTCATCGGAGGTATATGGATACTATTATAGACGACATCAGGATCGCACCGCTTACCGGATCGTCCAAAACTCGCGCGGCCTTTGGCGTCATGCCGATCGGTCACCAGCGGCGGTTCGGGCAGCTTCATGCATCCACTGGCGCCAGACACGGCGGAAGCGTTCCGGCGGGACGCGCTGGCGTCAGCCGAACGAGGCGAGCGGGTCGTGCCCGGCGCCTTTGCCGGCCTTACCGGATCAGCGCGCCGGCGGCTGCTTGAAGTGTGGCTCAAGGACATCCTTGCGCGATCGCCAGGAAGTCCGACGCCTTCAGGCTTGCCCCGCCGACCAGCGCGCCGTTGACGTTGGCAACCGCCATCAATTCCGCCGCGTTTGAGGGTTTGACCGAGCCGCCGTAGAGGATCCGGATCCGGGCGCCCTCCCCCTTAAATCGCGATGTCAGGGAATCCCGGATAAAGCGATGAACCTGCTCGACATCTCCAGCGGTCGGGGTCAGCCCGGTGCCGATCGCCCAGACCGGCTCATAAGCCACGACCAGATTGGCCGCGGTCGAGGCATCCGGGAGCGAACCCTTGAGCTGGCCGCCGCAGATATCGAGCGTTTTGCCCTGATCGCGCTGCTGTTGGGTCTCGCCGATACAAACGATAGCGATGAGACCTGCGCGCCAAGCCGCTTCCGCTTTTTGCCGCACCAGTGCGTCGCCTTCGCCATGATCGGCGCGCCGCTCGGAATGGCCGACAATGATGGCGCGGGCGCCAGCATCCGCCAGCATTTCCGCCGAAAGATCGCCGGTGTGGGCGCCTGATGCCTTGGGGTGGCAATCCTGGGCTCCGACCGTAAGTGTTTTCGCGCCATGCGCCTTGGCCGCGAAGGACGCGATCAAGGTCGCGGGCGGGCAAACCATAAGCTCGGCCTTGGCGGCGACCCCCGCGGCGCCCGCACACATGGCCTCGAATTCGCTCAGCGAAGCCTTGAGGCCGTTCATTTTCCAATTGCCGGCGATCAGCGGCCGAATGGCGTCGGTCATGTCGAATTCCCGATAAGTCTAAGTATGAGCAGCGCTAGCAGAACCCGCGCGCCAGTTCCAGATGCCAGCGTGGGCGATCTAGGCCGTTAACGCTCAAATTCACCGTCCGCGCCGAGGTTGCGACGGGACGGCTGCCACTTTATGATGCTTTATCAACTCGGTGACGCCCTTTTGCGGAATTCGACTCGAATTCCTCTTGGGCGCGAACCGTTTCCCCTCCTGCAAACACGTTGGACCCATGCTTCGAGGAATAAGGAAAGCCTCATCAAACTGGCTCGGCAAAACCATTATGGCCGTCGTGATGGGCGTGTTGATCGTCAGTTTCGGTATCTGGGGCATCGCCGACATCTTTCGCGGCTTCGGGCAATCGACGCTGGCTACCGTCGGCCATACCGAGATTTCGACCGAACAGTTCCGTCAGCTCTATACTGATCGGCTGCAGCAGATCGGACGCCAGTTTGGACGGCCGATGACGATGGATCAGGCGCGCGCTTTCGGCCTCGACCGTCAGGTGCTGCAGCAGACCATTGCCGAGGCCGCGCTGGACGAGGAAGCGCGGCGGCTGGGCCTTGCACAATCCGAAGAAGAAACCAAACGGATGATCTTCAGCGATCCCAATTTCAAGGGCCCCAACGGCTCGTTCGACCCCGCGCGCTTTGCTGCTGCGATCCGGCAATTTGGCTACAGCGAAGCGCGCTATGTTGCCGACCAGCGCAAGGTCACCCTGCGGCATCAAATCGCAGGCACCATTTCGGCCGGCGTGACCCCACCGAAAGTGATGATCGAGGCGCTCAGCCATTTCCAGAACGAGCAGCGTTCGATTGAATACGTCAAACTCAACGCCGCCCAGGCCGGAACCATCGATCCGCCCTCGCCGGAAACGCTGGCAGGCTATTTCGACAAACACAAGATCCAGTTCCGTGCGCCTGAATATCGCAAGATCGCTTTTGTCGCGATCACCCCGGAAGAGATCGGCAAGTGGTCGGAAGTCTCGGACGAGGACGCAAAGAAGCTGTACGAGACGCGACGTGACACGCTTGGCAGGCCGGAAAAGCGCGAGGTGCAGCAAATCGTATTTCCAAATATGGAAGAGGCAATGGCGGCGCGGACCCGCCTCGGCTCCGGCACGTCGTTCGACGAACTCGCCAAGGAGCGCGGGCTGAAAGCATCCGACGTCGACCTCGGCATGGTCACGAAATCCGAAATCATTGATCCCGCGATCGCAAATGCGGCTTTCTCGCTGCCGTCGGGCGAGATCAGCCAACCGGTGCAGGGCCGTTTCGGTGTCGCCGTGGTCAAGATCGGCAAGATCGTGCCGGGGGTCGATGTGTCGTATGATAGCGTGTCCCAACGCCTCAAGAAGGAAATCGCCACCGATCGCGCACGTAAACAGGTTTCAGACCTGCGCGACAAGATGGAAGACGAGCGCGGTGGCGGCGCAAGCGTGATCGAGGCCGCAAAGAAGCTCGGGCTTGCCTCCGTGACCATCGATGCCGTCGACCGTTCCGGCCGTCTGCCCAATGGCCAAGTTGCGACCAACATTCCTCCCGGCCTCGATGTCGTCACCCAGGCGTTCAACAGCGACGTTGGCGTCGACAACGATCCGATTTCGTACCATGGCGGTTATGTCTGGTTCGACGTGCTCGGCATCACGCCGTCGCGGGAGCGCAGTCTCGATGAGGTCAAGGACCAGGTCGAGGCGAAATGGCACGAGGACCAGGTCGCCAGTCGCCTGCGCACCAAAGCAACCGAGATGGTGCAGAAGCTCGACCATGGCGCCAAGCTCGCCGATGAAGCGGCGGCCGCCGGCTTGAAGGTCGAGACCGCAGCGGGATTCAAGCGCGACGCCACCCCGCCGGGCGTTCCGGCCAGCGCGATCTCGGCAGCGTTTCGCACCGCCAAGGATGGCGCTGGTCAGACGCCGAGTGCCGGCAACGGCGAATGGGTCGTGTTTCGCGTGACTGACATTACGGTCCCGCCGGTCGACATGGCATCCGACGACATCAAGAAGATGAAAGGTCAGCTTCAGCGCAGCCTCCAGGACGAACAGATCGCGCAATACGTCGCCAAGCTCGAAACGCAGATCGGCACCAGCATCAACGAAGCCGCCTTTGCGCAGGTGACCGGCGCGAACAGCAACGACAACTGAGCAGAGAAAGGGCCAGGCATAGGTTCGTTGCAAAAAAACGCCCCGCCTGAAAGCACGCGATGGACGATCTCAAATCTATCATCGGAAAACTGGCGACCGGCGCCACGCTGTCACGAGATGAAGCAGCATCCGCCTTCGACAGCATGATGTCTGGCGAGGCAACGCCCTCGCAGATAGGCGCCTTGTTGATGGCGCTTCGGGTGCGCGGCGAGACGGTAGACGAAATCACCGGGGCCGTCTCGGCGATGCGGTCCAAGATGCTGCGTGTCGACGCTCCCGAAGGCGCCGTGGACGTGGTCGGCACCGGAGGCGACGGCTCCGGTTCGGTCAATGTGTCGACCTGCGCCTCGTTCATCGTCGCGGGCGCCGGTGTTCCCGTCGCCAAGCATGGCAACCGTGCGCTGTCGTCGCGCTCGGGTGCTGCTGACGTGTTGAGTTCGCTGGGCGTCAAGATTGATATCACGCCCGAGCAGGTCGGCCGCTGCGTCACGGAAGCTGGAATCGGCTTCATGTTCGCTCCCACGCATCACCCCGCCATGAAAAATGTCGGCCCGACCCGAGCCGAACTTGCGACCCGCACCATCTTCAATCTGCTCGGCCCGCTGTCCAATCCCGCGGGCGTCAGGCGACAGATGGTCGGGGTGTTTTCCCGGCAATGGGTACCGCCATTGGCGCAGGTGCTGAAGAATCTCGGCGCCGAATCCGTCTGGGTGGTGCATGGCTCGGATGGCCTCGATGAAATCACCATCACTGGTCCGACCTTTGTCGCCGCGCTCGAGAACGGCAATATCCGCACCTTTGAAGTCACGCCGGAGGAAGCGGGTGTCGCCCGCGCCGGCCGCGACGCGCTGAAGGGCGGCGACGCGGCTTTCAACGGGATCGCGCTGAAAGGCGTGCTCGACGGCAAGCCGGGCCCCTATCGCGAAGTCGCCCTGCTCAATGCGGCGGCTGCGCTGATCGTGGCGGGCCGTGCCAAAAGCTTGAAGGAAGGCGTCGCGCTCGGCACCAAATCGCTCGACAGCGGTGCGGCGGCATCGCGGCTGAAACATCTGATCGCCGTCTCCAACGGCTGACCGCAGGCACCTCTCGATGTCCGATATCCTGACCAAGATCGAGGCTTACAAGCGAGATGAAATCGCCGCCGCCAGACGCGCGCATCCGCTTGCCAGCATGGAGGCGCTGGCGAAAGCAGCGCCGCCGCCGCGTGGTTTCGTGCGCGCGATCCGCGAAAAACTGGACCGCGGCGATTATGCGCTGATCGCCGAAGTGAAAAAGGCCTCGCCATCCAAGGGACTGATCCGCGCCGATTTCGATCCGCCTGCCTTGGCAAAAGCCTATGAGGCTGGAGGGGCTGCCTGTCTTTCGGTGCTGACGGATACACCGTCGTTTCAGGGCCATCTCGATTTCATGGTGACGGCGCGGGCGGCGACTGGCCTGCCGGTGCTGCGCAAGGATTTCATGTTCGATACCTATCAGGTGGTCGAGGCGCGTGCCCATGGCGCGGACTGCATTCTGATCATCATGGCGGCGCTCGACGACGGCGCAGCATGTGACATCGAGGACGCGGCGCTGGCGCATGGCATGGATGTGCTGATCGAGATCCATGAGCACAGCGAACTCGACCGCGCCCTGAAACTGCGTTCGCCGATGATCGGCGTCAACAATCGCAATTTGCGCACCTTCGAAACCACGCTCGCCATCAGCGAGGCGCTGGCGCCGCTGATTCCGGCAGATCGCCTGATGGTCGGCGAAAGCGGCATCTTTGCGCCCGCCGATCTGGCGCGCCTTGCGCGGATCGGCATCTCGACCTTCCTGGTTGGCGAAAGCCTGATGCGGCAGGCCGACGTGACGGCCGCAACCCGTGCGCTGCTGGCGCGTGGCAAATCCGTAAGCACGGCGGGGACCCACTAGATCATGGCGCAAAAATCCTCAAAAGCCAAAACCGCAGAGAGCGCCCTCACCCATATCGACGCCAGGGGTGAAGCGCGAATGGTCGACGTGTCGGGCAAGCCCGCCACCGAGCGCACCGCGGTCGCCGAAGGCCGCGTTATCATGAGCAAGGCGACGCTTGAACTGATCGTTTCCGGCAATGCTAAAAAGGGAGACGTGCTTGGCACCGCGCGGATCGCCGGCATTATGGCGGCAAAGCGCACCTCGGATCTGATACCGCTGTGTCACCCCCTCGCTTTATCGAAAGTCACCCTGGATATTACGCCCGACAGGAAGCTGCCGGGCTGCATCGTGCGCTCGACCGTCAGTGTCACCGGCCCGACCGGCGTCGAGATGGAAGCGCTAACGGCGGTGTCGGTCGCATGCCTGACGATCTACGACATGGTCAAGGCAGTGGAGCGCGGCATCCGTATCGAAGCCATCCATCTTGTTGAAAAAAAGGGCGGCAAGTCCGGCCATTATCGCGCCTGACACGATCGCGCGTGCTGACGCCTGTCGCGGACGGCGTCCGGTCCGGCGGCTCTCGGGGTTCGCCTTTGATACCCCTAGCAGTTTTTTCTGCATCCTAATGAAGCTTGCAGTCACCATCGCTCCGATTAACCACCCATTAACTCAAATTCCTAACGGCACTTCCATCTCGCACCGGTAACCCCGTCCGCGCTGGAGGTGAGGAAAATTGCTTCCGGCGAAAGCGCTTGCCAGCAATCACGATCCATAATGGCCATGGGAAACGCCACCTCCAACATCAAGGCTTCGGTTCGCGGCAATCCGGTCCGCTGGCTCATTCTCGGCGGCGCGCTGCTGGTCGCCAGCATTGTGGTCGGCACCGCCACGATAGCCGAGGTGTTCCGCGAACGCGCGCTGCAAAGCGCCGAACGTGAGCTGGAAAATACCGTGCTGCTGCTGGCTCGGCATTTCGATCAACAGCTGGAAGATTTCGTCATTGTCCAGAGAGAAATCGCGACGCGGGCTCAGCTTGCCCAACTGACGTCGCCCGATGCTTTCAGGTCGCTGATGTCGACCGATGACATGCACCGGATCCTGCGGGCCAAGAGCGGCGGACATCCCGACGTTGCCGGCGTCAATATCTTCGATGCGGACGGCAGGCTGATCAATTCGTCCCAACACTGGCCGCTGCCGAACGTCAACATCACCGATCGGGACTACTTCGCAACCTTCAAATCGGGAAAAGCGGCCACGCCGGTCCTGATCCAACTGGTGCGTGGCCGTTTCACGGGCGGCTGGGCAACCGTGATCGCGCACCGAGTGAGCGGTCCGTCGGGCGAATTCCTCGGCGTGGTCACGCGCGCGATTACGCCTGCGAGCTTCGAGAAATTCTTTGCTTCCCTGGCGCTCGGAGACGACGCCGCGATTTCGATGTATCATCGCGACGGAACATTGCTGGCGCGGTATCCGCATGTCGAGGCGATGATCGGGCTGAACTTTGAATCCAGCGCCATTCACCGCCGAATTCTGGCGAAGTCCGATCACGGCACGACGCGATTGACCAGCCCGATTGACGGTCAGGATCGGCTGGCCGCCGCGCGCATGTTGAGCGAATTTCCGATTTCAATCATTGCGACGACGACGGTGTCGGCGGCGCTGACCGACTGGCGCGAGCAAACCAGATTCCTGACGGCGGTTGCTGCACTTTCCGTGCTTCTGATCGCCGGCCTGCTATTCCTGGTAGTGCGGAAACTATCGCAGCAGCATCGACTGGAAAAGGAACGCCTCGACACCGCCGTGAACAACATTCCGCAGGGCCTCGTCGTCTACGACAATACGGCTCATGTGACGGTTTGCAACGAGCGCTATATCGAAATGTTCGGGCTATCGGCGGAAGTGGTCAAGCCGGGCTGCACCATGCGGGATCTGATCTACCATCGCAAGGAAACGGGATCGTTCGTCGGTAATGTGGAAGAATTTTGCGCCGCGACCATCAACGACCTGGCGCTCGGGAAGGCCACGCGACAGATCACGGAAACCCCGGGCGGCCGGGTTATCCTGATCATCAACCAGCCGCTCGCAGCCGGCGGATGGGTCGCCACAACCGAGGACATTACCGAGCAGAAACATGCCGAGGAGCGCATCACGCATCTGGCGCATTACGATCCGCTGACCGATCTGCCCAACCGCGTGCTGTTCCATGAACGGCTGAAACATGAACTGGCGCGGCTAGCGCCGGGCGAACAGTTGGCGGTGCTCTATATCGACATTGACGAATTCAAGAATGTCAACGACACGCTCGGCCATCTGATTGGCGACGAATTGCTGAAATCGGTGGCGGCAAGCCTGAGCCGCTGCATCGAGGGAGATGACTTCGTGGCGCGCCTCGGCGGCGATGAATTTGCCGTGGTGCAAACCGCCGTCAAGACAGACGCGGAAGTCGTCGACCTCCTTACCCGGATTTTCGACGAAATCCGCACGTCCTACGAATGCCTGGGCCATCAGGTCACTACCGACGCCAGCATCGGCGTAGCGCTAGCCCCTCAGCACGGCGCCGATCTGCACCAAATCCTGAAAAACGCCGACATGGCAATGTATGCCGCCAAATCGGCCGGGCGCCGAACCTATCGCTTCTTCGAACCAGAGATGGATGCGCAGGCCATGGCGCGCCGCCTGCTGGAGTTGGATCTGCGCCAGGCGTTATCGGATGGCGCGCTGGAAGTTTACTACCAACCCTGCCTCGGCCTGCAGGACAATAAGATCACGGGCTGCGAAGCGCTGTTGCGCTGGCGGCACCCGGTACGCGGCATGGTCTCGCCGGCCGAATTCATCCCGATCGCGGAAGAGACGGGGCTGATCAACCAGATCGGCGAATGGGTGCTGACGACCGCCTGCGCGGCGGCGGCGACATGGCCGCAGGACATTCGTTTGGCGGTCAACGTTTCACCGGTGCAGTTCAAGAGCGGCACGCTGGCACTGAAGGTCATCGGCGCGCTGGCCGCATCGGGCCTCGCGGCAAGCCGGCTGGAACTGGAGATTACCGAGGCGGTGCTCATCCGCGATGATGAAACTGCACTCGCCATTCTGCACCAGTTGCGCGCCATCGGCGTGCGGATCGCGCTCGACGATTTTGGCACCGGCTATTCCTCGCTGAGCTATCTGCAGCGTTTTCCGTTCGACAAGATCAAGATTGATCGTTGTTTCGTCAACGATATCGAGGACTCCGATGGCTCCTCCTGCATCGTGCAGGCGGTGGTCACCATCGCGACCGCGCGACAAATGACAACAACGGCGGAAGGCGTCGAGACCAAGCAGCAGCAGCAACTTTTGCGCATGCTCGGCTGTTCGGAAATGCAGGGTTATCTGTTCAGCCCGGCCAAGCCCGCCGCCGAGATCGAGCGGCTGTTTTTCGCGCACACAAAGAAATCGGCTGCGGTTGCCTGATCCGGACGGAAATGGGACGGCCCGGCAGCCTCTTTTCCGCTCCGATGGAATCGGAACGGGGTTCTGGATTCCTGTTTTGGCGCATTTTCTTTACCCGAACCGGGTATCCACTTCGCTCGAAAACGCTCTGGCGAAGCGGGATTCGGTTCCGCTTCAAAACAAAACCGCAACCCGTCCTCATTCGATCAGAACCGACAAAGGCTCAAGCGCCGCTCCGCTTGAGCCTTCGGTTATTTCTGCCGGCCTAATTCGGCACCGTGGTTTTGGGCGACGCCAGAACGTCGGCCTTGACGGTAACGCCGTGTAGCAGGTCTAACGCGGCCGCCAGCGCCTTGTCGTTCTTCTCGTCCGGCGGCACATAGGCTTGCGAGCCGGTATGCTCTGCGCCTTCGGCGGAGAGATGGCCACGCATCGAGGCTTCGCCCTTGGTGTCGGAACGGCCCTTGAGCTCGTCGGGCACGTCCTGGAGGATCTCGATGTCGGGCGAGACGCCCTGCGCCTGGATGGAATGGCCCGATGGCGTGAAATAGCGCGCCGTCGTCAGCGCCAGCGCGCCGTTGCCGGCGCCGAGCGGGATAATGGTCTGCACCGATCCTTTACCGAACGAACGGGTGCCGATCAGGGTCGCGCGCTTGTGATCATGCAACGCGCCCGCGACGATTTCGGAAGCCGACGCCGATCCGCCGTTAATCAGGACCACCAGCGGCTTGCCCTTGGTCATGTCGCCGCCCTTGGCGGTGTAGCGCTGGGTTTCCTCGGGCGTACGGCCGCGCGTCGAAACCACCTCGCCGCGCGCCAGAAACGTGCTTACCACCGAGACCGCCTGGTCGAGCAGGCCGCCCGGATTGTTGCGCAGATCGAGGACGTAGCCCGCCAGCTTATCTTGCGGGATCTGCTTGACGACATCGTTGATCGCCTTGTGCAGTCCCTCGGTGGTTTGTTCGTTGAACGAACTGATCCTGATATAGCCGATATCCCCGCTTTCGGTATGGAAGCTGACCGGCTTCACCTGAATAATTTCGCGTTCGATCGACACGTCGATCGGCTTGTCCGTGCCCTTGCGTTCGATCTTCAGCTTGGTGCTGGTGTGAACCGGGCCCTTCATCTTGTTGACGGCCTGCTCCAGCGTCAGTCCCTGAACCGCGTCGCCGTCGATGTAGGTAATGAGGTCACCCGACATGATGCCCGCCCTTTGCGCCG
Organism: Pseudomonadota bacterium; assembly: GCA_018971625.1. Lineage (GTDB taxonomy): Bacteria > Pseudomonadota > Alphaproteobacteria > Rhizobiales > Xanthobacteraceae > Bradyrhizobium. Next base: position 26,575 of record JAGXAJ010000044.1, read on the forward strand.
GCGTGCCGTCCATCGGCGACACCACCTTGACAAGCCCGTCCTCCATCGTGACCTCGATGCCGAGACCGCCGAATTCGCCGTGCGTCGTGTCCTGCATGTCGTGCCAGGCCGCCTCGTTCATGTAGCGCGAATGCGGGTCGAGCGATGATACCATGCCATTGATGGCGCCCTCGATCAGCTTGGCGTCGTCGGGTTTCTCGACATAGTCGGTCCTGACTCGCTCGAACACGGTGCCGAGCAAATTCAGCTGCGCGTAGGTGTCGGAACTGGTGGCAGCCTTGGCTGCCGCGACCCAGAACTCGGGCTTGGGACCGGCGACGAGAAGGGTCAGGCAGGTGCCTGCTAACGCACCGAGTACAAAGTGGGAATTCTTGCGCATTGTTTGCGGAACCTTCTCGCTGTCAGTTTGTCGTACGCCGTCGATTTCGGGACGCCCCGGCGGATGCCTTGGAAGCAGATATCTTGGAAGCAGATACCTTGGAAGGTATAGACCGCGCAGATCGGAATCCCAATCTCACATAGGGCCGACCGGAAGCGTCACAATAACTTTCTGGTGTCATTGAGGCAGTTTCGCCACCTTACCGGCGATTTTTCGGCCAATACACCAAGGTACACGCGCCACGCCATCGCAGCCAGCCAGAAATTCACTTCATGTCTGATTTGTAATTGGCGGGAATGCGGTGAGTGTAAAACCATGTCATCCTCCGCCCCGCAAATCCCGCATCTTCGCAATCCTCACGCGGTTTACGGACGGCAAATGCTTAGCGGCCGTAGAGACCGGTCAGGGTCGCTTTCGCCAAGGTATGGAAATGCAGATCAGAGCCGACCAGTGCTGCCGAGGCGGCATCGTTCCTGGCGTCCGGCAACTTGTCGACATCGACGGCGAAGACCGTGATCTGATAGTGATGCGGCTTGTCGCCGGCCGGCGGACAGGGACCGCTATAGCCATCGGACCCGAAATCCGTCCGGCTCTGAATCGCTCCCTTGGGCATCAGCTTCTTCTTCACATTACCGGCGTCCTTCGGCAGGGACGTGGTGCCGGGTGGAATGTTGAACACCACCCAGTGCCACCAGCCGCTGCCGGTCGGCGCGTCCGGATCGTAGATGCCGATGGCCAGGCTCTTGGCGCCGCTCGGTATCCCGCTCCAGCTCAGTTCGGGCGAAATGTTGGCGCCGGTGCAGCCAAAGCCGTTGAAGACCTGCTCGTTGGCGATTGTGCCGCCTTCCTTGATGTCGGGGCTGGTCAAGGTCATGCTTTGCGCTTGCGCCATGCCCGCACCGAGCACACTCAGGCCGAGCACTGCGATCCAAACCGTCGCTTTTGTCACGGCTATTCCTTCGCTCCCGATCCGGCACTTGCGCGCGTCCCGTTGCGGTAGCGCCATAGCAATTTTCGGGATGGCGCGGAAGCTCGGGAAGCGATAGGCGAAGGGCCAAGCAAGACCATTCCGGTAACAATCAGGTATTCCCGGGAAGGAACCCATGAACGAAGCGACCCGCGTTCGAACCGGGTTAACCGAAGAACTCGGCGCCAGCTCCGAGGAATTCCAGAACCTGCACGAGTTCGTCCGCAAGGCGCGCGCCAACCTCGATCAGAATGCCTGGGACTACATCGTCGGCGCGGCCGAGACCGAAACCACCATGCGGCGCAACCGCATTGCGCTGGACGAAATCTCGTTCCGGCCGCGCGTGCTGCGCAACGTCGCCAGCATTGATGCGTCGGTCGAACAGTTCGGACGCAAGATGCGGCTGCCGATATTCATAGCGCCGGTCGGTGCGCTCGAGATTTTCGATCCGGAAGGCTCAGCGGCCAGCGTGACAAGGGCGGCCGGGGCGTTCGGCGCCGGCCACATGCTAAGCTCGGTGTCGGAGCCCGGCCTCGAGAAAGTCGCCGCGAGGCGGCTCCCGATGCGCTACGCATGTACCAGCTCTATGTCCGCGGCGACGACGCCTTTGTCGAGGACTGCGTCGGCCGCGCGGTCAAACATGGCTACAGCGCCTTCCGCCTCACCGTCGACACCGCGCATTACAGCAGGCGCGAACGCGACATCGCCAAACGCTATGTGCGGGAAAGCCGCCTGCGCGCCACCGGCGGTGAGTTCCAGAAGGGACTGGAATGGCGCACGGTGAAACTGATCAAGGACAAGTTCAAGATTCCGCTCGTTCTCAAGGGCATTGCCACCGCAGAAGACGCCAGCCTTGCGGTCGAACACGGGGTCGACTGGATCTACGTGTCGAACCATGGCGGCCGCCAGCTCGATCATGGCCGCGGCTCGATGCAGGTACTGCCGGAGGTCATCGATGCCGTGAAGGGCCGCGCCAAGATCATGGTCGACGGCTCGATCTATCGTGGCACCGACGTTGTGAAGGCCATCATCCTGGGCGCCGATCTCGTCGGCATCGGCCGTCTGCAATGCTGGGCGCTCGCGGCCAAGCAAGAGACGGGCGTGTTGCGGATGCTGGAACTGCTCGAAGACGAAGTGATCCGCTGCCTCGGCCTGCTCGGCGTCAGGAATTTTGCCGAGCTCGACCAATCCTATGTGCACCCGGCAAGCCCAACCGACCTGCCGACCGTGTTTAGTGCATTCCCGCTGCTGGACATCGAACCCTATCGCTATTGACGAAACCGACCGTGACAGCGTTGTCCGCCCTTGCTCCCGGCGCCGCCGACGCGCTGCTGTTCGACCTCGGCCGCGTGGTCATCGATATTGACTTCGGCAAGGTGCTGGCGTGCTGGGCCCGGCATGCTGGCTGCACGCCTGCGGATCTGTCAAAGCCATTTTCGCAGAGCGGGACCTTCAGGCGCTACGAGACCGGACACGCCAGCGATGCCGAGTTCTTCGAGGCATTGCGCGCGACGCTCGGCATCGTGCTGTCGGACGAGCAGCTTCTCGAGGGCTGGAACACAATCTTCGCCGGCGAAAAGCCCGGCATCAATGCGCTGCTGGCGCGCGCCGCCAAGCGGCTGCCGCTATATGCCTTTTCCAATACCAACCCGCCCCATGTTGCGCATTTTTCCAAACCCTACGCGGACGTGCTCAGCCACTTCCGCGAGATATTCCTGTCCTGCGCGATCGGGCTTCGCAAACCGGACCCAGCCGCCTATGATTACGTGATAAAGGCGATCGGTGCACCTGCGGAGCGCATCGTGTTCTTCGACGATCTCCTCGAGAATATCGAGGGCGCGCGGAAGCGGGGCTTGACTGCCGTCCATGTCACATCGCCCAATGACGTGGCGGATGCGCTGACCGCGCTTGGACTTTAGGGTAGTAGAGGAGCTTTGCCGTGCCATTGATGCCGGTTCACGACGCACTATCGGCCATTCTCGCAGGTGCCGAGCCGCTGCCTGAGGAAATGGTCGCGCTCGACGCGGGCCACCACCGCGTGCTGGCACGCGATCTTCAGGCGTTGCGCACCCAACCGCCGCAGGCGATGTCGGCAATGGATGGTTACGCCGTGCGGGCGGCTGAGGCGGCTCATGCGGGCGCCAGGTTCGAGGTGATCGGCGAGGTCGCGGCGGGACGCCCGTTCGACCGGGCAGTCGGGAGCGGCCAGGCGGTCAGGATCTTTACCGGGGGAGTGATTCCGGAAAGCGCCGACGCCGTCGTGCTCCAGGAAGACACCGAGGTGGACGGCCGGTCCATCACGATCACCGAGGCGACGCTGCCGGGGAGACATATCCGCCTCGCGGGCGTCGACTTCAACAAAGGCGACGTGCTGCTCACCGGAGGAAGCCGCCTCACCGACCGCGATCTGTCGCTGGCGGCTGCCATGAACTATCCGGAACTCGCGGTCCGGCGGCGACCCAAAGTCGCGGTGCTCGCCACCGGCGACGAACTGGTGATGCCGGGCTCGCAGCCGGGCCCGGGCCAGATCATCTATTCCAACGGCTATGCGCTGCGGGCGCTGGCGCGCGCGGAAGGCGCCGAAACAATTGATCTGGGCATCGCCGCCGATACGATCGATGCCACTAGGCAGGGCATCCGTCGCGCCCGCGCCAGCGGCGCCGATATTCTCGTCACAACCGGCGGCGCCTCGGTCGGCGACCACGACCTGGTCAAGCAATCGCTGGAGGCCGAGGGCGTTACGATAGCGTTCTGGCGGATCGCGATGCGCCCCGGCAAGCCGATGATGCATGGCCGGCTCGGCAGCGGCATGCGCGTGATCGGCCTGCCCGGCAATCCCGTGTCGTCCTATGTCTGCGCGTTCCTGTTCCTGGTGCCGCTGATTCGCGCTTTGTCCGGCCGTTCAAGCGTCCATCACGTGCGCGAAACCGCATTGCTCGGGCGTGATATCGTCGCCAACGACCAACGCGAAGACTATCGGCGTGCCCGCCTCGAGGAGCGTGCTGACGGCGCGTTGATCGCGACGCCGGTCAACCAGCAAGACAGCTCGCTGTTGGGGAATCTCGCTGCGGCGCGTGCACTGGTGGTCCGTACGCCGTTTGCACCCGCGGCCGGCGCGGGCTCGGTTTGCGCCATCCTGCGACTACCGCGCTGAACGCCGGATATGGCCGCGCGCGACGAAACCTGATCTCGTTCACTGGAAATTAAGTGGTTGCGGAACACATATGGAACATATAGTGTTCGTTCATGATTTGTTTCGAGTATTGATGCCTGCAGATAGCCTGCAAATAGAATCTGCCGCCGGACCTTTCAGGGCTGCGGATTCTGGAAAGTAGATATCTCGGAATTGAACGGCACACCAACCTGGGGACTGGTCGAGATGCTCACGCGCAAACAGTATGAACTCCTGCGTTTCATCAATGAGCGACTGAAAGAGGCCGGCGTTCCGCCGTCCTTCGACGAAATGAAGGACGCGCTCGACCTGCGCTCGAAGTCCGGCATCCACCGTCTGATCACGGCACTCGAAGAACGCGGCTTCATTCGCCGCCTGCCCAATCGCGCCCGCGCCATCGAAGTCATCAAGCTACCGGAGCTTTCGGGCAGCGGGAGCGGAAATGGCCGTCGCGGGTTCACGCCGAGTGTCATCGAAGGCACGCTCGGCAAGGTACGCGGCATCGGCAACGCCGGCGTCGAGGATGACAGCAATCATCCGGTAGCCGTGCCCGTGATGGGACGGATCGCGGCCGGCACGCCGATCGAGGCGCTGCAGACCCGTAGCCATACTATCAGCGTGCCGCCCGATATGCTCGGCTCCGGCGAACATTACGCGCTTGAGGTGCGTGGCGACTCGATGGTGGACGCCGGCATTCTCGACGGCGACATGGCGCTGATCCAGCGCAACGAAACCGCCGAGACCGGCGATATCGTGGTGGCGCTGATTGACGACGAGGAGGCGACGCTAAAGCGCTTCCGCCGCCGCGGTGCCTCGATTGCGCTGGAGCCCGCCAATACCTCCTACGAGGTCCGCATCCTGCCGCCGAACCGCGTGAAAATTCAGGGCAAGCTGATCGGGCTTTACCGGAAATATTGATTGCGGAACGCGCTAGTTTAGTCCTCTGACTGCAGGTCGGTTTCTGAGGGTGTCGCATCCACTGCGCGCGGCGGGATGGGACGACGGCGCAGGAGGTCGGGATCGGTTCCGCCCGCAGCGGCCAGTGACGGTGCCCAGGGCCGGTCAAAGCCGTTCGGCTTGACGGCGGTGGTCGCAAAGCCATCGCGGGTTCGCCGCAACGCAAGCGTGCCTTGCCGGCGCAAGCGATCAATCGTGATCACCGGAGCCGCGCAATTGGACGGCGGCTGCCTAGCCGTCACGATCAGCGCAGCACGCCCGCAATCGTCCTCCAGCGCCTCCGGTTGCAACGCCAGGGCGACGAGCGCGCCGTCCGCCATTTGCGTCACGCAGCCCGCCCCGTCGCAGGAGACACCCTCTGAAAGCGATGGATCGGCCGGCTGGCGCGGATCGGCGTCGGCGGCCAGCCATTCCTTGACGCGGAAAGCGTCCTTGGAACTGTGGATGAGGTGCAGTTGGCCGTCCCGGCCGCGGACGGCGACATTGTGTCCGTCGCCGGAGATCAGGATGTCGGGCTGCGGAACCAATGGCGCCCAAACCGTCGCCAACGCCAGCACGGCCGCACCAGACCAGCGCAGCGGGCTCCGCAACAGGCCTAACAGGACGATCCCAACGCTGGCCGCAATCAGCGGGCCGATCCCGAACGCCGCCATACGGCCGATCGCACCAGGCAAGGCCGCGACCCATTCGGTCACCGCGATCATCCAGTCGATGCCAACCCCCATCAGCCACCAGAACACGCCGTCCAGCCCGAACGGCGTCGCCAGCAGGCCAAGCAGGCCCGCCGGCATCACCAGGGCCGAGACCACCGGCATCGCCGCCAGATTGGCCAGTACGCCATAGGGCGTCACTCGATGGAAGTGAAAGGCGGCGTAGGGCGTGGTTGCAAGCCCCGCGACCAGCGAGGCCAGCATCAGCGTCATGAGTTCGCGGCCGCCCCACAAGGCGACTTTGGCAGTCGTGGAGTGATCGGGCGAAGCAAACAGACGCGGCATGCCGATCTGCACCAATGCCACCAGTCCGAGGGTCGCGGCGAATGACATCTGGAAGCTCGGATGCACCAACGCTTCGGGGGCCAGCGTCAGCACGATCATCGCCGCGACCGCAAGCGTGCGGAACGTTACCGCGCGGCGATCGACCATGACGGCGATCAGCACCACCGCCGTCATGAAAAACGAGCGCTGGGTCGCTACTTCGGCGCCCGACAACAGCAGGTAAAAAGCGGCGGCTGCGAGTGCCGCGGCGGCCGACCACTTCTTGATCGGAAAGCCGGTCGTCAGCGCCGGGAACAGCGCCAGCAGCGCGCGCACCGTGAAGAACACGACGCCAGCGACGACCGCCATATGATAGCCGGAGATCGACAGCACATGTCCGAGGCCGGAGATGAACATCGCATCGTTGACCGGAGTCGTGATGGCATCGCGGCGGCCGGTCAATAGCGCAGTGGCGATGGCGCGCTTGTCGCCATCGAGCACGACGCGGATGCGGGCATCGATCGCATCGCGCAGGCCCTGCATCACGGCGGCATAACGCAACGACAGGCCACCCGGGGCCGGCGGCTCGACGATCTTGATCGCGCCCGTCACGAAACCGGAGGCACCGATGCCCTGGAAAAACATGTCGCGCGCAAAATCGTAGCTGCCGGGCCGCAACGAGGCCAGCGGCGGCTGCAACCGCGCTTTCAGTTCGACGAAGCTTCCGACATCGGGTGCGGTGCCCTTGCGCACCGAGAGCCGGACGCGCTCGAGCTGAATCGAGGAGCGCTGCGCTTCCATCCTGGTCACCCGCAATACAAACCGGTCGGTGCGCTCGCGGATGTCGCGCGTTTCGACGAAGCCCGACAGCGATACCGAATAGAGCGGCCGCGCCAATACGCCATGTCCCACGATTGCCGTACGCCACGTCGCGACCGCAAAGCCTGCGGCGACCGCCGCGGTGAGCACCATGACCGGAAATATCTTGTGCCGCCTCAACGAAAATGCGGCTGCGCCCAAAAGCACCGCTGCAATCGCGGTAACCCATCGAACCGGCTCATGATCAGCCGTGAAATACAACGCGATACCGACGCCGAAGGCTATCGGCACCCACGGCATCAGCCGGCCGGCGCCGGCCTCTGCCTCGATCCATTCCCGCAATTTTGCGGTGAGTGCCGGCCACGCGCCGAGACCCGACGGCGCCAGTCCACCGGCCTGCGCCGCGCCCGGCTGTGGCCAGGTGCCGGCGTAGCCGCCGCGGCCTTCGGCCCTGCCCCGTTCCGCCATCCCCTGAAGCCCCGCTTACACAACCAGCGATCCCATCAGGGGCAGCATGCTATCGCAGGGTTTTGCCGGGCGAAAGGCGATGTTATACTTTGCGTACCCAGTCGGTTTGGGATATGAGAGTGACCGACCGGGATAAAACCCGTCTGGCGCGCCCGCAGTAAACGAATCAATTACATAAGTTCCACCCCTTATGGAACAATATAAGGCATTGAAATATCAACGTATTTTTGAATTTTTCGATTTCGTTGTATATAGTGCGATTCGTGCAAAATACATAACGCCGCTAGACGTAAAACGGCACGTACCGCGCGTTCCGGTTTGGCTGGTCCTCGTTTAGCGGCCTGATCCATCCGCCCTCAATTGCATCTCTGATAACGCTTGAGGCTTGCGGATATTGGCTGTCCGGCATGCCGAGGCGCTTCCGAAAACTGGCGTTGCTCATTGGGGCGTTCGTTTCGTGGCGCAGACACGCATGCTGATAACAGGCACGAATACGCGCTTCTTTTGACATCGCCGCGAAGCTTTGACGGCCATATATGACTGCTACAGTCGATCCTTCTATATCCGAGAAGGCGGGAGCCGGTAGAGTCTCCTGTTCGATTGCCTCCAAGGCACGATCAACCCCGCTGCCTCTCTCTTCACACAGGCCGATTCTGCGCATCATTGCGGCTAGTTTTTCGTTTCGGCTTTTGGACGGTGCGTCAATGAACCGTCGCGTATCAATCAGTGGCGAGCCTGGATTTGTAATCTGAACTCGATCTTTGAAGACCTCGATAGTGGGGTGCCCCGGCTTTGTGAAATCCTGATGGATCAGCGCATTTGCAATCAATTCGCGAGCGGCAATTTCCGGGATCGGAAACTTATTTTGTCGAACACCGGTGATCATTACCTCTTCATGAGGCATTCGCGTCATTACGTGATTCAGAAGCTTCTTAAAGCCTATTGCATAGCCTAACTGCCCGGTGACGTCGCCGACCGCATCAATTTTCTTTGCTCGCTTGTATTCGATGACTCTAGGAGATTTATTCGCGACGCTAGGAAAAGACGCCAATTTTTTCGCAGCTAATAGCGCGAGCAAATTGGTTATATCGTAGCGTCCCTGTCGGTCATCGATGAGCAGGTCGAATCTAGCTAGATGGGTGATGGCGACCGCTCGCGTAACGCCGATAATCCCAACCATCTCCAAGAACGCCATTGGATCTAAAAAACTAAATATCTCGGCAGGCGTGACATGATGCATGGCGATGCCTTGCTCGAATGCAAAGCTAGAAGTTGCCAACCAAAGAGCTCTTTCGTGCTCGGGGTAGCTAGATAACGACTTTAACGCCGAGTCGATTCGAATGAACGCCTCTTTCTTGAATCTGACAGGGTGCTGATAGGCTGGATCAATTGCTATCAGCTCAACGTTTTTTCCATCTCCGCAATCTATGCTGATGAATTCCAAATTCAGATGAGGCTCTAGGGCGCGAACGAGCCAATTCTCAAAAATTTCATTACCGACCTTCTCAGCTTTGAGCCGAATTCCGGTGCCTACTATCTCTTGAGTGACATCCTGCACCCCAAAGGCCAAATACGCCCTTCGCTCGCCCTTCAAAATTGCCGCGTTCGAAAGTCCGGAGACATAACGAGCTACATCTTCAGGATCAAATTTGTTTAGCTTGAACTCTAACCATTCCGTTTCGCGCGGAAGTGCACAAAGGTGCCTCAGCAACTCCAATGCATCGGATATCTTCAAAAGCGTTGCCCCTCATTTTGGCCGACGGACAATTTTCGCAAATGCGTTTTCGAATTCCTTGCCGCTTTCGTCGGTGCCAAGCTCCCGAGCGGTTTGTTTGAACCGCTCGGATTGTTCTTTGTCAGTCAGCTTCTCTTTTGGCTTTGGCTTTTTGGGCGCGCCTGCTTTTGCCATAGGGCGGCTCCGATCTAGTGAGTTGTTCTGTACTTGAGACGCTTTCCAACAACGCCCTTCAACGCACGTTCCG
>JAGXAJ010000045.1 GCA_018971625.1 Pseudomonadota bacterium
CGAGGCATGGATGAAGAACGCGATCACGATGATGGCAAGCATTGCCTTGAACCAGAGCTGGTAGCGAGCGACCAGGTCGATCGACATCAGCGTCGGGATCACGGCGCCGCCGACGTTCACCGCGAGCACCGTGCCGGGCCATTGCACGACCATCGGCACGACATAGCGCATGCCGAAGAAATCGACGATCTCGCCGGAGCGGATCGGCGTGCCCGGCAGCACCGCGACCGGGATATTGAAATAGCTGCCGATCAGCGAGCCGACCAGCAACAACAGCGCGACGCCGGGCCCGACGCCGAGCCGCATATAGGCGTAGCGGAGGATGCGAAACTGAATCAGCAGGATCAGTCCAGCCAGCAGGAATACCAGGATCGAAAACAATCCCGGCGTCATCGGCAGATAGTGAATCTGGGAGCTCATGCGCGCGGTTCGGTCGTTGCTGTCAGGCGAAACATCGCACGGGACCGGGATATTTTGAACAGGCTTGGGTATCCAAATAACGTTGGCACCACAGGCGCGGTTCCGCTCATGATTTTATCAGCGTCGCGTGCAGCAAATAGCGGTAGGGTCCGGAGGTCAGGGCGTCGAACGGCCAGCAGGTCGACAGCACCAGTTCGTAGCCATCGCTCAAGGGATCGATGCCTGACGCATCGAAGCGGACCACGGAGCTGCCGTCCGCGCGGTAGCGGAACTTCTTGCCGTCATCGCGTGTGATGTCGATCTCGTCGCCAACAGCGACGTTACGCAGAAAGCGGAAGTGGGTGTCGCGGTGTGCGGAATAGACGGCGACGCCGCGCTCGCCCGCATTGGGCGTCAATTCGACGTGGCCTGGGCCGAACGCCAGCGCTTGTCCGCTGCTGCCGGCGAGTACGATGGCGCTGGCGCCGATGCGTTTGACCTCGATGCGCGCGACCGGCCAGGTATCAGCCCATGACCACGGCTTTGTCGTGTGTCCGGTGGCGATGGTTGCGTCGAATGCGCGCTCCAGCAATACCTGCGCCAGCAGCGCCTTGGCGTGGATATAGACACCCTGGCCGAACAGAACGAGGCCGGCAACGGCGAGGAGGATGGGTGTGGCGAGGCGGGCTTTGGTCATTTCGTCTCGCCTCCGTCGTCATTGCTGTCTTCCGGCCTTCGACGAAAAAAGTTGCGCGCGCGGCCGGGGGGCGGGAAGGCCGCGCGCGCTTTGAAGGAGGAGGTGGGAGAACTCCTCCTTTGCCGGGACATCAGCGCGCAAGGCGCCGACGCCGGTTGGTAAGCGACAGCAGCAGGCTCAGCATCAGCAGGATCGAGCCGGCAATCATCTTGAGTTCGGCGTCGGTCGCGGTTTTCGGCAGCCTGACCGTGTCGGCCATGATCGCAGGCTGCGGGCGTTTCGCCATTGCGGTCTGCAGGTCGCTGGCATCGGCGCGGCGTTCGGCCGGCGGCTTCGGCAGTTGCGGGCGCTCGCCGAACACTTTTTCGAAATCCCAGCCGGCTGGCAGGTTGAGCGGCAGATCCGTGAGCTTCAGCGGCGTGCCTTCCGGACGGCTCGGCGTCTTGTCGACCGCAACCAGGCTGGTCAGCCGGGTCACCAACTGGTGTTGCAGCGCCAGCGCCAGAATGGCTTTGTCGGCCTCGTCGGGACTGATTTGCCGTGTGGTACGCGCCACTTCGGCATCGCTGATCTTGCGGCGCGCCCATAGTTTTGAAAGACCCTTGCCTTCGGCGGCATTCGCCAGCGGCAAGGTCACGGTCCACGGCCGATCGCCGATACGTCCCTTGATCTCGACCGAGCCCTGGAGCTTGTCGAGTTTGGCCGCCAGCACCAGCGGTTCGTCGCGATAGAGGTCGGGAAGGATGGCCGGCGCGATGTCGGCGCTGGCGCTGGAGAATTTCACGGCCAGGCCGGTCACCGCGGGGTTTTCCAGCTTGGCGAACAGTCCGCGCATACGCTCCTCGACCTGGTCGACCGAACCGATATGAGTGTAGGCGCCGCGCCCGAGTTCGGCGGCGCGCGTCATCAGATAGGTGTTGGGCGCGGAGCCGATGCCGACCATGAACACCCGCGAGCGGCCGCGCATGGCGGTGATGGTTTCGAACAACTGCTGCTCGTTGCCGATCTCGCCGTCGGTCAGGAACACCACCTGGCGCAGCGTATTGGAATCGCCATGGGCATTGTCGGTCAGCGCAGCGCGCATCGCCGGCACCATTTCCGTGCCGCCGGACGCCTGCAGCGCATTGACGAAAGAAGTCGCCTGACCGATATGCCCGGCATCGGCCGACACTGAATCCGGAAACAGCACATCCATGGTGTGATCGAAGCGGATCACGTTGAAGCGGTCGTTGGGCTGCAAACGGCTGAGGCCGAAGATCAGGCTGGCCTTGGCTTGCGTGATCGAGGTGCCGCCCATCGAGCCGGAATTGTCGATCACGAAGATCACTTCGCGCGGCAGCGGCTTGCGCTCGGCCTGCTCGACCGTCGGCGGCGTGACGAAGGCGAGCAGATAGTCGGCATTGCCGACATGCTCGCGGAACAGCCCGACCGACGGCGCTTTCTCGGCCGCCGGCTTCCAGGTCAGTTCGAAATCGCGATCCGCAGGCACCTGGCCATCGGCGAGCCGGATGACGCGCGTGGTGCTGTCGGGGCTCTCGATCTTGACCGCGTGGAACGGGCTTTTGACTTCGCCGAGCGGAAAGCCTGCGTTCAGGTGTACGGTGATGCTGGTCGGATTGACCGGGCCATGTAGCGCAGGGTCCAGCACCTCGGGCGTGATGCGGTCGCGGTCCGGCACCGGATCCGAGGAGGTTGAGCCCCAGCCGCCGTTGTCCGCGCGCATGTCGACGCTCTGCACGATTGGCGCGGGATTGTAACGCGGGGCGACCACTAACGGCACCCGCAGCGAAAATTCATCGCCGGATTGATGCACCGGCTCCTGATATTCGATCTGCACCAGCACGGTTTCGCCGGGACCGATATTGGCGACCGAATTGGTGAAGATGTCGGGCCGTTCCTGCTCGGTGAGCGCGGCCTTGCGCCCCGCGGCGCGGGCCTGTTCGTAGATCACCTTGGCCTGCTGCCGCTCCTTGATGTCGCCGACGATGACGCGATCGCCGACCACCATCTTGAGCGTATCGACCGCGCCGCCCGCCGACAGCGGATAGACATAGGTCGCCTCGACCCAGTCCTGGGTCGGGTTGCGGAAGATTTGCGTGACGCGGGCGCGGATGGTCGGGCCGGATACCGTGAGGTCGACATCGACGCCCAATCGAGTCGCGTCGACATAGCCGTCGTCGGTCTTGAACAGCAGCGAGCCCGAGCGTGCCTCGCTCGGCTTCGTGATAGTGGCTTGCAGGTTCTCCGCCGACCACACCGGTTCGAAAGAAACGAACAAGGCGACAAATCCGACGAGGATAACGGCAATGCCTTGCATCACAAAGAACAGAAGCAGCTTTACGATTCGCAGCAGGGCCAATCGGTGAATCGATTGGGTGTCGTCGCAGATGGTCATTTTGTCGCTCCCGAGGGATGGTGTGCTCTCCCCTGAGTTGTGCGAAACGGCGAGCTGTGGCGCGAGCAGAATGATCGGCATTGTTCAGCCGTTAACCAGCAGGCTGCGTCCTTTGGAAAGCGGTTTTGTGCGATTTTGTGCCGGGATGTACGTCTGTTAGGATGAACCGAAGCAATTGCGGCAGCCGAACAGGGGTAACGATGCCGACGCCGGACAAGCAGCTTTCCGCCGAGCAAAGCCGGCAGGTGGCGGAAACCATTCGCGAGGAGATCGCGCGTCGCCGTATCTCCAGGCAATCACTGGCCGAGCAGGCCAAGCTCAGCCTTTCGACACTGGAAAAGGTGCTGGGCGGACGCCGTCCGTTCACGCTGGCGACCACGGTGCGGCTGGAGCAGGCGCTCGGCGTCTCCTTGCGCAACGCGGAAGCTACGCCGGTGATCGCAAGTCCCGTCAATGGCGACATTGCGCCCGATCACCTCGGCGCCTACTCGCATCGCGCGGTGACGTGGCTCGAAGGCGTCTATATCACGCTGCGCCCGTCGTTCGGCGACAATGATGCGATCTACGCCTATCGCACCGAGATCACGTGGGATCCGGCCGCCTCATCGCTGGTGTTTCGTGAGGGCGAAAGAACCGACGCGAACTACACCCAGTTCGGTGAGGTCGCGGTGCCGAACCAGTCGGGCTTCATCTATCTCGCCACCAACCGGCACGGCCAGCATCGCCTGATCACGATATCGCGTCCGACCATCCTGGGCGAGATGTACGGCATCCTGACCACGCTGCTGGCCGGGCGCGGTTCGTTGTTGACCCCGATCGCGGCGCCGATCGCCTATTTGCCGACCAAGATGATTGCGGCTCCGACGCTCGGGCGGATTTCGGCCAGCGATCCCAATTACGCGGTCTATCGCGCGCATCTCAAGCGGACCATCGAGGAGCCGTTCGCGATGTTCCTGCCGGGGAGTTGAAAAGAAAACCCTCTCCTCGCGAGGGGAGAGGGCGCGTTGTTGTTGGCGAAACGCCTGCTAGAGCGTTTTCGAGCGAAGTGGATACCGGTTCGCGTGAAGAAAACGCGTCAAAACAAGAATCTAGAGCCCCGTTCCGATTCCATCGGAGCGGAAAGACTCTAGCTTCGGCTAGCCGCCGATTTCGGCGCTGATGAGGTCGCCGAAGAAGTCCCATTTGCCGTTCTTGAACTGCGTCATCTTGAGCTGTTCGATCGGCGCAAAGTCGGTGGCGCTGGTATTGATCGTGATGCCGGGTAGCAGCGTGTCAGGTGCGAAGTCCTTCAGGTTGGCGGCCTGCTTCATCACATTCTCCCGGGTCAGGTTGTTGCCGGCCTGCTTCAGCACCTGCTCCATGGTCTGCGCGGCGGAATAGCCATAGGCCAGATTGAGATCCGAGAGGTTGGCGCCCGGCATGTACTTGCCGACGAATGTCATGAACTTCTTCATGCCGGCATCGTCCTTCCATTGCGGATCGGATGCGTCCTTGAGATAACCGGCCGACAGGATGCCTTCGGAGGCTTCCAGTCCCGCAGGCTTCATTACCGCGCCGATCGAGATCGAGACGTTGGTCAACAGGTGCATCGGCTTCCATTGCAGCTCCGCCATTTTCTTGATGGCTTGTGCCGCGAATTTCGGCGTCGCGATATCGACCAGAACGTCGGCGCCGGTGCCCTTCAGCTTGACAATGTGGGAATCGACCGAAGGCTCGCTGGTCTCGTAACTTTCTTCGGCCACGATGATGCTGGAAGCCTTGTCGGCGAAGACGTCCTTCAGGCCAGCGATGTAGTCCCTGCCGAAATCGTCGTTCTGGTAGAACACCGCGACCTTGGCGTTGGGCCTGGCCTTCATGAGGTATTTCGCGAAGATCCGCGCCTCGACGCGGTAGCTCGGCTGATAGCCCATGGTCCAGGGAAAGTTTTTCGGATCGTTCCACTTGCTGGCGCCGGTGGCGACGAAAAGCTGCGGCACCTTCTTGGCGTTCTGGTATTTCTGCACGGCGCTCTGTGTCGGCGTGCCCAGCGCGTTGAACACCAGCAGC
This sequence comes from Pseudomonadota bacterium, assembly GCA_018971625.1. Taxonomy (GTDB): domain Bacteria; phylum Pseudomonadota; class Alphaproteobacteria; order Rhizobiales; family Xanthobacteraceae; genus Bradyrhizobium. Next base: position 5,538 of record JAGXAJ010000045.1, read on the forward strand.
ACCTCGTCGCTTTCGATCAGCTTGCGGGTCTGCTCCACGGTCTTGGGCGGGCTGTAGCCGTCGTCATAAGAGATCCAGTCGATCTTGCGGCCGTTGATGCCACCCTGGTCGTTGACCATCCTGAAATAAGCTTCTTCGGTCTTGCCGATGACGCCGTAGGCGGACGCCGGGCCGCTATAGGCCTCGACGTTGCCGATCTTGATGTCGGTGTCGGAAGCGCCGGTATCGTATTTCTTTTGTGCGAATGCGCTTTGGCTCGCCAATACTGTCAAAGCGGTCACCGCGAGCAAAGTCAGTTTCTTGCTGGGCATTGAAGCTCCCCTTTGTTGAGATGGATCTGATGCACGGCTGGTGAGAAATTCATCGGGCCCTTTTCGATTTCATGAGGGCGTTATCCACGAGGCCTGGCCGTGTCGGTGGGTCGATAGTCTCAAGCGAAAAAGAGTTTCGGGCGAAATTTCGGCTTGCGAGCCGGCAAAACCTCTTCCGCGGGTGCCGGTCGGACGCTCCCTGCGTCCCTTGAACGGATCTTGTGCCTTGCAACATGTCTAACTCCGGGCGAACTGGCCAGAGTGTTTTCGATTTGCCGCAGCCGGATTCGCCGACCAGTCCGAGCGTTTCGCCTGTCGCCAGCGAGAAGCTGATGCCGTCGACCACATGGTGCCGATCCGCCGGCGCGGCATAGTGCTTGACGAGATCAGTGACCTCGAGCAACGGGTGCGTCTCGGTCGTGGTCCCGCTCATTGTTCCGTTCATGGCGCTGCCACCAGTTCGTCGGCTCGCCAGCCACCAGATGGCCACCGAAATCCTTTAGCGGCGGATATTCCGCACGGCAGCGGTCGATTGCGAGCTTGCAGCGCGGCGCGAAGGCGCAGCCCGGCGGCAGATTGGTCAGGGACGGCATCATGCCGGGAATTTCGGTCAGCCGCGCATCGGTCGTGGCATCCAGCGTGATCACCTCCGGCATCGAGGCCATCAGGCCGCGGGTGTAGGGATGCCTTGGATTTTCGAACCGCGCCTCGACGGTCGCTTCCTCTTGCCGGCATACATCACGACCACCCGCTGCGGTCTGTGCGACCACGCCGAGATCGTGGGTGATCAGGATCAGGCCGGTGCCGAGGTTTTTTTGCAGGTCGACGATCAGGGCAAGGATTTGCGCCTGGATGGTGACGTCGAGCGCGGTGGTCGGCTCGTCCGCGATCAGCAGTGCCGGGCGGCAGGCCAGTGCCATCGCGATCATCGCGCGTTGCCGCATGCCGCCGGAAAGCTGATGCGGATATTCCAGTGCCCGCCGCTCCGGTTCGGGAATCCGTACAATCGCGGTCGCACGCATTGGCGCCGGCCTATCGGTTAACAGGTTGATACTTCGAATGTTTCGCCGAGAACCGGATATCTTTTGCTTGCATCGATGCCGTCGCAGGTATTGAATTCCATCCGGTTACTTATCAGCTTTAATTTTATGATTCTGATCCTGATAATTTTGGCGGCAATCGGCGTCCTTGTGCTGGTGGAGCGCAGCGCCGAGCATCTTTGGTTCGCGATCGCGGCGTTCTGTTTCAGCGCGGCGGTATTCCTGTTGATTGTCACGGATCTCGACAGGGCGATCTTGCTGGCTTGCGTGTTGGGAATAGCCATCACCGGAGCATCAACCATCAAGTATAATCATAGCGCACTCAAGCTGGTCGTGACCGACCTGCCGTTGCTGTTTGCCGGCACAGTTCCATTTTTCATCGTGCAGTACCCGCGTGCCGTATTGGCGGCTGTGACCGGAACTGCCGCGCTGGTTTCGGCTGCTGTCGCGGTTCTGATTTACGGGACCGGACCGCCGGTTGCTCCGGAAGTCCGGATTTTCCTGTTCAGCCTTGCGCTTATTTGCATTGCAATAGCCTACAGGGGCAGCGGCGGCGCCGTTTCCTTCCAGCGCATCACGGCCCAGCGGCGATGCTTCTACTCAACTTTCATGGCCTCGCTGATCGACCCGCATTCCTGGTGGCAATCCGGCGGCTTGGCGCTGAGCGATATTGCCAATGACCCGTTGCCGCTGACGGCGGCCATACCCGCCCGCACCGCCAACTATCCCGACATCATCATCATCCAGCACGAATCGATCTTCGATCCTCGCGTTCTCGGCCTCCCTGTCGAGCCGACCGTCGAAGAATTCCTGTCCCCAAAGAATGGCCTTCACGGGATCCTTAACGTCGATATTTTCGGCGGAGGGTCGTGGCAGTCCGAATTCAGCCTGCTCACCGGTCTTTCAAGCGCAAGCTTCGGTTCGAGAGCCTACTATCTCTTCAAGCGGGGCGCGGGCCGATTCCACAGCAGTCTGCCCCATTCGCTGACGGCGCTCGGATACAAGACCATGCTCGCATCGAGTTGCCGTCGCAGCTTCCTCAACTACGATGAATTTTACCGGTCGATCGGCGTCAGCGAACGCATCTTTACGGACGATTTCCCTCCGCCGTTCGACGCGCGCCTGTTCGAGACGACCAACTCCGACGCCTTTTTCCTGAGGGCGGCGCTGGCGGCTCATAGCCGGAATATTGCCGACGATCCCACCCCTCGTTTTCTCTATGCGCTAACCAACTTCAATCACGGGCCGCATACCAGAAGACTGGCAGCTCCCGGGCAGTTTGAGAACGAACGCGCCTTTGCCGCATCAAGCCTGCCCGACGCCCGATATGTCGAATATTATGCAAGACTTGCAGAAACAGCCTCGACCTGGAAACGGGTCAGGTCGGACCTTGCGGCCAATTTTCCCAAACGGCCGATGCTCATCGTGCATTACGGCGATCATCAACCCGTCCTGGCAAGGCAGATCGGTCGGAAACTCAAGCTCCGCAACGATGAACGGCGCGCGTTCCGCACATTTTATGCGATCGAAACCCTGAATATTCCCGATCGTCGTGCCTGTGGGGCAGGTGTGGACCTCGATATCGCGTTTCTGGGGACGGTTGCCTTGCAGCAGGCAGGCTTGCCGCTTGATCCGATATTCGCCACCCGCGCCAGCTTGCTGGACCAATGCCGGGAAACCTACTTTGCATCCGCCTCGGAGCGAAAGCGCCGTTTCCACCGTACGCTCGTGGATCTGGGCATGATCGACATAGCGCCAGGCGTACGGCGTGAGCGCTATTCGCCTGCGCTACCGAGAATCCGTTCGGTCTTTTCAACTGCCTTCCGCTCAGCGTTCAAGAGGTTCCGCGATCGAGACCGCCCGTTCTGAACCGCCTTCCAGCAGGTTATTCCAGTTCGCATGCGATCGTAGGATTCACGCCTGAATGATCCGCCAGACGATCGCGCCGGACGCTCCGAGCCACAGCACAGTCGTCGCGAATGCCTGAATCGCAAATCCCGGGCCGCGTTTTTCGACCGCCTTGGCATAGCCGAGCACGTACAGCACCCGGCCGGCGACCCAGACCGCACCGATCGCCGCCGCGATGCCGTCGCCGATATAGATGGCGAACAGCCACAGCGACGGCAGGAACATCGGCAACCATTCAAGCGTGTTCATCTGCGCTCGAAACACCCGCTCGAAATCGGGATTGCCCGAGATCGCGGGCAACTTGACGCCGAATTTGATTCGCGCCCTCGATACCAGAACCGAGGAAGCGAAGTACACCAGGATCGCGAGGCAGGTGACGAGCGCGGTGAAATGGTACATCGCGGTATTTCCTTGCAGGTCATTGCGGCGTTCTCAATAGCCGGTCATCTCAAGGTAGCCTACGCCGGCGTGGCTGCCGGAGAAATTGATCGGCCCTTCCCAATAAGGAGAAGAACGGATCCCCATCCAGCTTTTCGCATTGAGCGCGGTACACTCGATCGCCATGCCGTGCGCGGGAATTTCGATGCGCCATGTTGTCGGGAGCTTGCGCGTCCCGATTTCCGTAGTCGCGGTCGGCGTCATCCGGATGCCGGCCGGGGGAATCTGCTGCGGCTTGCCGTCGGCGGAAATCCAGTTGCCAGTCCTGTAATTGCGGCCGTCGGTCTGGCGGATCCGGTACAGCATCAGCTTTTCGCCTGTCTTCAGATGCAGCGCGAGCCAATCCCATCCGCTCTGGTCGGGCGCCAGCGGCTGGCTGCTCCATTCCCGGTCCATCCACGCCAGTCCGGTCACCTCGACCGGCTTGTCATCGATGGTAAGGCGGCCGGCCGCCTTGAAGAACGGCTGGCTGTAATAATACGAAGCCTGTTCGTGCTCCGATTTGCGGCTGTAACCGGCGTCGCCCTGCAGCACCAAGGCATGGTCGGCATCGAGCCGCAGCGCATAGCTGAAATCTTTCCCCGATGCGCTCAAGGCAAGAGGCGCGATTTTCATCGCGTCCATGCCGTCGATCCCGCGCATGTCCCAGGAGTCGATCCAGGCATGGAATGGATTTGCATCGACGCCAGCCTGGCCGACGCCGCCGCGTGCAAAGGTTGCGCTGAAGCGATGCAGGTCCGCGCGCGTCACCGCCGCATGGCCCATCCAGATCTGCTGATAGGCCCATCCTTGTTGCGGCGCGCCGGGCTTCAAGGCCAGACGAAACAGGGTCCATTGCGAGCCATAGGCCTTCCCGGTGGCGTCGGTGAGGTTCGCGGTGACGTACCACCACTCGATCCGGTAATCCGGGTGCGGGCCGAGATCTGCCGGGAAGGAAAACAATCTTCCAGGAACGACGGTTGCAAACCCTTCCGCTGAACTGTTCATGCCCGCATAGCTTTGCGCGAGTGCGCACCTCTGGCCAAAACCGAGAGCGAGGGCGGCAGCGGTAAAGGTGCGGCGGGAAATCATCTTCCTATCGCTCGTCGGCGAAAATCTTGATCAGGCTGGCCGGTTGCATGCGCGCCAGTTTTATCGCCGGAACCAGCGCCGCGGCCAATGCGGCAAGCATCGCCACGGCAACCAGTTCCATCAATTGCAGCGGGAACACGGCAAATGGCAGCCGCCAGCCGAACGCCTTCACATTGACAATCGCGATCAGGCACCACGCCACGCATAATCCCAGCGGCAATGCCAGCAAGGTCGTGATCAGCGCTACTGACATGGTCTTCAGCAGTTCGATCGAGGCGAGATGCCTTCGGGTGATGCCGATCGCCCACAACGGCGCGAGTTGCGGCAGGCGGGAATTGGCAAGGGTCAAAAGGCTGGTCAACAGCGCGATGCCGGCTACGCCGAGTGTGAAGGCGTTAAGCGCCGCGGTGACCGCAAACGTTCGGTTGAAGATCCCCATCAAGTCGGCCTTCAGTGTGGCCTGGTCGACCAGGTTGCGGCCATTAAGGCCGTATCTGGTTTGCAACGCCGTCATCAATGCCGGAATTTGCGCCGGCGCGACGCGCAGGCCCATTCGTGTCTGCGGAATGGCGGGAAAGTGCCGGAGCAAGGCTGCAATGTTGACGGTGACCTCGCCTTTGGGGTTGCCGTAGTCGGCATAGATACCGACGACCTCGAGCGTCCAGATGCCGCCCGGCGCCGGCAGTTCGATGCGGTCGCCGAGTTTGAGATTGAGCCGCCGCGCCAGCTGCTCACTGACGAAACCGGCTTCACCCGGACGAAGGCGAGCCCACGCATTGGCAACCGATTGCAGCAGCGCCCAGTGATCCCGATAGGTGGAATGATCAGCCAGGCCGACGATCTCGATCGGCGCGCCATCGAGTTGCGTTTCGGCGCGGGCGTTCGGCAGGATCGCCTGCACTTCTGGCCGCAGCCGCAGCCATGCCTTGATATCGTCCGCCTGCGTGTTGTCGGCGGCGTTGATGTAGACGTCGGCGGCGAGCCGGCCATCCAGCCAGCTGGCGAAGGTGTGGCTGAACGTCTCCACCATGGTGCCGACGCCGACATTGACCGCGAGCGCGAGGAACAGCGCCCTCAGCGCCACCGACAATCCCGAAAGCTGCTGCCGGCTGTCGGCCCAGAACCAGGTCGCAAGCGCCTGACGCGTGCTGCGCTGGCCGAGCGACAACACCATTTCCAGCATTGCCGGCAGGATCAGTGCCGCACCGAGCAGCAAGGCCGCGAGCACGGCAAACCCGGACAACAGCGAAGCGCCGAACCAAAAGAGAAGAGCCGCGGCGGCGAAGACGGCGGCGGCGCCCGCGGCTTGCAGGAGCAACCAGCGACGCTGGGCCTGCTTCCAGGCCTGCGGCTGCGCGATCGCCAGCACCGAAAGGCGCATGGCCTTCAAAAGGCTTGCGGTCGCGGCGACAAGTGCGCCGATGACGCTGATGGCGAGACCGGCGAACCACCATTGCGGCTTCAGCGTCAGCTCTCCCGGAATTTCCGCGCCATAGAGGCCGCGCAGGCTCGCGGCGACATCGGGCAATAGCGCCGCCGCGATCAGATAGCCAAAGACAAGCCCGATCAGGCCGGCGAGCAGCGCCAGCGTTACCAGTTCAAGCACCAGCATCACGTTCAGCTTGCGTGCCGAGACGCCGCAGGCGCGCAGCGTCCGCAGCATAGGCAGACGCTGCTCGAATGCGAGCCCGACCGCCGAATTGACGATGAACAGGCCGACGAAGAACGACAGCAGGCCAAAAGCCGTCAGATTGAGATGAAAGCTGTCGGTGAGGCGCTCGAGGTCGGTTTCGGAATCGGCGGGCACCAGTCGCAACCGGTCGCCGGCAACGCTTTCGAGTCGCGCTTGCGGGCCCTTTGCTTTTCCGACCAGCAGGCGGGAAATCTCGTTCGGCCGGTGCAGCAGGTTCTGCGCGATGCCGATATCGACCACCAGCACGCCCGGCGCCATCTGCGGGACCTTGCGAAGCGGGGGCAATCGCGTGCCGTCGCTTGCCTCGGGCGTGGCGCCTTCGGGCAGATCGAGTTCGGACAATGTCTCGGGCGCCACCAGGGTTTGTCCCGGCGGGATGATGAAGGATTGCAGATCCGTCTTGCCGATCGCGGCTGCGGCGCCGACCTCGACCGGCAGCGTGATCGGTTCGATGCCCAGCAACCGGTACGACCTGCCGCCGATCTGAAGCCGGCCTTCGAGCATCGGCGATACCGGCCAGCCGGCGCGGCGCAGATCGACGAATATTTGCTGCGGCAGGCTCGTGCCCCGGCGCGCCACCAGCATAGGCACGCGTGCGCCGCCAAAGGTAGCGGCTGCGCGATCGTAGCTCGTCCGCGCCTGCTGGTTCAGTGCCTGCACGCCGCTCCACAGCGCGGTAGCCGAGATCAATCCGATCAGCAAGGTCGCCAGTTGCATCGGATGCCGCCGCCAATGGCTCAACAGGACGGTGAGGATCCAGCCAACGCCGGTCATGCGATCACTCCGGCGCTGAGATTGACACGGCGATCGAGCGTGGCGGCGAGCCGCGCGCTGTGCGTGACCATCAGGAAGCCGCAACCCGTCCGGGCTACAAGATCGCGCGCCAGCGCAAGCACCTCGTCCGCGCTCGCCTCGTCGAGATTGCCGGTGGGCTCGTCGGCGAGAACCAACAGAGGTTTTGTCGCCAGCGCCCGGCCGATTGCAACCCGCTGCTGCTGACCGCCGGACAATTGTTCAGGATAGCGTTTGAGTAACGGACCCAACCCGAGGCGATCCACCAGCTCGCCATGCCAGGCCGCGTCATGACGGCCGGCAATGCGAGCCTGGAAGGCGAGGTTATCCTCCACATTCAGGCTCGGGATCAGGTTGAACTGTTGAAACACCAGGCCGAGCTGGTCGCGCCGCAGCGCCGCGCGCCCGGAATCGCTGAGCTCGCCGATCGAGGCGCCAGCAAGCCTGATCTCGCCGCCATCGACCCGATCGAGGCCGGCGATCAGGTGCAGCAGCGTGCTCTTGCCGCTTCCGGATTCTCCGGCCAATGCGACGCGCTCGCCGGTGGCGATATCTAGATTGACCCCGCGCAGCACCGCAACCTGTTCGCCGGCGGAACGATAGGTCTTGGTCAGATTGCGGACGCTCAGCACGATATGGCCGTCGCTGGTCATGTCGGACGAAAGCCGTGCCTCACATCGGTTTCTGATATTTCAGCACGAACTCGTCGTTCGGCACTTTCGGATGAAACACCGCGGCGTCGCGCGGATCGTTCGGATTGCGCAGGAAATCGGCGTCGGCCACGAATTTGAAGCCGGTGGCCTCGATTTCCTGGCGCAGTGTGCTCTCCTCGATGCGATGCAGCGTCTTGCCGACGCTTACACCGTCGCCGGGCTTCGCGGAATGGTCGGCGATCACCAGAAATCCGCCGGGCTTGAGCGCCGCAAACATCTTCTTGTTCATCTCGGCACGATCGACCGGCATGTAGGTTATGTCGTGATAGGCAAAGAAGAACGTGATCAGATCGAGATTGCCGACATCGGGCGGAATCGGATCGTCGAAATTCCTGATCACATGCACGACATTCTTCATTTCTGGCTTCTGCGCGCGGATATCGAACTTGTCCTTGATGCGTTCCATGACGGCGGCGGAATCCTGGGCGTAGACGATGCCACCGGGTGCGACGGCACGCGCCAGAAGCTCGGTGCTGTAGCCGGCGCCGGCTTCCATATCCAGCACTTTCATCCCCGGCCTGACACCGGTGAATGCGAGGAGCTTGGCGGGCTGACGGCGCTGATCAGTCTGCCGGTCGGTATCGCTGCGGTCGGGCGCCGCGACAATGGTGGCGTAATCCGGCGTGTCCTCGGCCTTCGCCGGCGCCAGGCTTCGCACGGCGAGAACAGTAAAGACGGCAAACAGGCCGGCGGCACAAGCGCGGCGACAGATCGAATTGGTCATGGGAAATCCTCTTTTTGTTATTGGCGGAGCATACCAAGACGGCAACCGGATATCACGGCTTCAATCGTAATGACGACGCGATCGTGATGGATTGCGACGCGGTTTCGATGCAGCGCCTGGCGGTATTTCGAACGTGAGATGCGGAGTGCAGCGCCGCCGGTACTGCGGCCATCCATCCCACGTCAAAATGGCGGGTTGCAATGCCCGCAACGCCGTGGCTAGCATCCGCAAGACGAGCCCGTAGGTTAGCTCAAATAACTAAATGAACTGACGGGTAAGGAGAGCAACATGACCGCACGACCGGCGCCGAAGGGCGCCTGGGAATCACCTTTCTCCTGTTCCTGTCCATGCTGTTAATTTCGCCGACAAGATCGTGGTCGGGCTTGCCGCCGTGCCGATCATAACCGAACTGAAGCTGCAGCCGGAGCAGTTTGGCTGGCTCGGCTCCTCCTTCTTCGCTCTGTTCTCGACTTCGGCGATCGTCGTCGGATTCATCGTCAACACGATAGCCACGCGCTGGGCGTTGTTGGTGCTCGCATCGGTTTGGGCGCTGGCGCAATTCCCGATGGTAGGCAGCGTCGGCCTCACCACGCTGATCATTTGCCGCGTTGTCCTCGGCGCCGGCGGCCCGATCCATGTGGTCTGCCCGCCGATGCTCGGAGAGTTCACGCCGGTGTCGCAGCGCGGCGCGGTGATCGCGATCTATGGAGCGATCTCTACGGTGGCGGGGATCCTGGCCCCACGGGTGATGGGCGATGTAATCCAGGATTCAGGCGGCATGCTGCAAGGTTACATGATCGGCTTCAGCATCAATGCCGTCGGGCTGATCGTCCCAGGGCTGTTCGGTCTGCTGCTGTGGCCCAATGCCGAAAGAGCGCGCTTGACCGGGCAGGTGGCGCAGCCCGAGCTTGCCCCATCGACTTAACGCGCCGCCGAACCGGCCGATATCTGAAAGCCGTTGCTCGAGGAAAGCGCCGTTTTCCGATCGCTCGCTTCGGGCGCCTGCGACGGAAGGGGGACCAGCAACCGGCAGAGCAGCCCCTCCGGGCGCCACTCGAACAATGCCTGGCCGCCAAGCTGCGTTTCGATGCTGGCGATCACGCTTCTTGTGCCGAATCCCCTCGACGCCGGTTTTTGAACCAGGGGACCGCCGACCTCTTCCCACGCCAAAATCAGAATGTCGTCCTCCTGCAGGTCCCACCGGACCGACACCCGGCCAGACACTGCCGAGAGCGCGCCATATTTGACCGAATTGGTCACGAGCTCATGAATGGCCAATGCCAGCGTTTGCGCCGTCGCGGGCTCCAGTTGCAGCTCCGAGCCGGTGATCTTGATCTGGCCCGCCACCGAATAGGGTGCGAGCTCTTCCTCGACCAGCCGCTTTATTTCCGCGCCCTGCCAGCTCGATAAGGACAGGATGGTGTGAATCCGCGCCAGCGCGCTGATGCGGCCTTCCACCGCCCGCACGTAAGTGTCGATATCCTGCGCCCGGGTCAGCCGCACGATCGATTGCGCCAGCGCCAGCGCATTCTTGGCGCGATGATCGACCTCGCGAGTCAACAGGTTCTGGCGTTCTTCGGCGCGCTTGCGTTCGGTGATGTCGACGGTCACGCCGCTGACGCGGACCACGCGGCCGTTTTTGTCGATGGTCGCCGCCGCGGTGCCGACGCACCAGCGCACCTCGCCGTCCGGCCGATGGATGCGGAACTCCATCTCGTAGGATCGGGCGCCTTTGGCAAAACGGGCGAGCGCCTCGCGCAGCTTGTGGCTGTCGTCGGGATGAAGAAGATTCTGTACATTGGCTGGTGTCACCTCAAAGCTCTGCGGATCGACACCGCAGATCTGGTACTGGCCTTCATCCCACATCCAGTCGCCACTGATCCAGTCCCAATCCCAGGATCCCATCTTGCCTGCGGCGATTGCCATGCTGCGACGCTGCTCGCTTTCGACCAGCCGCGAAGTCGATTCCTCGAGCTCCGCAGTGCGCGCCCTGACGCGATGCTCGAGTTCGGCGTTGAGACGTTCGAGTTGTCTTGTCTTGCGGTAGAGCTCGGCGAAGACCCGGATCTTGGCGCGCAGCACTTCGGGGACGACCGGCACCGGCACGTAGTCGACCGCGCCCATCTCATAGCCGCGCAGCCGATCGATGTCGCTGACCTGGATCGCCGAAATGAAGATCATCGCCGTCTTCTGGAAGCGCGGATGCTCGCGGATCATGGCGGCGAGCTCGAAGCCGTCCAGCTCCGGCATGCACACGTCGACCAGGATGACGGCGACTTCATTCTTGAGCAGATATTCAAGTGCTTCTCGTCCCGAGGCGACTGCAACGAGGTTTTCTCCAAGGTCCTTCAGGATCACCTCGTAGGCGAGCAGCTTTGCCGGCTGATCGTCGACCAACAGGATATTTACCTTTTCTTCGTGATCTACCATCGGATCTACCGGTCAGCGGTGAAGCCACATGCGGATGGCGAGCAGCAGTTGTTCGGTGTTGACGGGTTTCGCCAGATAGTCGGAGGCGCCTGCCTCCAGGCACTTCTCGCGATCGCCCTTCATTGCCTTGGCGGTCAGGGCAATGATCGGCAGTCGCCCAAAGGACGGGTTTTGCCGGATCACGCGGATGGTCTGGTAGCCGTCCATTTGCGGCATCATGATATCCATCAGGACGATCGCAATTTCAGGACTCGACTCCACCAGCGTCACGGCTTCGCTGCCGGTGGTGGCGGTAAGCACTTTCATGCCCCGCCGCTCCAGAACGCTGCTCAGCGCGAAGATGTTGCGGGCGTCGTCGTCGACCAGGAGCGCGGTCTTGCCGATCAGGTCCTCATCGGAACTGTTCAGCTTCTCCAGCATTCGCTGCTTCTCGATTGGCAATTCTGTGATCACACGATGTAAAAACAGAGACGTCTCGTCGAGCAGGCGTTCCGGCGATTCCACGCCCTTTACGACGATGCTTCTGGCGATAGTGTGAAGTTCCGCATCCTCTTCGGCCGATAGTTCCCGCCCCGTGAACACCACGACGGGAACGCTGGATAATTGGGTATCGTCGCGGATACGGTCGAGAACCTCAAAGCCGCTCATGTCAGGCAACCGAAGATCCAGCACGACGCAGTCGCAGGGGTTATTTCGCATCGTCGAGAGCGCCTCGGCACCGGTGCCGGTGGTCACGATCTCGATATCCTTGTGATCGAGCAGTGCGCGGATGCTCATCTGCTCAGCCGCATTGTCCTCCACGATCAGGAGGCGCTTGCGCCGCGGCTTGGCGTATTCCTTGATCTGGGCGAGCGCCGCGCTGACACCCTCCGTCGTGGTCGGCTTGTTGACAAAGGAAAACGCGCCACGCGCCAGTGCGTGCTGGCGGTCCTCGTCGAGTGTGACGATCTGCACCGGAATGTGCCGCGTCAGCGGATTGTGCTTGAGCTGGCTCAGCACCGTCCAGCCGAGCATGTCGGGCAGGAATACATCGAGCGAAACGGCTGTTGGCTGGAACTGCTTGGCAAGGTCGAGCGCCTCCGCCCCTCGGCCCGCCACCAGGACCTTGAAGCCCTTGTCACGGGCGAGGTCGACCAGCACCCGCGCATAATGCGCGTCGTCCTCGACAACCAGGAGAATGGTGTCCCCCGGCTCGAGATTGAGGCGATCGTCCGATAGCTGCTCGACGATCCGTTCCTGCGCCGCGGCCTGCAGCGCCGGAGCTGCGTAGGGTGAGGATGGTATCCGCGGTGCCACGGTGGGACCCGAATATTTCAACGGCAGATACAGTGTGAACGTTGATCCCTTGCCGGGCGTGCTGCGCAGGTGAATTTCGCCGCCGAGCAGGCTTGCAAGCTCGCGGCTGATGGCAAGGCCGAGCCCGGTGCCGCCATATTTCCGGCTGGTGCCGGCGTCGGCCTGCTGGAACGCCTCGAAGATCAGCTTCTGTTTTTCCTGCGGGATTCCAATGCCGGTATCGGTCACCTCGAACGCAACCACGGCCACGGCATGATTCAGAATCGGATGATCTGTGCTCCAGCCGCCCAGTGCTGCCGACACTTTCATCCGCACGCCGCCCTCGGCGGTGAACTTGAAGGCATTCGACAACAGGTTCTTCAGCACCTGCTGCAAACGCTTGGAATCCGTCACCATGCTGCGGGAAAGATTGCCGTCGACGTCGATCTCGAACGATAGCTGGCGATTTTCGGCCTCATGCCGGAACGGCCGTCCCACCGTCTCGAGCAGGCTCGAGGTCAGGATTTCCTCGGCGTCGACCGTCACGGTGCCGGATTCGATCTTCGACAAATCGAGGATGTCGCTGATCAGATTGAGCAGGTCGGTGCCGGCGCCGTGGATAGTGCGGGCGAATTCGACCTGCTTCGGCGTCAGGTTGCCGTCGGGGTTTTCGGTGAGCTGCTGGCCGAGGATCAGGATGCTGTTCAGCGGCGTGCGCAGCTCGTGCGACATGTTGGCGAGGAATTCGGATTTGTATTTCGAGGTAAGCGAAAGCTCCGTTGCCTTTTCCTCCAGCGCGCGCCGCGCCTGTTCGATTTCCTGGTTCTTTCTTTCCACCTCGACGTTGCGTTCGGCGAGCTGCTGGGCCTTCTGCTCGAGCTGTTCGTTGGTCTGTTGCAGCTCCTTCTGCTGGGTCTGCAATTCGCCGGCGAGTTGCTGCGACTGCTTGAGCAGGCCTTCGGTCTGCATCGTCGCCTCGATAGAGTTGAGCACGATGCCGATGCTGTCGGTGAGCTGCTCGAGGAAGGTCATCTGCGAGGTGGTGAACGCGCCGACCGAAGACAGTTCAATCACGGCCTTGACCTGGTTTTCGAACAGCACCGGCAGCACGACCAGGTTTTTCGGGGTTACCCGCAGCAGCGCCGAGTTGATCGGGATCGCATCGGGCGGGATGTCAGATACCAATCGTTGCCGCTTGTCCATCGCGCTCTGCCCGATCAGTCCCTCGCCGAATTGCACCAATTGCGGATGAGGATTGTTGCCATCGCCGGCGTAGGCTGACAGCAGGCGCAGCTGCGGGCTGCCTTCATTCTCGACGCGGTAGATCACGCCCATATGGGCGTTCACCAGCGGAGTCAGTTCGGTCAGCAGCAGCCGGCCGACCGTGGTCAGGTCGCGCTGGCCCTGCAGCATGTTGGTGAACTTGGCGAGATTGGTCTTCAGCCAGTCCTGTTCGGTGTTCACATCCGTGGTCAGCCGGAGATTGCCGATCATGGTGTTGATGTTGTCTTTCAGTTCGGCGACCTCACCGCGGGCATCGACCTGGATCGAGCGCGTCAGGTCGCCCTTGGTCACAGCGGTCGCTACTTCCGCGATCGCGCGCACCTGCGACGTCAGGTTGGCAGCAAGCAGATTGACGTTGCCGGTCAGATCCTTCCACGTGCCGGCGGCGCCGGGCACGTTGGCCTGGCCGCCAAGCCGGCCCTCGACGCCGACTTCGCGCGCCACGCTGGAGACCTGATCGGCGAAGGTCGCGAGCGTTTCCGTCATGTCGTTGATGGTGTCGGCAAGAGCGGCGACTTCGCCCTTCGATTTCACTGTCAGGTTCTGCTTCAGGTCGCCGTTGGCGACCGCGGTCACCACCTTGACGATGCCGCGGACCTGCTCGGTCAGGTTGGCGGCCATGAAGTTCACGGTGTCGGTCAGATCCTTCCAGGTGCCGGCCACGCCGGGAACCTGGGCCTGGCCGCCGAGCTTGCCTTCGGTGCCGACCTCGCGTGCCACGCGAGTGACTTCGCCCGCGAACGCGTTGAGCTGATCGACCATCGTGTTGATGGTGTTCTTCAGCTCGAGGATCTCGCCCTTGACGTCGACGGTGATCTTGCGCGACAGGTCGCCGCGCGCCACCGCCGTGGTCACTTCGGCGATATTGCGGACTTGCGTGGTCAGATTCGCCGCCAGCAGGTTGACGTTGTCGGTGAGGTCTTTCCAGGTGCCGCCGACGCCGGGCACTACGGCCTGGCCGCCGAGCCGGCCCTCGGTGCCAACCTCACGCGCCACGCGGGTCACTTCCGCCGCGAAGGAGCGCAACTGCTCGACCATCGTATTCAGGGTATCCTTGAGCAGCAGGATCTCGCCGCGGACGTCGACCGTGATCTTCTTCGACAGATCGCCGCCGGCGATCGCGGTTGCGACTTCGGCGATGTTGCGGACCTGCGCCGTCAGGTTCGAGGCCATGAAGTTGACGTTGTCGGTGAGGTCCTTCCAGGTGCCGGCGACCTCGGGCACCTGGGCTTGGCCGCCGAGCTTGCCTTCGGTGCCGACCTCGCGCGCCACGCGCGTCACTTCCGACGCGAAGGCGTTGAGCTGGTCGACCATCGTATTGACGGTGTTCTTCAGCTCGAGGATTTCGCCCTTGACGTCGACGGTAATCTTTTTCGACAGGTCGCCCTTCGCCACCGCGGTGGTGACTTCGGCGATGTTGCGGACCTGGCCGGTCAGGTTGCCGGCCATCGAGTTGACGTTGTCGGTGAGGTCCTTCCAGGTGCCGGCGACGCCCGGCACGTTGGCCTGGCCGCCGAGCCGACCCTCGGTGCCGACCTCGCGCGCCACACGCGTCACTTCACCCGCGAAGCGGTTGAGCTGGTCGACCATGGTGTTCAGCGTTTCCTTGAGCTGAAGGATTTCGCCGCGGACGTCCACGGTGATCTTGCGCGACAGGTCGCCGCCGGCGATCGCGGTAGCGACCTCGGCGATGTTGCGGACCTGTGCGGTCAGATTGCCGGCCATGGAATTGACGGAGTCCGTCAGATCCTTCCAGGTGCCGGCGACGCCGGGGACGATCGCCTGACCGCCGAGCTTGCCGTCCGTTCCCACCTCACGCGCCACGCGGGTCACTTCGCCGGCAAAGGCGTTGAGCTGGTCGACCATGGTGTTGAGCGTCTCCTTCAATTGCAGGATTTCGCCCGATACGTTGACCGTGATCTTCTTGGACAGGTCGCCCTTCGCGACCGCGGTCGCCACTTCGGCGATGTTGCGGACCTGGCCGGTGAGGTTGGAAGCCATCGAGTTGACGCTGTCGGTCAAATCCTTCCAGGTGCCGGCGACGCCGCGGACCAGCGCCTGGCCGCCGAGCTTGCCTTCGGTGCCGACCTCGCGCGCGACGCGCGTGACTTCGCCGGCGAACGCGTTGAGCTGGTCCACCATGGTGTTGATGGTGTCCTTCAGCTCGAGAATTTCGCCGCGCACGTCCACCGTGATCTTCTTCGAGAGGTCCCCGCCTGCGACTGCGGTGGTCACCTCGGCGATGTTGCGGACCTGCGCCGTCAGGTTGGAGGCCATCGAGTTGACGCTCTCGGTCAAATCCTTCCAGGTGCCGGCGACGCCGAGCACGTTGGCCTGGCCGCCGAGCCTACCCTCGGTGCCGACCTCGCGCGCCACGCGCGTGACTTCGCCGGCGAACGCATTGAGCTGGTCGACCATGGTGTTGAGCGTTTCCTTCAATTGCAGGATTTCGCCCGACACGTTCACGGTGATCTTCTTGGAAAGGTCGCCGCCCGCGATCGCGGTGGCGACGTCGGCGATGTTGCGGACCTGCGCGGTCAGGTTGGAGGCCATGAAGTTGACGTTGTCGGTGAGATCCTTCCACGTGCCGGCGACCCCCGGCACCTGGGCCTGGCCGCCGAGCTTGCCTTCGGTTCCGACCTCGCGCGCCACGCGCGTCACTTCGGAAGCAAAGGAGTTCAACTGGTCCACCATGGTGTTGAAGGTGTCTTTCAGTTCGAGAATTTCGCCGCGGACGTCGACGGTGATCTTGCGTGAAAGGTCGCCGCGCGCGACCGCGGTGGTCACGTTGGCGATGTTGCGGACCTGCGCGGTCAGGTTGCCGCACATCGCGTTCACGGAGTCGGTGAGATCCTTCCAGGTGCCGGCAACGCCAGGCACGATCGCCTGGCCGCCGAGCTTGCCGTCGGTGCCGACTTCGCGCGCGACGCGGGTGACTTCGGAGGCGAACGAACGCAGCTGGTCCACCATGGTGTTGATGGCTTCCTTGAGCTGAAGAATCTCGCCACGAACGTCGACGGTGATCTTCTTCGACAGGTCGCCATTGGCGACCGCGATGGTGACTTCGGCGATGTTGCGGACCTGGCCGGTCAGGTTGTTGGCCATCGAGTTGACGCTCTCGGTCAAATCCTTCCAGACGCCGGTGACTTCCGGCACCTCGGCCTGGCCGCCGAGCTTGCCTTCGGTGCCGACCTCGCGCGCAACACGCGTGACTTCTGACGTGAATACGCCGAGCTGTTTGATCATCGTGTTGACGATGTTGGCCGACTGCAAGAATTCGCCCCCCAGCGGGCGGCCGTCGATATCCAATTGCACGGTCTGCAGCAGGTCACCCTGCGCCACGGCGGCGACCGCACGGGTCACTTCGCGGGTCGGCCACAAGAGATCGTCGATCAGCGTGTTGACGGAGGCTTCCATGTCCGCCCACGAGCCGCTGGCGAGATCGAACTTGACGCGCTGCCGGGTCTTGCCCTCACGGCCGACGACCTGGCCGACCCGCTCCAGCTGTTGCGCCATCCGCTGGTTGGCGGCGACGATTTCGTTAAAAGTGTCGGCGATCTTGCCTTCAATGCCGAGATGGTCACCGGTCATACGGACCGAAAAATCCCCACTTCGCATCGCTTGCAACGCGTGCAGCAGGTCGTGCTGGGGATCGGATTTTCCGTTCAAGGCGGGTTTGCGTTTGCCGGTCCGACGGGCAGGTGACGATGCACCGGGAACCAAGTCGTTCATGAATTTCCTCCGGGAATGCGCGGCCGAATCTCAACGCATACACAATAATTTGACGCCATAAAGGGGACTGGCAAACCTCAAAGCAAGCGGTAAGATTCGGCGATTCCAAGAAGGTTCCACGAAAATTCGGCCGGAATGGCTTAATTTGCAGACCGAAGAATTGTTCCGGCGCCTATCGCAAAAATTTTGCCGCCGGTTCAGCGCGCCAGTTTCATTTGGCGCGGTCTCCACGGATGCGTGCCCGTTCATCAATTGGTAAGAATGTCGGTTTCGCAGAAAGCGAACATTCAAGATGCCAGCAGGTTTGGCCAAGCTGCGGTTTGTCGGATGCGGGCTGCCTTGCTGCAGGAAGCCCGTTGCATGGAACCCTGGACCCGTGATCGCTCGGCTTGCAGTTGCGAAGCCGAGTATCAGGAATACATCACGCCCGCTGCGGAACCGGTCGGGTTTGATCGAGCGCTTGGCCGGGAGCTTTCCTGCGGACGATCGGTGACAAGCGCGAGCAGGACAGTCAGCACCATGAAAATGGCGGAGGTACCGAACACCCAGTGCGGCATGTTCTGGTCCATGATCCAGCCGAACAGCAGCGGACTGATGATGCCGCCGATATTGAAACCAGTCGAGACGATGCCGAATGCGCGGCCGGCGGCGCCCGGAGGGGCAGCGTTGCGCACCAGCATATCCCGTGAAGGGGCGATCACACCGCCGAGGAAGCCTGCGAGCGCCATGGCGCCGGTCAGCGGCAGCGGCGGCAATGCGAATACGGCGATCGCCAGCACGAGTGCGGCGTTGATCGCAAAGCAGGCGGCTGCAACCTGCCCGTGACGCCGGGTGTGGTCAGCGAGGAATCCGCCTGCCAGCACGCCAGCAGCGCTGGCGCCGAGAAAGGCCGTCAACGCGATGTTGGCGGTGGAAAACGAAGTGCCGTAACCGCTCATCAGCGCAACTACGCCGAAATTGCCGATCCCGGCATTGGACAGGCTGAGCAGCGTGAAAAAGATCGTCAGCACGACAAGCGCTGGCGTAATGATGTTCTGCTTCGGCGCCCGTGCGCCATTGGTCGCGCGGTCCGCAGCGCTCGCGTCGGGAATGCCGATCACGACAAGCAGCAGCGCGACGGCAGGACCGACCGCGCCGGTCACGATCAGTGCGCCATCGCCGCCGATGCTCGTAACCAGCGCCGCGACGGTGGCCGGCGCAATCGCGCCGCCGACAAAGCCGGCAAAAGTATGGATCGAAAAAGCGCGGCCCATCCGCGTTTCATCCATATGGGCTGAAAGGATCGCGTAATCGGCCGGATGATAGACGCTGTTGGCAAGTCCGAGCAGCACGGCGCTGGCGATCAGCCAGGGATAGCTCAGATGCAGGCCGAGCATGATCAACGCAGAGCCGCCGAGCGTCAGGCCGATCAGCAGAATTTTGCGGGCGCCGATATGGTCGGCCAGATAGCCGACCGGCGCCTGGGTCAGGCCGGACACCACCGCGAAGATGGTCAGCGCGAAGCCGAGATCGATGTAGCTGACGCCGAGTTGCTGTTTCAGAAAAGGGAACAGCATCGGCAGCACGAACATGTGGAAATGGCTGACCCAATGCGCCGTCGAGATCGCGGCGAGCGTACGCGGCGAATTGTCGGCTTTGTTTGGTTGTGGCGCGGCCAGAACATCGACCATCTCGACTTGCTATCTCCATTAAATCCGCTTGTCAGGGCGTTCGCGGAAACTATCGCCGAGCGCGGTTATTTGTCCATGAATGCCGCTGCATGGCAGCCTCCGCAAACTGGGCCGATGGGAAAATCGCGCGGGGTCTGCCGGATGGATTGGCAAGGAGATCGAAGATAACAAGACGGGACTACCCGATGTGGGAATGATGTCGGCCATGGCGAAGACCGCCCATACGCCCAACTCGCTTCGGGTGCTGGTTTCCGAGGGAAACAGCACGTCGGCGCGGGAGGCGATCACCATCCTCGGGCTGTCGGGGCACCGCGTCGAGCTCTGCGATCCCAGCCCGTATTGCGTCGCCAGTTTCTCGCGGTTTGTCGGGAAATTTCATCGCTGCCCGCCGCTACGCGATGATCCTGCCGGATATCTCGCCTTCATCGAAAAATTGCTTGCCGGGCATTTCGACGTGCTGCTGCCGATTCATGAACAGGGCTTTCTGTTCGCCCGATCAAGCGAGCGCCTGTCCGGCCGCGTTGGGCTCGCGCTGCCAGGTTTCGAAAGCTACCGCATGGTGCACAGCAAGGCTGGCTTCAGCCGATTGCTGGAGCGGCTGGGGTTGCCGCAGCCGCCGACCCAAATCGTCAACTCGGAAAATGAGCTTCGCGCCGCCGTGCGATTTCCCGCTGTAGTTAAGACAGCGGTGGGCACCGCCAGCCGTGGCGTCTGGTTCGCGCATGATGCCCGCGATCTCGAAAGCGTTGTGCAAAATATCGGCGCGATGGGCCTGAGCACAAACGGCGTGTTCGCCGATCAGGTGCTGGTGCAGGATCTTGTCACAGGTCCGATCGGGAAAGCGCAGGCCGTGTTTTGTCATGGCCAATTGCTCGGCTTTCACGGCTATCAGCGGATCGCCGCTGGCGTCGGGGGCGGCGAGGCGATCAAGCAAAGCGCTGTTTGTTCCGACGTGCGCAAGCAGGTCGCTGCGATCGGCGCGCACCTTGGCTGGCATGGCGCGTTGTCGGTCGACTATGTGCTGTCCGATCATGCGAGGCCGTTATTGATCGATTGCAATCCGCGCCTGGTCGAACCGATGAGCGCGTATCTCGCCGGCATCGACCTGGTTGGACTACTGCTCGCCGTCTCGTTGGGGCAAACGCCAACACCTTTACCGCAGGGCCGCGACGGCGTACGGACGCATCTTGCGATGCAGGCATTGCTTGGATGCGCATCACGCGGTGGCAACCGGTGCGACCTCTTGCGGGAGGGCTGGCAACTCGCCACCGGCGGCGGAGCCTATGCCGGCAGCACCGAGGAGTTGACATCGTTGCGGCAGGACTGGCTCGGCATCGTGCCACTTGCGATGCTCGCGATCGGCTTGCTGGCCACGCCGAAGCTCGCAGCCACGCTGCCGAAGACAGGCTGGGGTGCGCATCTGCTCGATCTCAAGAGCATTCGAGCCATCGAGCGCGAGGATTTTGGTTAAGCCTCTTGGAAACCATCGAGACGCGAGGTCGTGCTGCTCGGCACGAGCTCTGCTTTTCTCAAGCTCACGTCAGGAGTGCGGCAACGCCGTGCGTCCCGGACCATGGAAACCGGTAACAAGCATTCGGAACGGCTGGTCGGCGGTGCCGCTGTGGTCGTGCTTCAGCGATCGAATGATCGAGTGGCCTGCGCCGGCGTCGCGTCAGTTCGATGCCGGCCGCGTTGCCGCCCGGCGAGCCATTCCGATAGCGCTGGGGCCTTTTCTTGCAGTTTCTTTGCCTTGGCTGGCGGCTTCCCGGGCGTGGCGATCGGCTGCGGCGCGGCGGCGTCGCGCGCGAGGCGCAAGGCTTTCAGCCGCGCCATGTTGTCGAGCACCGCCTTGGTGGAGACGTCGCGATCGAGCATTGTCGTCCTGGCTTTGTTGAAACGCGTTTCGGCGCGGTCGCGATCCGATTTTGTCATTGGCTCTCCCTCTTCTTTTTCCTCTGGTTTTTTATTCTGGCCTTCTCCGCCGGCCTTTAGCGCCCGGCGGTCTCACCTGGCAGTACCGGGCCGCCGGCTTTTTTCCAGGCGTCGATACCGCCGGCGATATGGGCGGTGTTGGTGAGGCCCGCTTCCCTAGCGGCGGCAACCGCCATCGCCGAGCGCTCGCCGAATGCACAAAAGAACACGATGCGGCGGCCGGTCGCGGCGGCCACTTCGCGCAACATACCGCCCGGACGCAGGCTTTCATCGATGCCTGGATAGGGCGCGTGCAACGCGCCCGACAGCGTACCATGCCGCTCGCGTTCGCTGTTCTCGCGAAGATCGACCAGCAGCACCTCGGGCCTGCCGAGACTTTCGATCGCGGCGCGCGCCGACAGCGCGAGCCCCTGCTTTTCCAGTTCTTCCTGATGCAGGCCGACATGCATGTTGGCGGGTACCACCACATCCATCAATTTCGGATTCGGCAGGTTGAGATTGTTCATCAGCTCGACATATTCGTCGACCGAGCGCACCTGCAGCCGCGGATTGTAGCGCTTCTCCTCGCCGATGGTGGAGACGGTATCGCCCTTGTAGTCGTGGGCAGGAAACACCATGGTTTCGTCAGGCAGTTTCAATAGCCTATTGAAAATTGAATCATATTGCGCCCGCGCGCTGCCGTTCTGGAAATCGGTGCGGCCGGTACCGCGGATCAATAACGTATCGCCGGTGAAGACGCGATCGCCCATCAGGTAACTGTAGGAATCGTCGGTGTGGCCGGGCGTGTACATCGCATCGAGGGAAAGACCTTCGATCGTCATTTTGTCGCCGTCGGCGACGCGCATCGCCACCACGTCGGCCTTGCTCTGCTCGCCCATGATGGTGACGCAATGGGTGCGATCTCGCAGTTTGCCAAGGCCAGTGACATGGTCGGCGTGCAGATGCGTATCGACGGCCTTGACCAGCCTGAGATCGAGTTCGCGCAGCAACTGACAGTAGCGCTCGACCTTCTCCAGCACGGGATCGAGGATCAGCGCCTCGCCGCCGTGCCGGCTGGCGAGCAGATAGCTGTAGGTCCCGGACACATTGTCAAAAAGCTGACGAAAAATCATGGTTTTCGCCGGTTACCGCTTCCCGCTCGATAATAACTGATTTTCGTCGGCTTGGCAGCAGAGATTTTCTTCAGAGAAGCAAGTTCTTAGAAATCGATCCTATCCCGGATCGCGTCCAGCCCGGCCTTGGCGCAGGCCTCATCCTTGTCGCCGCCGGGCGCGCCGGCAACCCCAATGCCGCCCAGAACCGTACCGCCGGCCTTGATCACCAGCCCACCCCGAGCATGGCGACATGCGGCAGGAGTCCCAAGCCTGAATCCATTTTGCCCGACTTGATCGATTTTGCGAGGTCGCTGGTCGCGGCGTGGAAGCCCAGCGCGGTATAGGCTTTGCGGGTCGCGGCGTCGGCGGCGGGCAGTCCGGCATAACGGTCCCGCAGCATTACCTGCGGTTGACCGAAACGGTCCACCACGGCGACCGCAATCTGGAATCCGTCGGTGCGGCATTGTTTCAGAGCGGCTTGCGCCGCCTGAAGCGCCACTTCCGGCGACAGCGATTTGTAGGTCACGGTCGCGCTTTCGTCGGCGATTGCCGCGGACGTGCCAAGCGCCAGCACGACCGCGGTGATGGAAGCGGAGCGCATCGTCACAGCTTAGCATAGCTCCAGCCCTGTTGCTGCAATTCGTTCAGATGCATCACGCCGGAGGGAACGACGGCATCGGACACGATTTCGATCGGATGGCCTTCGGCCTTTTCCATGTTCTGCATGGTGTTGTGGCAAGCATAGCGAGCGAACGCGAAGCAATCCGGTGCTCCACGTGCGGCCCTGGATGGCTTCGTCGCTCACGCTCCTCGCAATGACGGTCATAACTTAAGGCCTGACCAGAGTATATCCGTTTTCGGTGAGCGACAGTATCTGTCCGACCCCGACGTGAACCGGCGTCGCGGCAGGAATATATTGCGGCCGCTTGCCGGTGTCGCGCTCGATCGTGTCGACGGTGTTGAGGCAGATGTCGAACGTCACGCCCTGCGCCACCAGGCTTTCGATCAGCTTGCGATTGGGATTGTCGGGATAGAGCAACTCGATGCCCGGTCCGAACGCCACCACCTCGATCGCGACTTTGTCGGGATCGTAAAGTTTCAGCAGATTATAGGCGACGCTGATAACGAGACCCTGCTTTTTCGAATCGTTGTCCGAAAGCTGTAGCACCAGCCGATGCTCGGCGAACGGCTTGTCCGGTAACGGCGCAGGCTCGGCGGCGCGCGCAGCGGGCGCGGCGATCGTCAACATCATCGCTGTCGCAGTGCGAAAGATCGATCGTCGGTTGATCCGCAAATGCTTCATCCCTGGCAAAACTCTTATCCCTGGTTGCTCAGGCCTGGATTGTCGTCGACGCCCCTCAGGGTGACGTCCGTGTCGTGCCCGTCCGCCCGCTTGCCCGAACGCAAATGCCTTGCGACGACGTCCCACACCGGCGTGCCCTTTTGCTGGTTGACGGAGGCCCATCCCGCCACCTTGTAGCTCTTGCCGGCCTCGATGGTGCGGCCATTGTCAAGCTTGAGAGCGGAAATGCGCTTGCCCGCGCCCTCGTTGGGCGAGCAGGTATAGGACATGCCGCCGACACGGACCATGTCGCCACCCTGCTGGTAATAGGGATCAGCGTTGAACAGGTTGTCGCAGACGTCTTCGAGGATGTCCTTGATCTGGATGCCGGTCATGCTCTGCACGTAGGTCTCCGGATAGGTGATCGCGGTCTCGGCCAACACGTCCTGCATCGTCACCGGCTGACCTGGCATCATACTGGTGCCCCAGCGAAAACCCGGCGAGAGTGCGATCTCGACGTCGAGTTCGCCACGCAGGGCATTGCAGATCAGTCGATCCATGGTGCCACTGAAATTGCCGCGGCGGTAGAGCAGGCGGTCGGCGGTGGCGATCTTCTCGGCGTCGGGGGTCGCAAACGGCTCGCGCGACTTGTCGATCAGCGCCTGCATCGCCGGATCCGGCTTCAGCAATTCGGAAAACACCGGCAACAGCCGGTAGCGCACGTCGCTGACTTTGCCCTTGGCGAGATTGAGGTCGAGCACGCCGAGAAATTTTCCGTTCGAGCCGGCATTGGTGACCAGCGTGACGCCACCCGGATTGTTGACCGTGATCGGTTGCGGAATCGCGTCATGGGTGTGGCCGCCGAGGATGACGTCGATGCCGCTGACCTTGCTGGCTAGCTTCAGATCGACGTCCATGCCGTTATGCGACAGCAACACCACGGCATCGACCTTGTCGTTGTTGCGCAGGCCGTCGACAAGCTTCTGCAATTCGTCGTCGCGGATTCCGAACGTCCAGTCCGGCGTGAATCGCTTGGGATGCGCGATCGGTACATAGGGAAAGGCCTGCCCGATCACCGCGACGCGATGGCCGCCGATCTCCTTGACGAGCGACGGCTTGAATACCCGGCCCGAGGCGGGATCGAACGCCTTGGCGTCGTTGAAGGCGGCCTCTGCGGTCAGGAACACGTTCTGCGCCAGGAATTCGCCCTTGAAGCGCTCCAGATTCTTGCGCAACGCTGCTTCGCCATAGGTGAATTCCCAGTGGCCGGTCATTGCCTCGATGCCGAGCAGGTTGGCGGCGTCCACCATGTCGGCGCCCTGGGTGGCGTTGGCCTGTCCGGTGCCTTGCCACAAATCGCCGCCGTCAAGCAGCAGCGCGCGTCCCGATCCGGCGTCGCCGCGCAGCCGGTCGATCAGCGTTTTCAGATGCGCGAAGCCGCCAAGCTTGCCAAAGCGGGCGGCGCTCTTTTCGAAATCGAGGCAGGTGAACGCATAGGCGTCGGCGCTGTCAGCCCTGATGCCGAACCGATCGAGAAAGGCGCGTCCGACCAGATGCGGCGGCTTGCCCTGCATCGCGCCGATCCCCAGATTGACGCTCGGCTCGCGAAAATAGACCGGCTGCAACTGCGCGTGGGTATCGGTCATGTGCAGGATGCGCACATTGCCGAAGCGTTCGAGATCGTAAACGCGGGCGTTGTCGGCGGCCCGCGCCGCGCGCGACAATCCGCCCGACAGCGTAACGGCGCCTGCGAATTTGAGAAAATCCCGGCGACGGATGGTCATGCGATTCTCCGCGCCTGTTCGGATAAGGACTTTAGCGAATGACCTCGGCTTTCCAGGCATCTTTCTCTTGGGTGGCTTGAAACACGGACGCCTTGGCCAACGCTTCGGCCTCCTTTGCCTCAGCCACCGCGGCATCGAAATTGCCGGCCTCTGCAGCCTTCTTTGCGTTGGCAAGCGCGGCCGCGGTCGTGGTCCACTGGTCGCGCAGGGCGCCGGCCTGCTTGTTGGCGGCCTCGGCCTCGGCATAGGCCGCATTGAAATCGGCCTCCGACGCGGCAGCCAGCAGCGAGGTTGAGGTCGCGCCCAGCAGCACCAAGGCCACTGCGAGTGCAAATATCGGCATCCTGCGTGGGATCATTTTCATGGCCGCGCTCCCGGGCCGGAGATCGGAAGTCCGTTGCTGACATAGGAAAGATAATATTCGAGATCGCGGTATTCATCGGATTGCGGCTCGAGAGGCACGCCACGAGTCTGCGAGTTGCAGCTTGTAAAGCGCCGGCTGATGGTGCCCATGCCACCCCATTCGGAACGGTAGATCGGCATCGCATTGAGAATCCCCAGCGCCGGCGCAAGGATTTCGGCGCGCATCCGTTGGCCCGGATTCTGCACATGGCAGCTGGCACAGGAGAAGTTGAGCTGGCCGCGCCGTGTATAGAAATATTGCTTGCCGTTTTCGAAGGCTGCGAGCGCACGCGGATCGTTCGGGATCTTGATGTCGAATGGCTTGCCGCGCGAGGTGAACGCCATGTAGGCGGTCAGTGCGGCCATCTCATCCTTCATATAGGACAGCGGCGCCTCGCCATTGGCCTCGCGGCAGCGGTTCAGCGCCAGTTCAAGTGTGATGACCTTGCCTTCCTTTTCGTCGAAATAGGGATAATTCTGGCGCACGCCGATGCCGCCATTGTCAAAACAATCCGCATAACCCTTGCCGTTCTTGAACGGCTTGGCGAACATCTCCTTGCCCATCTCCAGCGAGAATTCGTAAGGCGGGAATTCCTCCTTCTCGACCCACTGCCGGTGCATGTCCTCATTCAGCGAATAGGGGCCGTTGACGAAGTCCGCAAGCTTCAGCTTGGGGAATTTGGTGGTGAAGTAGTTCTGGAATGCCTTGGCGTCCGCCGCTGGGTCGGCGCTGTCGGCGGCGCCTGCGGGCAACGCAGCTGATAGCAGCGTCGCGAGCCCAAAGGCTACCGAAGCAAGACGGATCGCAGGTCGCAGGTTCATGTCTCCACCGTCACTTCAACCGTTATCTATTGAATCTTCGCCGTCGTCGTATCCGACGCGCCCTTGTTGTCGACCCAGCTGATCTTGAGGTCGTCGCCCTTGTTGCCGCCCTTGAAACTGAACTTGATATAGGGATCCTTGGACACCGCCGTGCCCCAATCGGCGAGGAATACGGTCTTGCCGTCGCATTCGAACGCCAGCTGCTGGATGAAATGCGGCGGAATCAGATTCCCCTTGGCGTCCTTGACGAAGCCGGAATCCATCGGGTGCTGGATCAGCGCCTGGACTTCGGTGGTGTCGCCGGTTGCGGTGGCGCGCACGCGAATGGTTGATGCCATTTTTATTTATATTCCTTCCAGTTCAATTTCCGCGTGAGTTTACCTCACCTCTCCCAAAGGGAGAGGGCGCGCGTTTCCGTTGTTGTTGCAGCCCAATCCTCTCATCGCTATTAGCCGCCGCAGCCGCCGACGGTCACCTTGACTTCCTTGGTGGCGCTATAGAGCTTGCCGGCCGCTTCCACGATCGCAGTGACGCTGCTGGTCTTGGCCATTTTGAGGCGATTGGCCACGCTCGGGATCGTGCCCGGCGGAATGTTGTAGGACGCCGCCAGCGCGTTTGGATTATCGGCGACCAGGAACGAGATCGAGGTCACATCAGCCAACGTGGTCGTCACCGAAACCGGAACCACCGCGCCGTTCTCGGCGATCTCGGGCGCGTCGAGCTTGACCTTGTCGGACGCCTCGGCCGTCTTGCCGTACAGCGCCTTGATGGCGTCGGCCTGCCCCTTCTGCTTGAACGCTTCCTCCGGCCATTTGTCGTTGGCTGCGGCAAGCGCCGGCACCGCGCCGAACGAAAAGTTGCCGAGACCGGTCAGCGTGACCACGATGGCGCCTTTCAGGATCAGCCGCCGCGTCGCCGAAAATTCCGAGAATTGGTCGTCGGTGGCGGTCATCCAGAATCTCCCAAAGCGCGGTGCGCCGTCACAAGGTCTGCAGGAAATCCACGATTGCGTTGATCTCCTGCTCGGTCAAAATCCGGTTCCGTCCGAACGGAGGCATCACAGTCTGCGGATTGCGTTTGGTTTCGTCGTTGAGGATTGCGACCAGCTCGTTGCGATCTGGAAATTTGCTTTTGATGTCCTTTAGCTCCGGCCCGATGGTGCCGGGGAGATCGCCGCCCTTGATTACATGACAGGTCAGGCAATTGCCCTTGCCGCGATCGAACGCCAGTTTTTGGCCCTCGACCGCAGCGGATTGCGCATGGACAGGACCTGCGGATGTCACGATGCCGATCAGCGACGTCAACAACAGCGCAGGGGCCAGGCGCATCAAGCGGCCGGGCTTTGTCGCGGAAGTGTCGTTCAAGGCGTGTCCCCCCGCAGGTTTATCTTGTATCTCTTTTTCAGATTATAGGCTGTCAAAAGCGGAAATGCCAACGCTTGGCGACGCAGACAAAGTGATGCGGCGGTCGGGTAAAGCGGTTAACCTCGGTTGCCTGTGATCGGGAGAACAGCGTGGCGGAGTTCGTTGTGGAGTTCGGCAAGGATGGCCGACAGGTTGAGGCCGACGGCCGTCTGGATGCTGCGGCGTTTCATCGTAACCATCAGGCGATCTGGGCTGTATTGCGGCAATTTCTTGCCGGCAAATCAGGCGATGTGGTCGAAGCCGGCAGCGGCACCGGCCAGCACGTGGCTCATTTCGCCAGCCATAGTCCCGATATCACCTGGTGGCCGAGCGATCTCAACGCGCAGCATCTTCGCAGCATTGATGCCTGGCGGGTGCATTGCGGATTGTCGAATATCCGTCCGCCGTTGCGGATCGATTTGTCGGATCCGGCGTGGTGTCCCGCCATGCACGACGGCAGCGGTCCCGGCAAATTGCTGGCGGTATTTTGCGCCAATGTGATCCACATCGCGCCGTGGCGCGTCGCCGAAGGTCTGTTTGAAGGGGCAGGGCGCTATTTGCGCGCAGACGGCCGGCTGTTCCTGTACGGGCCGTTCAAGCGTGGCGGCAAGCACACCGCGCTCAGCAATGCGGTGTTCGACACCAGCCTTCGCGAAAACAATGCCGAATGGGGCGTTCGTGACGTCGAGGCGCTAGAGCGGCTCGCGGCCGGCGCGAATCTGGCGTTGGTCGAAATCGCCGCGATGCCGGCCAACAATTTCATTCTGGTGTTTGGTCGGCCAAAAAGAGCTGACCCCGGCGCATAGCGCAGGCCCGTTTGCGTCGTACTTCGGCGCGCCGCTTGCAGCTCGCGCGCGACTACCTGATCGGCGGGGCGTACTGGATGCCGCCCGCGCTCCAAAGCTGGTTGAGCCCGCGCGGAATCTTCAGTTTCGAGCCGCTGCCGACATTGCGATCGTAGACCTCGCCGTAATTGCCGACATGGCGGATGATACGCGCGGCCCAATCCTTGGTGAGGCCGAGGTCCTCGCCATAGGAACCTTCGGTGCCGACCAGGCGCATCACGTCGGGCTTCTTCGACTTCAGCGCTTCGTCGATGTTCTTGGAGGTTACGCCGAGTTCCTCGGCATTGATCATCGCATACAGCGTCCACTTCACGATCAGCATCCAGTCGTCATCCCGCTCGCGCACCACCGGCGCCAGCGGCTCCTTGGAAATGATGTCCGGCAGGATGACGTGATCGTCCGGCTTCGACAGATTGAGACGCAAAGCATAAAGCTGCGATGCGTCGGCGGTAAGAACATCGCATTTGCCGGTGTCGTAAGCCTTGACGACGTCGTCCAGCTTATCGAACTTCATCTCCTGGTACTTCATGTTGTTGGCGCGGAAATAGTCGGCCAGGTTGAGCCTGGTCGTCGTGTTGTCCTGCACGCAGATCTTGCTGCCGTCGAGCGCCAGCGCGGAATCGATATTTTTGGCGCGCGGCAGCATGAAACCTTCGCCGTCATAATAGGCCACGGCCGGGAAGTAGAGATCGTAATTGGTCTCGCGCGACATGCTCCAGGTCGAATTGCGGGAGAGAATATCGACCTTGCGGTTTTGCAGTTCCTTGAAGCGCTCATTGGCGTCGAGCGGGATGAATCTTGCCTTGCTCGGATCGTCGAAAATCGCGGCAGCCACCGCGCGACAGAAATCGACGTCGAAGCCGGTCCAGTTGCCTTTTTCGTCAGGAATCGAGAAGCCGGGCAGGCCGGCATTGACGCCGCAGAGCACCTCGCCGCGCCGGATGGTCCGCTTCAGCGTCTTGGTGTCGTAGCGCTCATAGGTGATGGCAATTGCCGCAACCGCGGCTGCGACCACCAATCCGATCAGGAGGCCGCCTCGAAATGTCCGCATGATTTATCTCTCGCCAATGAATACTGGAAAATGGGTCGGATCTGGAAAACGGCGCGTTCGATCAAAGCTCCGGCTTCTGCCGGATAATCACCTTGGTACCGACCGGGACGCGGTCATAGAGGTCAACGACATCGGCATTGACCAGACGGAAGCAGCCGGAGGAGATAGCGGTCCCGATCGTGTCGGGCTGGTTGGTGCCGTGAATGCGATAGACCGTGGTGCCCAGATACATCGCGCGTGCGCCGAGCGGGTTGCCGGGGCCGCCGGCCATGAAGCGCGGCAGATAAGGCTGGCGCGCGATCATTTCCGGTGGCGGCGTCCAGTCCGGCCATTCTGCCTTGCGCGTGATGTTCACCAACCCTTGCCACTGGAATCCAACGCGGCCGACGCCGATGCCGTAGCGCAGTGCGCGGCCGTTGCCCTGGATCAGATAAAGGTGCCGCTCCGCAGTCGAGATGATGATGGTGCCGGGCGGTTCGTTGGTGCGGTAGAACACCATCTGCTTGCGGAATTCCGGATCGAGCTGCACGGAATCATCCGGAATCAACCCCGGCTCGTCGCCGCGGTCCGGTTGCTGGGCATAGCTGTGCGAAATCGAAAGCATCAGACCCGTGGCTGCCACTATCGTGCAGATCAGGTGCCGAAACTTGGTCATGCGAAAGCTCTCCTGGTGGGCGCGCGAAGGGGGTATGTACCATCGTTTTGCTAAATTACTAAAACGATCAAATCCCACCTCTTGCGGGATGGCAAGCAATCCGGGCCGATCTGAACATACGTCGCTGGAATGGTTCGGATTTTATGAATTGTGCAGGTCCCGAAGGATTCGAAAAAGCGGACGGATGGACGGGACTCCGCATCGATGAATTGCTCGTGGCCCCCACCCCGACCCGTCCCCGTGTTCAGACCGGGGAGATGGTGGACGGGTGTTCGGAGACATCGTGGACACTTTCGACAGCGAATCAAGGAGGCTGTCGGATGCCATTCCACGAGGTGTCCCGGATGGACGCGAGATTGGAGTTTGTGATGCTGGCCTCGGAAGAAGGA
>JAGXAJ010000046.1 GCA_018971625.1 Pseudomonadota bacterium
CCATCCGTCGCGAGATGAAGCGTCGCGCGGCTGTCGAGCCCGTCATCGGCCACGTTAAGGCCGAACACCGCATGGACCGAAATTACCTCAAGGGACGCCTCGGCGACCGCATCAACGCTGTTCTCGCCGCAGCCGGCTATAACTTCGGCCTGCTGCTGCGATGGCTCGCAGAGCTTTTGCGTGTCATCATCCGAGCCTTCTTCGAGACCGTCCCAGCTCGAAACATCGCTTGAGCCGGCGCCGCAACAGTTCTTCACGAACGACTGAATAGTTTTGTTGCGGCGGCATACTCAAGTTGATCGATCAAGCGGCTCAAAATGGTACGTTCATCAAACGGTGCTCCAGAATCCGCAAGTTTAGTCGCCTGAATCTGATTATTTTAACCAACGTCACAGCACTATCGGGCGCTTCTCACGATCCGGAGGTTTTCGGAGCCGGACAGCAATATGTCATAGCGCGAACTCGCAGGCCCTTTTGCTAATCGACAATGCTGCTGCTGGACAGAACGTCAAGTGCGAAGCATATTTGAGTGGGGCGCAGCTTCCGGGCAACAGCGGCCGCCGCTGATTCTGCCTCACGTCGGGCGGTCGTCTACGACCGCTCAGACTGTTGACAAACCCTGACTGCCTTCGAAATTGCTCAAGATTCGCGGAACGTCACGGATTCAGATCGCGAACATATCAGAATCAAAACCCCTCGACTTTAGCTGCTGCAAAAAGTGGAGGGGTTTGTAATCAATCTGGGCGGTCGTCTACGACCGCTCTGTATTCATGCGGGCGACCATACTTTTTCTCATATGGCCGGGCGCGTTCTCTTTAGAGGTCGAGCACCTCCTGAACTGTCTCAAATATGTCGTCTGCCGTCCCTTCGATCTTGCAATCGGCCCAGGCTTGATAAGCCATTGCATATACAAGCTTTTCTGCATTGGGATCGGTCGTCGAGACCATTTCATCTCCGCTTTCGCTCAAAGTAAGAGCCTTCACCTCCGTAGCGATTGCCGTGATGATCGCAACGCGGTCTTTATGCTCGTCGAAAACATTCTTGGCCGCCATTAGCTTCTCCGTATTCGAAAAGTCTGGCGATACCTGCTATGCCGCGCGCCGGAGAAATCATCAGCACTGGCCTCCAGTCAGTTGCAAGCTATGACTGCGGCTTGAGCGGTTCTTCCTTCGGACGCTCTCTCTTGCATGTAAAGCAGACCGAGCGCGCTACTTGCGCTCCGTTGATGGCTAGCCGCTCGTGAACGTGCGGCGTCTTGGTGGAGCAGAACACGCAGTAAGCCTGCGGCAAACGCAATACCAATTCCGATGATCTATCCACGAATCGCCCCCCGGGCGCAACATTCCCTTACCCGATCTGCTGTGCAATCTTCAAAGGTGACTGAAGCGCTGAGCCGTACGTTATCGTACTGACTTTCTGCGTGGTCCGACCTAACTCACCGCCTGTGCTTAAGCACAAAGTCGTACGGAGTGGTACGCTGCAGCTTGCTCCACGGAGCCGTCCGGTGCGTGAGTCGATCGGGGGTGAATATCGCGGCCCGTCCCGCTCGCACCTCCTCGGATCCGGCATTTGCGACTACCTGAGTATGTCGATGAGGATTGCCGATCCCAACTCGCCTAGAGAGCCAGGTCTAGTCTAGGCTGTTGCATGGCGCGTTCTTCCCGATGATTGCTATTGCAATGAGCCCGAACATCACAAGGCGCGGCAAGAAGTAGACGGGCTCGGCCGTATCGGAAACCTGGATTACTCCAAACGCGAGGCGCGATGCAGCGTCGATAGCAAAAGCGGTTGCAAACAGCAGGAAAAATCTGTCTCGGGTTCGTCGCCAGAACTTCAGAAAAAAGAGGGCGATGGCTAGGGATGCCATGGCGGCAGCGCCTGAGAGGGCGTTGACGAGAGGTGTCATCAGTGCTCTTCCCAAATCAGTCCATACAACAGAGTCAGCGTTGCGAAGAGGCCAATCGAGATTCTGAGAATCGAAAGACCTGTTGCAGGAAACGCC
Organism: Pseudomonadota bacterium; assembly: GCA_018971625.1. Lineage (GTDB taxonomy): Bacteria > Pseudomonadota > Alphaproteobacteria > Rhizobiales > Xanthobacteraceae > Bradyrhizobium. The sequence goes on from JAGXAJ010000046.1 coordinate 2,003, forward strand.
AACTTGTCCGCCCAAAGCGCAATGTTGTTCAGGGCAAGTCCGGCGAAACAAATAGAACTCCACAGCAGAAGCCTGGATCCTGAACGCAGGTACGCGCGTGTCAGTAGCCATGCGCACAAGGCGCCAGTGATCGCGCACAGGCTGTAGATTGCCGCGGCCATACCGGCCTAGTCCTTCCGGAACTTGAACGCGTCCGAGAATGCTCGGAGATGGCGGGGCTTTGAATGGATCAAATGCGTAATTGGAATCAAGTAGTGCGCATAAGCCTCCGCCAGCACTTCAACAGCAGCGTCCCGATCCGAGCGGCGGGCATAGAGATAGTGGTCGCTGTCCCGCACCAAAAAGCCATCGTCGGCGAGCCTTGCAAGGGCAGCGGCCATATCCGAAACTGGCGCGTAGAGCCGTTTGGCTATGGTCGCAATGTCCCATTGTTCGCTTGAGCGCGCATGTAAGAAGAGAAGCGCTTCGAGTTGAGCCACGGAATCAATGTACCTCACAATCAAATTCCTGACCTCTTTCGGCAAAGTCCCGGCTCTTTTATACCTGCAAATCATCCAACGTTCCGCCGAGAGCAATGTGCTGTTTTATCCAGGCCGGCTGCGAACCCCTACCCCACGACAAGTCGCCCTTCTGATACTTCGGCTTCGTAGAAATCGTTTTAAGGGGCTTTTGCTTTGCCTGCTTAGCAACGAGTGCTCCGATGCGGTCAACCTCACTGGAAAGCTCGCGCTGTCGGTCTGCGACCCTTTCGGCGAGCATCCCATTCACCCGATCGCGAAGTTCGGCAAGTTGGTCGATGGATAGTGTGTCGAGATTCATGTCCGGCTCCAAACCATTTCACGCTGTAATGGTTTGAAAGCCGTTCAGACGCAAAGTGGAGAAAGGTGCTTTGGGAGCCGCTACGGAATCGGTTCTATGCGCAGATCATCAGACATTTATCCGCACGCGAAACCTGCCTTTTCATGGTCTAAGGTGCTCCAAATGGCCGCCCTGCGCACATCTGTACCATTGATATAACGATATAATTCAAAATCACTCGCCTTCACACGGGAGAGGTCCAAGGTTCGATCCTCTGTGCGCCCACCATAAACTAAATAAGATCAGAAACTTACACGATAACCTCCCGCGATATGTACCCCATCATTTTCAGGGGCACAGCCGGGTACAGACGGTCCAATACGCGTTCTGGTTGTTGCCACGTACCATTACCCGACCGCGGCTCGATTGGCGAAAGGGGGCGAACCGGCCGACCCTCGCCAGTGCCGGTCATGCCATCACCCGTTGATCCCGAATCTTTTTGGATTCCTTGCTATCGAGCCGCTTGATTTGCCGTTTGAACCACCGAGGAACGCATGCCGTGCTTACCAGTTGGTTTTCCACGTACGTATTCGACAAACGGAGATTATGCCGATGGCAGACCAGAATCCGAATGATCTGAGCGCGCAGAAAGAAGGTTCCGAGCAGGAAATCGCCGAGCGAAAAGCACAGAAAGAAAAGCGTAAGAAGGGCGGCACCGACACGATTAAAACAGTTGAAGGTGGCAGCATAGCTGACGGCGGCCCGTTCGACATATTCCCTCGCGGATCCGGCACTGGCTGAATAATCCCGACCCGGGCCGCCGCTGGCAACGCAGAAGGCGGCGGCTCTATTGGCGAAAGGCTGCGAACGGGCCCGACGCCAGCCAGCTCCGGTTACGCCGCGATTGGGTCCGCCCGCAGCTTGGTTCGCCACCACGAGCGATTCCCCAATCCCATGCGTTGTGGTTCCCTGGCGATTCGAGGGGACAACGCTTTCGAAGTTTGCGGAATCCGTGGTCACCGCCTGCCCAGGTTGTTGGCCGCAGAAACTAAAAATCGATTTTCAGCAGCTCAACTTCATCACGCCGGCCGGCGTAATATTTCTCAGCAACCTCCTTTGGTAGCTGCTGGAGCATGGCACGCAGGTGCATTTCGTCAATACAAACCGCAGAGTGGAGGCGCTGCGATATCTCGACGATTCTCTCTTCCTTGAACAACATTGCGGTCAGAAAATATGGAATCAATCGACACCGCGAAGCACGACTAGCCACCCATGACTGGTTCGAGCACATTCTGTTGCCGTGGCTCGCCAAGCGATTCGGTGCGCCGCCAGGCAATCATCACTAAATCAGGCGTAAAGAGGCGACCGCGAACAATGCCTTGAGCGCTCTCAGCCGACATTGTCGTTCCCGTAGCGGAGGCGCGGTCGGATGCTGCGCTATGCGCACGTGAACGTCGCGCACCTCGCCCCCTCGATCGATAAGATGCCGCCTCGATCGGCAACCCAGCAACAGCCCCAGGATCGACAGAGAGCGCCGTCGAGCCGATACATCGCGATCGAATATCGCATGAGCGATCCATACGTCGATGCGCTCAAAGGCCTCGCCGCAATCTTCGTCGGCTTAGCTGCGACCGCCGTAAGCGTCGCGGCATCATTCGGTTATGCCTATCCGGCGATGATCACCGGCGGGCCCTATGTCGTGGCTAGCGCGATGCTCACCACAACGGCGTTAGCAGAGAGCCTTCGAATTATCGCCAGCACGAATTGCAAATAGGCCGCCTTGTCCATCAGCTTCAGGTGGGGATAGGCGGCGTCTGCGAAGAGGTGTTTCACCCGCTCGCGAAAAGATTCGCCTAAGAAGTGATCTGACCTGTCGAAGCGCGAGGCTGTTGCTCCTCGCAAGCGGGAACGACGCTCGGTGCCTCTTCCGGCCCTGTCCAAGGTAGCGGCGCCACGAGCAGATTGCGGATCGCAGTGGCATCCACCGGCTTCGAAAAAAAGTAGCCCTGACCGAACTCGCAGCCGAGTGACTTGAGCTGCGAAACCTGCGTCCGAAGTTCGGTCCCTTCGGCGACAACGGACATGCCGAGACTCCGCGCGAGGCCCATAATGGTGCGGACGATCTGCAGGCTTTCACTTTTGTCCATCGCAGAGATAAACGATCGATCTATCTTCAGGACATCAAGGGGAAACCGCTGCAAATAGCTAAGCGATGAGTATCCTGTCCCAAAATCGTCAATGCTTAGCCGAATCCCGATATCCTTGAGTTGAGAGAGCACCCGCACCACGCGCTCGGCCTCGCCCGCCGTGACGCTCTCGGTGATCTCCAGCCGAACAGTACGCGGATCGATGCCTGTTTCGGTGACAATCTGCCTGACCTGGGCTACGAGGTCCGGTTGCGCAAACTGTCGTGGTGAAATGTTGATGCTGATGGTTAGGGGATTCCGGCGCGGGAATTCTTCCTGCAAACGACGCGCCATATTGCATGCCGTGCGCAGAACCCACAATCCCAGGAATACGATCAGGCCCGTATCCTCGGTCACATCAATAAATTCGCCGGGGTAGACGAGTTCGCTGTTCGGCTTCTGCCAGCGAACAAGCGCCTCAAAGCCAACGATCTCCTGCGTTCCGAGCGAGACGATCGGTTGGTAGTGCAGCACGAATTCATTATTTGCGAGGGCCCGACGAAGATCGGACTCCAGCATGAGGCGTTTCACCGCAGCAGAGTGAAGATCCTGGTCGTAAAGTTCGGTTCTGGCTTTTCCGAGGGCTTTGGCCCGATACATAGCGAGATCGGCATCTCGCAGAATGTCATCGGCACATGAATAGCCCCACTTGCTGGATGCAATCCCGATACTTGCACTTGTATAGATCTTCTGCTCCTCAAGCGTGAAGGGTTGGCGAAGCGCTTCTTGTACGCGGCTCGCGACCCTGACCGCGTCACTTGGGTCCTGAATATCGCTCAACAGAATCGTGAATTCATCGCCGCCGAGGCGAGCGAGCATAGCATCACCTCCACCCAATTCGGATCTGGCTCGGACAACGCGATCGTTCCGCCGCAACGAGTCCTTGAGGCGGCGAGCCACCTGGACGATCAGATCGTCGCCGGCGAGATGGCCGAGACTGTCGTTGACAATTTTGAAGCGATCCAGATCGATAAATAGCACGGCAAATTGCGCCGCGCCCTTGTGCACATGTCTGGCAATTGTTTGATTCAGCCTGTCAAGGAATAAGACGCGGTTAGGCAGGTTGGTAAGCGCATCGTGCGAGGCATCATGAATGAGCCGATCATTGGCTCGCTCGCGCTCAATCACGCGACCAAGTTGCATGCCCATCCGAGACATCAGTTCCAGTAGCGTCTCGTCACGTTCGATCGCTTTATCCGTGAAGAACTCCAGTACGGCGGCCACCTCATCGCCCAGCATTACGGGGAACCCGTACGCCGCCTTTAGGCCACACTCCTTCGCCACCTTTATGCGCGGGAAATTGTCGGCGGTGGTCACGTCGAAGAACCATGCCGGCGCTTGTTCTGCAAAGACCCGCCCCGATAGCCCAGAGCCCGGTTCGAGATCGATTTCCTCTGTTACCCGCTTAAATCCGGCAATGCGATCGGGATTAGTAGCGTGCCAGATCGCCATTGACCTGAGGCGAATGGCGCCAGCATCAGGGACCGTCATATAGCAATGTCCAACCGGCCAATCCGTGAACTCGCAGATCTGTGTCAGCGCAAACTGAAAAACATCCCGAACCGACTGCGATTGATTGGCCGCCGTGGCAATCCGCGCGATCAACTGAAGCTGTTGCTCTCTCGCATAGAGTTCGCGCAACCTTTTTTCAGCTATTGCTTCGGCCTTTGCCCGTGAAGTTCGCTCACGCTCAAGTTGTCGCTTCAGCCTCGTGCATTCGTCTGTGAGATTTTGATGAAGATATGACATTTGTGCGTTTTCTTAAATCCTGAGAAGGCCATCCGAAGCGCGCATGTGCGTAAAACGCCTAGCATGCACCGCAGACGCTCAATTCCCACTGTCTCTTGGTGGTGGCCGGACGAGCCCTGGTATATCCAGCAAATTATCTTAGGCCATCTCGCAACTGCTGGCGTACTACTGCTTGGAGAAGATTAAAGACGACGTCCTTCATCCCGCCGTCGCAGCGGCCCAATTGAATAGAACATCTCTGCTTTCGACTAACATTGCGTTACCAGGGCGCTCCGCAACTAACCAAACCAGCATCAATCCGGGAAATTGCGAGAGGCGCACTCGGGACGTCGAAGAGCCGAGATTTTCCGGAGATCGGGATCGATGTCCGTTGATGGGGACGGAGATCTTCATCTAACGCAGGTTGCAACTATGCAAGCGGATGGAAGGCGGACAAAAGCCTTCCGCCCTCAGATTTCGTCACCCTTTTATTTTTGCGCTACGGTGGAACATGGGAACTCCAATTGCCCGTGGCGCATTTCGCCGCTATTGAACTGGCGATGATTGACAGCAAGCAGAAGCACCGCCCTGTCATGCTAATCGTGCTCGACGGATGGGGCTGGCGCGAAGAGGATGCCGACAATGCCGTACGCCAGGCACGGACGCCCACTTTCGACCGTTTGTGGGCGCAGGGCTCGCACGCATTCCTGCGCACCTCCGGCAAGGACGTCGGCCTCCCGGACGGCCAGATGGGCAACTCCGAGGTGGGACACCTCAATATCGGCGCGGGCCGCGTCGTCATGCAGGACCTACCCCGCATCGGCCACGCCATCGCGACAGATGAAATCCGAAAAACGCCCGCGCTCGCTAGCCTAATCGACAAACTGAGGAAAAGTAGCGGCACCTGCCACCTGATCGGTCTGGTCTCGCCGGGCGGCGTGCATTCTCACCAGGACCACGGTGCTGCGCTCGCCAACATTCTGGCTGAGGCCGGCGTGCCGACCGTTGCGCATGCTATCACCGATGGCCGCGATACGCCGCCACAATCGGCCGCCGACGATCTTAAGCGTTACGCCGCAGCGTTGCCCAATTCCGTCCCGGTCGCGACCGTGATTGGCCGCTACTATGCGATGGACCGCGACAAGCGCTGGGACCGCGTCAACAAGGCTTACGCCGCGATTGCCGAGGCGCAAGGGCCGCGCTTCCCTGATCCGCAGGCCGCCGTCGCCGACGCTTATGCACACAAGCAGTTCGACGAGTTCATCGTGCCCGCCGTCATCGGCGATTACCGCGGTATGAAAGATGGCGATGGCGTGCTGTGCTTCAACTTTCGCGCCGACCGCGTGCGCGAGATCCTCGGCGCCATCCTCGATTCTTCGTTTCAGGGCTTCGATCGCAAGCGCAGAATCGCCTTCGCCGGCGCCGTCGGCATCGCGCAGTATAGTGAAGATCTCAACAGGCTAATGGACACGATCTTTGAGCCGCAGATGCTCCCGAACATCATCGGCGAAATAGCGTCGAATGCCAACCGTACCCAGCTCCGCATGGCGGAAACCGAAAAATACCCGCATGTCACCTATTTCCTCAACGGCGGCCGCGAAGAGCCCTACAAAGGCGAGGACCGCATCATGGTGCCGTCCCCGAAGGTCGCGACTTACGATCTGCAGCCGGAAATGTCGGCACCCGAACTTACCGCCAAGGCGGTTGAGGCGATCGAATCCCACAAGTACGACATGATCGTGCTCAACTTTGCCAACCCGGATATGGTCGGGCATACCGGCAATCTCTCCGCTGCGATCAAGGCAGTGGAGGCCACCGATGCCGGGCTCGGCATGATCGCCGACGCGGTCGCGCGCCAGGGCGGCGCGCTGCTGGTCACCGCCGATCACGGCAACTGCGAACTGATGCGCGATCCCGAGACCGGCGGCCGGCATACCTCGCACACTACCAATCCCGTACCGGTACTGCTAATGGGCGGCGGTGACGCTAAGCTCGCCGACGGTCGCCTCGCCGACCTCGCGCCGACGATGCTGGCGCTAATGGAGCTGCCGCAGCCCAAGGAGATGACGGGCCGGTCCCTCCTACGAAAGGACGGCTGACGCAGGGTCTGCCGTTTTACCGCGTCTTGGTCTGTTGTGATGATCCGCTACCATAAGAGCGGATGCACCGAAGATTTGCCGCTGCGGACTTGTCGACCGCGCGGGGGATCGCGTTGCACAAACCTGGGTGATAAATCTTCGGCACATTCCGCCATTCTTGGCGCATCGATAGTACTGTGAGCATCTTGAACCAGGATTGCTAGTTGCTAGGAAAATCTCGAAGCAGATGAGCCAGACGACCATCGTGATACTCGCGAAGGCGTTTTAGCTCGGCATTCCTTTGCGCCACCGAAGCCGAGGTGCAACGTCTGCGCTTGTCTCAGGTCGCCTGAAAATAAGGCATGCTAAATGTAATCTCACATTTTGGTGGTAGGCTTTTCCGAGCGGTATACCCGGCATGGCGTGTAAGGGGGATGCCTATTCGTGTTTGACTTACGAGGAGCACGCTGCCGTTTGATGAAATTGACAAGTTAAATTGGGCTTTTGATCCGGCGTTGCGCTCACTTTATCTTGTTGATTGAAACGATCCCCTGACCCAGCGTTGCGAAAAACTGCGATCGACGAGACCGGTATGCGCGATGCAACGGAAATCGCCGACTTCGCGGTGAAGCAGCTTAACTTGAAATAGGCATGCGTGACGCGCCGCTATGAACAAAAAATGGGAAGCGGCGCGCCCGCGTCATGTCATGGCCTAATCACTTCATCGTTGTAGTAGTCATCAAGCTTTGCGCGATGGGCTCCCCAGTCATAGTACTCGGAGCCGTGCTTCGGGGCACCTTTCAGCCGGCTCTCGCTGATGTCGGAACGATAGCCCTTGAGTTCGCTGTCGTATCTCAGCACCCTCCACGGCACGGGGTAGTGATCGCTGCCGATGCCGAGAAAACCGCCGAAGCTCAGCACGGCGTAGGCAATTTCCCCGCTGCTCTTGTCGATCATGACCTTTTCGATCGAACCAATTTTCTGGTTATCGGCGCCATAGACGGCTTTACCCGACTCTTTATCGCTTTCGATGAGGTTGCTTGCTCTGCCTTCAGCGGTGGGCATGGGGTTTCTCCTTAGTTGGGAAGGACGAACAAAACCGGCGGCGGGTAAATGTTCCCAGCGGCTCAGGTTCCATGGACAGCTAAAGTTGGACTCCACTAAGCGAGCCTGGACCCGGTGACCCCTTCAAATTCGAAATGGTATCGCGCGGCGTGCCTGAAATGCCGCAAACCCCGGCGAGTTCATGTCTAGCCAGGACGCGAGCATCTCGGCCGCGTTCAGCCTGTTGGGCTGGCCAAAAGGAGAGCGGATTCACCTCAATCAACTCGCGTATAGCAGCTCTTGGTCGTTGGCTCTCGTTGGAAGGCGAATCGCAAACGAAGCAATTTCTGGATGTCGGCACCCGATCAACTGAAGCATTATTCGAGTTTTATCAGATCCTTCTTGGCAAGGTGGTAGTACCTAACCATCTCGACGACCAGCCGATCGCGACGGATGCCGGCACGGCGCCGGCAAGACGACACCACCATCCAGCGTCAGCACTCGAAAGGGACTCCATGCCCGAGCCGAATAATATCTCGGACTAGAATCCTGACAAAGCGAGGACTAGTAAGGCCTGACGTTGCTATCCCACCAGATCGAGTTTCATGCCAACGAAGGCAAGCAAGGTTCCGCCAACAAGTAACGTGACGCCCCAGATTATAGGCGAACCGAATATGGTCTTGGCAAGGAGGGCTCCGAGACCTCCCAACGCGGCAATCGTGATTGCGAGTCCCAACCACGCGGGAGTTGGAAGCAGCGTGCACAAAATCAGGGGGTATAGCGCGCCCGCAAAGCTAAATCCACAGGCAAGAAGCGCTTTTTGAAGAGACTCCTGGAATATACGCCGTCCGAGGTTGGTCGCAGCAAGCCTGCCGTGCTCGGTAAAATTCAATTGGCGCTCATGCCGGACAAGCTCCAAACGAAGCTGCGCATAGTGAGCCACGAAAAATACGAAGATCGTTGTAGCGCCAGCTGCGATGCTAACACGCAGCGCGAGGCTCAGTGTCGCCCCTTCCCCGCCAGCGTGAGTGAGGCGGCCGGCAGCCAACGCCAACGCGTTCAGGATCCCATCGATCAGTCCGGCGACAACGTCCAGGCGATTGCTTGGATGACGAATGAGATCGATTGCGGTCATCGGACGCGGAGAATCCGCGGGATGATGCGGTTTCCGATCGCGATTTGATCAAGGCTATGAACAACGGCGCCCGTCGATTCGATAGCCTTCGTGATCTCATCATAATTCATGTTGTCGCCCTCGATCGTCACATTCATGCCGACCGTCTCGATGTCTATCTCCTCCACAGTGATATTGACAGCGTCAACTCCTCCGCACGTATTGAGCGCGGCAGCTATTTCAATCAAAGAAGGACGCGTCACGGCCTTGTCGACATCAAGGAGTAGCTGCCGAATATTCATTGCCATGTTGTTTCACCTCTTCTGTCTACCGAAAGATGGCAAAGCACAATGCAACAAGCTCGACTATAGTTGCAGCATGAAAGAAACGAAGGCGCCCACAGGCATGGCCAAGCGGGGTTGCGCGTTGCGTGACGGTCCACTTGTTATCCCACGCGACGAGATCGCCTTTTCTTTTCGCGACACTGATGGTGATGGAGTTCGCCTTTTAACCGCCCTCGGGGCTAATTGACTCCTGTCGAGCCAAGAGCACTTCCAAAGGACCATTAGAACGAGTCGTAGCGGCAATACTGAACACCGCGAACCGTTCGATCCTCGCTCATGTCCCGCAGGCTTATTCCGTTTATGCTTATAAAGTCTCATTGCGTGTGGGGAGCGAAGTTGATAGTGTGTGTTTGGGAATGGAGTTTCCCTTTTAACCGCCTTGTGGCTAATGACTCCTGCCGTGCGAGAAATCGCGGTGGGAAGATTATGTAACCCGCCGGAGGCGGGTTTTTTGTTGTCCAAACAAAATGCAATTTTGTCGAATGGGTCCAGAAATCGCGAGTCTGGCGGAACTGAATCGGAGGCCCGCATTCGAATGGAGAACGGAGAATATGATCTTGCCTCCCTTGGGAATTGAAGGAACGAGTCCGCATCGCGAGTACTTGTTCTCGACTCGAGGGAACGCGTAGTCCCGACCAGACCAACCAGAGGAGCCTCATCATGTGCGATTACAGCCTGCATCACGTTTCGTCTCGACCTGCAAAGGTAGCTGATAAGCTAGTTACGATGGAGCTAGCTAAATCAAACGTGCGCGGCTTTGCCGCCGTTGGCGAGCTTGGCCCAAAACTTGTAATTCATGATAGACCGCCAGAAATAGCGGTCTGCCTACTGCCTGGAACGGAGTTGGCCTTCGATGAGAACGTTCGGTATGAGCGCTCCTTTACGTTCTTGGGCATCGGGTTCTCGGGCAAGGCTTGCGTGGAGCACAAGGTCGCGAGTTTCCGGAAGATCGATGAGGACAATCCGCACGTCCAGCACGATGCGTTAGAATTTCCAAATGGACAAGTTTTGAAGATCAACCGACTGCTGGCCGGCCAGACTGCTACGGTGCTGCAGTTGCCAGTCAATGTGCAGGACGATCATGATCATAAGCACGTTGAACAAAGCGCGCGCGATTCGCGACGCGTTTTGAACCGGTCTTCGGTCAAGTCGGGTGTGTCGTCGCTCCTGGTGCCGAGCCTGGAAACGGTGATGTTATGGGACGCCGTTCGCGGCAAGGCCATTGACCTTTGGAGCGCTTTGGCGCAGTCGTCCCAGCGTTTGACGGCTCGCAAGCAATCGCGTTTGGACGAACTGATGCCCGCGGACGCCGATGCCGCGAAGTCGGAGGTAAGCTTCTTCCAGAATGGCGTCCCCGCTAAGAAACCTGAGGGTCAAACGCGAGAGAGGGTCAAAGTCAAGTCTGCGGCATAGAGCCGTGGCTGACCTTAAATCTAAAATTGAGCGCCCGTCGGGATAGTCTAATACGACTGTCCCGTGGCCTCTACGACGAGCCTTACTAGATGAGTTGGCCGCCTCTTAGCGAGCGCCGGATGCGGCCAGTATGACCGGCAATGGCACACCAACGAAGTCATACGAACGAAGGAGAACTACGGAAGGAGAAATACATATGGATATCCGAGCTCAAGTTTCGATGGTCTTTCACCTCGATAAATGTATCGGCTGCCACACTTGCACTGTCGCGTGCAAGAACATCTGGACCGACCGCAAGGGCACCGAGTACATGTACTGGAATAACGTGGAGACCAAGCCAGGCACCGGCTACCCGACACGTTGGGAAGACCAGAACCACTACAAGGGCGGCTGGGTGGTCGACGGAAAGAGGGAGAAGCGCCTGCGCCTGCGCCTGCAAGGCAAGTGGGGAACGCTGGGCAACATCTTCTATAATCCCAATCTTCCTCAGCTCGACGACTATTTCGAGCCTTGGACGTATGACTACCAGAACCTGTTCACCGCGCCCTTGAGCGATCAGCAGCCCACCGCGCGTGCGATCTCGATGGTGACCGGTAAGTACATGGACACCATTGAAGCAGGTCCGAACTGGGACGACGATCTGGGTGGCTCGCAGATTTACGCGAACAACGACCCGAACCTCGATGGCGCGTCAGAAGAGGAAATGCGCGAGATCAACGAGATCAACAGCACGGTCTTCTTCTACCTGCCGCGTATCTGCAACCACTGCCTCAATCCGGGCTGCGTGGCAGCTTGCCCGCAAGGCGCGCTCTACAAGCGCGGCGAAGACGGCGTGGTGCTGGTGAGCCAGGAGCGGTGCCGTGCTTGGCGCATGTGTATCTCCGGTTGCCCGTATAAGAAGACCTACTTCAATTGGTCGACTGGCAAGGCCGAGAAGTGCATCCTGTGCTATCCGCGTCTTGAGAGCGGGCATGCGCCGGCATGTTTCCACTCTTGCGTGGGACGTATCCGCTATATCGGACTCGTGCTCTACGACGCAGACCTGATCGAGGAGACGGCCAAAGCTCCGCAAGACCAGCTCGTGATGGCGCAGCGTAACATCATCAAGGATCCCTTTGATCCAGAAGTGATCGCCTCCGCCAGGGCGAACGGAATTCCTGATTCGAAGATCACGGCTGCACAACAGTCACCGGTCTATCAGTTCGTCAAAAAGTGGGAACTCGCGCTACCGCTGCATCCGGAGTTCCGTACCCTGCCAATGCTGTTCTACGTGCCGCCGCTCGGACCAGTGCTCGCGAAGGTGGAAAACGGCGTTTACGACAACATCGCCTCTGAAGCACGGTTGGGACCGCTGATGAGTTCGCTCGATAGATCCCGCGTATCATTGCGCTACATGGCGAGCCTGTTGACGGGTGGCAATGAGCAGATCATCCGCGACGTCTATAAGAAGCTGGTCGCGGTGCGCGTGTACATGCGTTCAAAGAAGGTCAAAGACATACCTGAGGATGAAGTGCAAAGGTCGCTTGCCGAAGGCAAGACTACTGCGGATGAGGTGGAGGCGATCTGGCGGCTTACTTCGATGCCGACCTTTGAGGAGCGCTTTGTGGTTCCGCCGATGGAGCGTGAGACAGCGGTCGACTCTCTGTTCCCGGTGCTCGATCCGGTGTCGCGGAACTATCCGATTCGCAAGGGCGCGGTTGGTGTCGGCTTCCATACCGACCCGGCTCGAGGACCGTAGGGTATTGTTCTCGAACGATAGGCGCGAGATGGACCGTCGAGTTTCGATTCACCATCTCGCGCAACCATCATAATCCGCGGGTAGAGAGGGTTGTGAGGTAGATAACTATTTACGTTATAGCCACAGAGTACATCGAGCGTGGGCGTCGCCGAGGATAGGATCTCCAATGAAGGTTGCCCCAAGGGCGGATTGAGAATCGACAAACCCCACTCATGAGTGATCAGAACTAAATATGGCCGAGCGATTTGCAATGGCCATAACGGTTATCGCCGCGAACACGGCGAATGCTTCCAAGCGAGGGTGTCTCGAGATCGAGTGATCATCGCCTCTCTTACTTTTGCCATTTTGGTTAGGCCGAGCGCGATCAGCCGTCGCTACATCTAATTTCGCTTTTGGACGACCGATGCATCGTCCTGCGTTTTGCGGGTGTTGCTGGATTTCGGCGGGTCTTCCTGGCGTGGGCGACAAACTAGAAAAGTCGGATTCGCGGGAGACAAGCAAACACGGTACCAATCATCTTACGGTGGCCCCAATCAGCAGAGCAACCAACATCACCAATAAAACGTACGCGGCATAAGCATTGACATGCCCGACGTGTAGGCGACGGACGAAGCCGGCTGCCGCGCGTAAGCCCGTCACAGGAGGGATAAGAACCCAACGATCAACAATGGGGACCAACGAGTATTTCCGAACAATCGCGGTTCGAAAGTGTCGAGCTACGGCTTCTACGTTGTCCTCACCTGAAGCGGGGCTCAAAATGCTATCAAAGATCACTCGCACCGGGTTAGAGAATCCGGTCGCCGTGTACGTGATTTCTGGTACAAGTTTGCGCAATCCGCCTGAGCGAGCCGGCACTCCTGCCAGTGCGCTGGAATGACGGGGCACTGTCTCGCGCGCCCACACTCGGCGCAATCTCGATGTCTCGTGCTGTTCGCGGTTTCTAAGAGGGCTTTTGTCGTCCAGCTCCCTGGCGCAATGCGCGAGAGAGACTAACCTGTGCCGCTTCACTCAACGCTCGGCGCCCCTCTTCAAATTCAACAATTGTGTTGACCGAAAAGCCCGACCGCTTCGCGAGCTCTTGGTGAGACCAGCCCAACGATGTCCGTTGTGTACGGCAACTTGCCTGGTCCAGAGTGATGCGTTTAACAATCTGCGAGCCAGTTCCGTTACCTTGGACCTTCGGAACTGGCTTTCGACCCAAGCCATCTTGTTCATTCTCCATAAGTTCTCTCCCTGCTGGCTGAAAAGGCTTTGTGACATTGAGCCGACCTTGAAATGACACTGTCTTCCATCGCTGCTCGGGCACGTGGCCTCGCTGCGCTCATTGGAGCACGCGACATCATGCTGCTTCGGCATTGAAGACGGAAATTCATCCCAAGCCAAGGACAATTCAGGATTGCCAAGCACTCCCTCGTTCAGTCGTTGCTAGGTGGCAATCATCAAAATGGAGAACGACATCTCCATGAACGCCGGACAGTTTTTTAGCTAGAGCTTCTGTAGGCGTGTTTGGTCGAGACAGCCTAATGCTCGCTCTGGAAGCCTGCAACGGACGCACTATAAGTCTGCTAAAAACAGATCGACTCAATCTTACTCGCTGTTGCAACTCCTCTCGGGGAAATTCGTCTCCATGTATCGGGCTTGTCGATGTCCAATCAGCATTCGTATCTTCTATTAACGGCTGCGATGTGGATCGGCCTCGGTCTTTTTGCGTCCATATTATCGAATGTCACGGCAACATCTGTCGCTCTCAGCGAGATTCTGGTCGGCGCTGCAATCGCTAACACATTCGGGTTACATTCCGCGCCTTGGATCGACTATCTTGCCGGGTTTGGCGCCATCGCGCTCGCTTTCCTGAGTGGAGCTGAAATTCGAATTTCTGCCGCCTGGACTCGCGCTTGGGTCACTCTTACGATCGGCATAGCATCCTTCGCTGCACCCTTTGTTGGGGTTTTCCTATTCACAACGATTTTCGCCGGCTGGACTGCGTGGCAAGCGCTTATTGCAGCGATTGCCCTTTCTACAACCTCGGTTGCTCTCGTCTATGCGATCGTATTAGAGAGGGGACAAAGCGAGAGCCAGGTTGGTCAAACCGTGCTGGCAGCGCGGTTCGTCAATGACATAGGCACGATAGCAGCGCTTATTATAGTAACGGCCGCCATCGACTATCGGCTTTTAAGTCTACTATGTGGAACCCTGATTTTTGCTCTGGCAATACCTGCGGTAGCTCCGTGGTGCGTTCGATCCGAACGAACCACTTCGGAAGCCGATGTTCGCTTCTTGGTGCTTGTCCTATTGCTTATTGGTGGGCTGGCAGAATTCTCCAATGTGGAGGCGGTCGTTCCTGCTTATATCGTGGGAGTTTCGTTATCGCCGACCTTGCAGAACCACGAGGCGACCGTGAAGAAGCTTCGGACGCTGGCTTTCTCTTGCTTGACACCGTTTTATTTCCTTCGGGCCGGTTCTCTTGTTGACTTGAGCCAATGGCAAGACATTGCCGCGATGAGTGCGATACTATTAACAATAAAGATTGCCACCAAGTGCGCTTCCATCGTGCCGCTGACCTACGCTTTCAAGATGCAAACTAGCGACGGTTGGTCCGTCGCCTTGTTGATGTCGACTGGGCTAACATTTGGGACAATTACGGCATCTGTCGGGTTAGCGCATGGCATCATCAATCGACGACAATACGCTGCGCTTGTCATCGCCGTTATCGTTAGTGGAGCATTCCCGGCCTTTATTGCCGACCGAATTCTCAAGTCTCGATCTTCTTGACCACTTTTGCTGTCTTCCCTTCCTTCGGAGAGACATTAGATGAGTTTCGATTGTCATATTGAGAGTCTTGTGATAAAGTTTTTTGTTGGGATGGAGTCCCCCTAAACCGCCGAAAGGCTAATGACTCCTACTGCGGCGCCGATCGCGCAGTAGGAGCCCATCTTATCCCATGTTATTGGGGTGGTTAGCGCACTCAACGCGCGAGGACTTCTCCCGAAATCGCTCCGCAGGACAGGTGAATGTCAGCCGAGGGCACATTGCCTCTTGCTGCTGTCCATTGGATTGAAGGAGCGACCGCCGATGACCATAGCCGACAATTTTCCTATTGATGCCCGATGCGTCGGCCGCAAAGAGCAGCTAAGCGCGTGGACATGCCACGTCGGAAAATGTCCAAGTACGGGGCGTCACTACTCGCGCAAGCGAACAGAAGCGGCCCTTTACGCACTGCAATAATGCGATCCGACATGACGTCACATCGTGAAAAATGCCTTGCGCGTGCCGCCATCTGTCGCCGCGAGGCTAAGTTCGATTTGGGGCGGCGCGAGTACTGGCTCGAAATAGCGGCGGAATGGACTCGCCGCGCGGATCAAGTGTCACCGCATTCGGAGGCGACCCATGAGGTCAACAAGGGTAGACTGATCCCGAAGCCATCGGGGCCGACATGATTTGTCTGAGGCACTGTCAAAGTTCTGTCGTGTCATGGGGACGATATAACACTTCGATATCTTGCTCGGAGGAAGCATTCCATGCTTAACGCAGAAATAGTTGCATTATTGCGTGCGGTCCTCGAGGACGTCTGCGCAGATGTTTCTCGCTGTGAGACCTCTGCAAGAACGCATGTGGCATCCATGCTGCTGGAAGCAGCTTCTAAAGGCGACACATCAACTGAGGACCTTCGCGAAGTAGCCCAAAAGGCCCTTGAGAACGCGCCGAGAATCTCGATATAGAAGCTGCCTTGGTATTCCGAAACGCCAGAAGCGTTGTGAAAGGGAAGTCTGACGGTGACAACACGGGTCAACGCTTGAAGCGGCATTTGAGAGTATGCTCGGCGCTTCATCCGGAACTTCTGCTTTAGGTTGACCGACAACGGTTTTCTACGAGCAACTGCTTGGGCTTTAACCCGCGCGTGCATGGAGATGGGGCAGCCTCTAGCAGCTTGGATATGAGCGACAAGCGATAGGCTCGGCCGTCTCTGCCACTCTGTCTTGAACTCGGAGAAGGTCGCTGATCTGGCTGCCGGACAAGGTTTCGCACTCAAGCAGGCCTTGCGCCAACATCTCCAAGTCTTGGCGTTTCTGCTCGATAATCCGCTTTGCCTCGTTACAGCCCTCCTCGACTAGACGCTTTATTTCCATGTCGATCTTCTGCGCGGTCAATCGCGATAGGTCCTGTTGCCGCATGACAGATTTTCCAAGGAATACTTCCTCGTCAGCCTTTCCGTAAGCGACGGCTCCGAGCGCCGGGGAGAACCCCCAACGAGTTACCATCATGCGTGCGAGCTGCGTTGCCTGTGCGATATCGGATTCCGCACCAGACGTTATCTTGTCGGAACCAAAAATGACCTGTTCGGCGACACGGCCACCCATCATGATGGCTAGCCTGGCAGTCATCTGCGCGTAACTTGTCGACAGTTGATCGCGTTCCGGTAGCTGTAGAACCATGCCAAGTGCTCGTCCACGCGGAGTGATTGTCACTTTATGCAAAGGATCCGCAGCCGGAACGTTTAACGCCACGATGGCGTGACCGCCCTCGTGGTAGGCAGTCAGCATTTTCTCTTCCCTGGTCATGACGAGCGACTTGCGCTCTGCACCCATCATCACCTTATCCTTGGCGTCATCAAAATCGGATTGAATAACCCTAGATCTGTCGCGACGAGCCGCGATCAAAGCGGCCTCGTTAACGAGGTTCATTAGATCCGCTCCCGAGAATCCGGGTGTTCCGCGAGCGATGATCTTGAGATTGACATCTGGCGCGAGCGGTACTTTACGGACGTGCACCGCTAGAATTTTCTCGCGGCCGATAGTATCCGGAGAAGGAACCACGATTTGCCGATCGAAGCGACCTGGGCGAAGCAGCGCGTTATCGAGTACATCGGGACGATTAGTAGCGCCGATAATAATAACGCCGTTGTTCGTCTCAAAACCGTCCATCTCGACGAGCAGCTGATTGAGTGTCTGTTCGCGTTCATCGTTGCCGCCACCAAGTCCTGCGCCGCGACGGCGGCCGACGGCGTCGATCTCATCGATGAAAACGATACATGGCGCTTTCTTCTTCGCCTGCCCGAACATGTCCCGGACGCGGCTTGCACCCACGCCAACGTACATTTCGACGAAGTCGGATCCCGAGGTTGTAAAGAAGGGTACGCCCGCCTCGCCCGCAACCGCACGAGCGATCAAGGTCTTGCCGGTCCCCGGCGGGCCGACGAGCAATACACCTCGGGGAATGCGTCCTCCCAAATCGTGAAATCTCACGGGATCACGTAGGAATTCAACTATCTCCTCAAGATCCGCTCTGGCTTCATCGACACCGGCGACTTCCTCGAACGTAATACGTTCCCGTGAATCTGTCAGTAACCTAGCACGGCTCCTGCCGAAGCCAAATGAGTTGCCCCAGATGCTTCCCATTTGGCGCTGCATCCCTATCCAGACCCCTATAACGAAAAGCAGCGGCAGCCATTGAAGTACCAAAGAGACGAACCACGGCGTTGCAGAATCTGGCGGCCCTGCCTTGATCGCCACGCCTTTGGAATAAAGCCGATCAACCAGATTGGTATCGTTGGGCGCATAGGTGGTAAACGCACGGCCGTCACTAAATCTCCCACGAATGCTGTTCTCATGGATTGAGACCTCTTTCACTCGTTTAGTGTCCGTCATCTCCAGAAATTGGGAGAAAGGAACGTCAATCACCGTCGCTTGCTGACTTGTCCCGCTCAACAGAACGGTTGAAAGCGCGAGAAGCAGCATTAGCATTACCCAGGGAAGAATGATGAGGTCTTGTTTTTTCATTGGGATCGACCACGCGAATGCCGATTTGTGCAACGCCGAATTGCTTCTGGTAAGCCTACTCTAAGTTCAACTTCACGTACGTATGCTTGTCGCTCGTACAAATGAGCTCGAAGCAACACCCAACTCAAAACCTTTTCGCAGGAGCTGCAACGACGTTAACAGAAGCGAACTCGTTCTGACGTGCGGCGCCTTTTAACAAACGCGCGGATCATCGATGAACTGTCCCTTGTTTCTGTGCCGCGCCTCCCTTGGCGAACAATTTGGCTGCGCGCCTCACGCTGTCTTTTAATTACGTCTGCCATCATAGGCTTCCTTTGTAGTGCGAACCTGGCCTCAGGTTCGCTGTTCTTTCTGCAGCTGCCCATCTATCCCTGGGCGCAAAGACTCGGATCACACCATGATGGCTCCGCCAGCGAGTTGACGGCCAGCAAAAGCAGAGCTGCGGTGCGGAGGCTCACTTTTGAAAATAGCGAGGTCATAGTCTCCTTCACTGACATGGCCGACGGCTCACGCTCCGCAAGGAGCGCGCCTCTCAGGTATGACCATAGCAGTGGGGACAGTCGAAACTCCTGCTACGGTAGAGCAGCAGGAGTCATCAGCCTCTCGGCGGTTTCGGGGGGACTCCTTCCCCACAGTTAATCTACGCGCTGTCCCTAGCCAGCACAAGTAGTGAATTCAGCCGCCACGTGATCGAATGGATGGTGACAGCCATCCCCAAGTAGTTGGGTTGATTCTTAATTGTCCGGACTGGCGTCGGGGCAGAATACCGGTCGCCCGCTTCCGACTTTCAAGTGAGTTGGGCCTAACTTCAAGTCAAGCTGCTCCACTACGATCTTCAATTCCATCGCATCGCGAACATAACTCTCTCCTATCGATAACATCTTCGCAACGATCTCAACCGAGGGCTCATTTCAATCCAACAAAATCCAACGCGCGTTAAGCTTGATCGAAAGCCAAGTTCAAATTCTCGATTTCACCGCAAGGTAGTTCGCTCTCGGGGAGCAAACGATTGATTGGCATAGCCGTTTTCCCCATGCCGGACATACCACGCAAGGAAAACCCGCCACCGAAATGCGATAGCCCACCATTGCCGCGTGTTAGGCAATGTGTCGGATGTCATGCCCGCTTGAGAACGCCGCACCAATGCTTGGTTGTCGAGACGGTGACTTTTAGGCGAGGTTCAGCCGCTGGAAAGCTTTACAAAAGCGAATCAAAGATTCCGTGAGCAAGGCTTTCGACGCCGGCACCAGCTTAACTGGCCCAGGCATTTTGACCGATAGCAGCTTCTGCCTATTGACGGCACGACGAGCTTTCGCCTTAAAGGCAAACGGCATGCGGCCCGTTTGCTATTCGACGCGCCTAGATATCGCGGAGTCAAGAACGAACACTACGGATCATCGCATCGACGGATGGTTCCAAAGCAATGATCCCAAACCGTCGTGGTGACGCCATAGTTCGTCTTAGCAAATTTGTGGTGACTATTGTGATGCCTTAGCAACGTTTTAGGTAGAAGATCAGGCCGCTGGTGTGCACAGTGATGAATGAGTAAGTAATAGGCGTATGCTCCCAAGACGCCGGCTAGGACGGTGCCCCCTATTATCCAAAAGAGCATTCCAAAGCAGATCCAGATCTGCCAAACGAACTCGTCTGGTGCTTTGCTAGGAAATGTGTGATGGACCCGGTGGCGCAACGGCGCGAGATAATGCAAGACAAAGCGATGGCAAAGATATTCGCCGAGCGTCCATATAATCACGCCGATTACAAAAGAGACACTATTGTCACCAACTGACGCTGCATTAAAAGCAGCTAAGGCAATAGACAAGGTCGACGTGATTGCTATTTCACCAATAAGCACAATTGGTAAAGTCTGGAAAAGATCCGCGTTGGGAAGACGCACTATATTTTTGGTTCTCTTGTTGCAGAAATCGAGTACGGCTTTTGAAGAACGATTGCACGTTAGGACCAGGTCCCGATGGAGGGGGTACACGCTTAAACGCACGTCGGGACGATCTGTACCGATATTGATTTCGTTGTTCGCAGATGAAGTATGGCGAGCTACTTCTGGTGACCCTTGCAATGTCTGCCTCCTACGACTTGGCAACATCTGTAGCGCTACTGCTCTGAGCGATGATAGAACCAACATGCGGCTTAGTTATTTCATCTCTCAAATCACCCATTTCCTGCTTTTTATCTAGGCATTGCCTCAGTCCGGCTGCGAGCCGTCACAAGCACGATCTTCCCATTTGCGAGTTCGAGTGCGTCATGATGCGAGGGTTGATAGTCAACGTCGCCCCCATCGCAACCACGTCAACTTCGAACCAATGCGAGCAATGCCGAGCCTCGCGCAAGGAATGGACTCACACGAGCCGGTGATCGCACCTATCATTGATCGCAAAAGAGACGTGTGGGCCATGCAGCGATAAGGTTCGTCAACGATATGATAAGTCCGTGTGAACAGGCAGCCATGGCTTGAGAATCGTTGCTGGTACTTCGATCAGTTTACCCTGCAGCTATCAGTCCACCGGCAGTCTCAGCTTCAAACATGTAGTTCCGGCTGGGGGGTATCGTATCTACTTTCCTTGCGAGCTGAGCTTGGAACACCATCAGGCCCGCATAGCGAAAGCGCATTTCGCTGGCCGCCAGGTAGAACTCCCACATCCTTCTGAAATGAAGGTCGTAGGTCGAATTTAGTTGTATCGCATGCGCCAGAAAGCGCTCTCGCCATATTCGAAGCGTCTTCGCATAGTGGAGTCGAAGTATCTCAAGATCAGTGAGCCATAGTCCGGCTCGCTCTATCTGGGGAAGAACCTCCGACAGGGCCGGGATATAGCCTCCGGGAAAGATATGTTTCCGAATCCACGCACTTGTGAGTTCTGGACCATGCATTCTGCCGATCGAGTGTAATACTGCAACGCCCTGGTCCGTCATCAGATCATGAACCTTTTCAAAAAACGTTCGGTATTGCGGTGCTCCGACATGCTCAAACATGCCAACCGAGACGATACGATCGAACTGGCCCTGTACAGCGCGATAGTCCCATAGTGAAAACGAGACTCGATCCGCCAGGCCTGCTTGCGCCGCTCTCTGTTGCGCTATCCGAAGCTGCTCAATCGACAGCGTAACGCCAAGGACGTTCACTTTCTCTGTACGAGCAATCTCGATAGCTAGCCCTCCCCAGCCACAACCAATATCAAGCACTCGTTGCCCGGGTTCGAGAAGAAGCTTAGCGATGATATGACGCTTCTTCTTGTGCTGCGCCTGCTCGAGCGAAAGCGAGGGCCGAGAAAAGTAGGCGCATGAATACTGCAAGTCGGAGTCGAGGAAGCTTCGGTAAAGCTCAAGAGAGAGGTCGTAATGGTGAGCGGCGTTCGTCCTCGCGATCGCAGCAGTGTTGTGCTGCTGGAGACGACGCAACGTCGCGGTCGCAATCCGAAACCATATGCCCCGCCTGCACTGCAGTCGGAGTTCGAGATTGTGTCCACAGAGATCGAGAAAATCCGAGAGTGAGCCTTGGTCAAACGCGAGCTGCCCCTGCATGTAGGCTTCACCCAGATAAAAGCTTGGCCAAATTGCCAACTTCAAGGGCAAGCTCGAATTCGTCAGTCGCACAGCGACATCTGGAGTATCTGCTGCCGCCTCACCAAATGAGTAGCGAGAACCATCAGCATAGGTGATGGTCAGACGTCCGCGGCGGATGAAGAGGCGTAAAAACTGGTTCAGCATGGACGTTCTCGAGGACCGCCCGCATGCAGGAAAGGATCACCCATAGTGAAGCTCCTACGCGTTGCTGCAACGTAGGAGTCATCAGCCAGCTCGGCGTTTAAGGGGAGAACTCCATTCCCTGCTCGATATTTTCCCGGTTCAAACAGTTCGTCAAGAGGCGCGAAGCGCCCACCCGGTCAAGCATGTTCTCGCTTATCTGGGCGTAACGACGCGATCACTGCTTTCGAAAGCATTATTCATTGGCTTTACTTTTTTATCGCCCGCCACTCCGCGAAGGCGGCTATCAAGCCGAGAGTCCCGCAGATGATCATAATCTCTCGTGCCGAATCCGTCGTATAGGCAAGAATGGCGAGCAGCCACATCCCGCCACAATACCAAATCGCGATTTTTAGCGAAGCCGGAAGTCTGTCCATGTAACGCCCCTTGCTAGGGCGTTGCTCGGAGGAATAGCTCCTACCGACGCGAGTGCGCCCGGTAGGAGTCATTAGCCATGCGGCAGTTTCGGGGGACCCCATCCCCATATATCTCAACGATTGACGCGAACTGCTATTCGTTCTGCAAAGTATGAGTGTAATACCAAAGGGTACCGTTTAGCACCATCGCACCCAAGATGTTGCCGATGGTGACCGGGATCTGGTTCCACACCCACCAATCATAGAAGCTTATGTGGGCACCCGACAGGATGCCGCATGGGATGAGCCACATATTGACCACCGTGTGCTCGAAGCCCAGCGCAAAGAACATTGCTATTGGTATCCACATCAGCAGCAGCCTGCCCACGGTGCTACGCGTCGACTTAGACATAACGGAGCCAAGGCTCACCAGCCAGTTGCAAAGGACCCCCATGCCAATCGCGGCGCACCAGCCACTGATGCCATTTTGGCTATAGGAGACCTTGTGCTCGGCGGTATGGGCTATGACGGTGAGCACGCTGTTCGGCGCGATGGGGACGGTGCCACCCCGAGTCAATGAGAACCAGAGCAGCCAAGCGAAGAATAAGCCTCCCAGCAGATTGCCCACCAGATTCCAGAACCAGTTGCGGATCACCTGGGCCGGCGTCACCGTCCCTGCGTACATGCCAATAGGCATTGTCGCGAAGCTGCCGGTCGCCATCTCCAAGCCGAGGAAGCTCAGCGTGACGTAGCCAGCCGGGAATACAAGCCCGGCTACCGAGAGCGGTATGCCAGCGGCCATCATTGCGAATGTCACGCTGGCTCCATAAGCCAGAAAGGGTGTGCATAAAAAACCGCGAATGAGTAGGTGAAGGATGCCGAATTTAGCTTTCTTGGCAGCGTCCGCGGCTAGTGCCGCTCCCATGTCCGCTGGCGGCACTGTTTCGATTACAATGCTGGCATTCGCATAACTGGCCATTTCGTTTCCCCTGTTACTTGCCCCGGTCAGTCGCCATTTCTTTGATGGCGATCCAAGCGCAAAGTCATACCTGCATATCAGATATGTCTGCGGATGCATATCAGGCGTGAAGCGATCGTGCAACGGGACGACTCTCATTCGTCTCCTTCATGCGATTTTCGTTTCTTAGTTCGCGAATCTAGTTGGGGATTCTTATCTCTCTTTCTTAGTTGTGGATTCGCATCTCTCTTCCTTAATTGGGGATTCGCATCTCTCTTCCCAGAACGCTTGTTGGATCAGGACTCGCGTACTTTTCGTGCAGCGCAAACGACGATGTTTGTTTGGATTCTCAGAGAACGGCGCGCTGTAGATGCTATCCAATACTCGTGGTCCAATTGGCGCTCATGCTGGACAAGCTTTAAACGAAGCTGAGTATAGCGAGCCACGAAAAATACGAAGATCCTCGTGGCGCCAGCTGCGATGCTAACACGCAGCGCAAGGCTCAGTGTCGTTCCTTCCCCGCCGGGGTAAGTGTGAGGCGGCCGGCAGCCAACGCCAGCGAATGAGATCGGTTGCGGTCATCGGACGCGGAGAATCCGCGGGATGACAACGCCTCCGCACGTATTGAGCGCGGCAGCAATTTCAACCAAAGAAGGACGCGTCACGGCCTTGTCGACATCGAGGAGCAGCTGCCAAATATTCACTGCCATGTTGTTTCACCTCTTGGGCTGTCCACCGAAAGATGGCAAACTGCACGATGTATCAAGATCGACTCTAGTTGCGGCATGAAAAAAGCGAGGTCACCAACAGGCATGGCCAAAGCGGGCAGCCCCGGATGTGTTTTTAGCGCGTTGCGTGATGGTCCACTTGTTATCTCACGCAACGAGCTCGCCTTTTCTGTTCGCGACACCACTCCGGTAACGGCCATGCACGCGCTCGTTCTTCCTTACCGGCATGCCGAAACGTATTTCGATCTGTCCGAATCGGAACTAGCCGCGGCGAATGACCTCCTTCGGCATCTTCGATCGGACATTGAAGGGGCTGATCCATCAGTTAAGGGCTTTAACATTGGCGCGAATATCGGCATCGTGTCGGGACAAACCATCTTTCACTGTCATATCCACTTAATCCCGCGACGCGAAGGCGACGTGCCGGATCCACTGGGCGGTGTGCGCGCGGTGATTCCGGAGAAAACGCGCTATTAGCGGAACGCTTGGCTGTGAGGTCTCTTGACATTTTGCGGTACTAGGCTCAGCCTGTCATTGATGGCGATGGAGTTCGCCTTTTAACCGCCCTCGGGGCTGATGACTCCTGTCGAGCCAATTTGGCAGACGGAGTATCGTGCCTTGATTACGCGGGCCCGCCATAGAAACATCCGGTCAAACGCCTCACAGGCCGCTCTCCTCGTTGAAGGAGGGCACTCGTGACAATTCGCGATATTCTACTTCAAATTTTGCAAGTACTTGTCACGCTGACGCTCGCACCGCTGCTCCAGGGCGTAATCCTTCAATTCGAGGAACGAGTTCAGCGAAGTCAAGGCCCTGGAATTTTTCAGCCTTATCGCGACCTGAGAAAGCTGTTTCACAAGCAGATCGTCGTGCCCGAGACGGCCTCGTGGCTCTATTGGGTAGCGCCAATCGTTGCCTTCACCACGACGTTGACGGTTCCGATCCTTATTCCGGTGGTGACGAACTATCCCCTCCCGCTCTCCGACATGGGCGACATTCTCGGTGGAGGATTAATTCTCACACTTGGCTCGTTCATGATCACACTTGCTGGCCTCGATACCCGAAGTGCCTATGGAGGAGTCGGTTCCAGCCGCGTTGTCATGGTGACCATCCTGGCTGAACCAACCCTTATCCTTGTCTTCGTTGGGATCACTTTGCTCGCGAAGTCGATGCTACCTTTTGTCGTGAACCACCTGCTGGTTGCCCAGCCTTGGATCTATTGGGGCCCTACACACCTTTTCCTGGTCGCCGCATTCTTCGTCCTAATCCTGGTTGAGACCGATCGGCTACCGATTCATTCGAGCACGCACATCGAGGTCTACATGATCGAGGAGGCACGCATCCTCGAATACTCGGGACCGATGCTCGCAATCCTTCGCTGGGCATCGATGATGAAACAATTCATCCTCTACACGATTTTCTGCAACGTCCTGCTCTTCCCATGGGGCCTGTCATATATCGGCACGGCGATTGGCATCTTAGGTTCGATCGGAGCACTCGCGCTTAAATTTCTGGCTGTCGGGTGCGTGGTGGTCCTGGTTGAGACAGTCCAATCACGTTTGCGTTTCTATCGCTATCAAGAGCCCCTGGCGGCATCCTTCATGCTCGCGATCCTTGCGATCGTTGGCACGCAATTGACGTAGACCATGCTGGCAGCACATCTCGATCCCCTTCCCGCCTCTCTGTTCAGCCTCCTTGCGATCGGAAGCTTATTGCTTTCGTTTGTAATGCTCGGCTCACGATGGCTACGTCACTATCTTTTCGCTTTCGCCGCCCAATCGTGGCTGATCGCCATTTTATCCGGCGCTGTTGGGTATTACGGGAATTACGCCGAGCTATACATCGTAGCGATCCTGACCGCTGCCTTCCGCGGAATGCTTCTCCCATATCTCATTCTTCGCATCATCCGCAGGCTCGAAGTCCATCGGGAAGTGCATGTGATACTTCAGGCCAGCTCGAGTCTTGTTATTGGCGCATTCGCGGTTGTTTTCGCGCTGGCAGTTTCCTACCGCATTGGCGTCGCATTAGACTTAGCAGGCACGATCGTCGTTCTCGCTCTGACGGTCATGCTATCGATGAAGCTGATCGGCTTCCTCATGCTCTCAGTTCGTCACGAGGCAATCAGCCAGATACTGGGCCTTCTCGTTTTGGAAAACGGAGTGTTCTTAGGCGCTCAGATCCTCGTCCCTGGCATGCCCTTGCTCATTGAAATCGTTATCTTGTTCGACCTTCTTATAGTGGTCGCGTGCTTTGGCGTCCTCGTTCAGTACCTGCTTAGCCACGTCGGCACGACTAGTTCACTACAGCTAAAGCGGCTGGTGGGATGATGAGCACAGTCGCGCTCGCCACTCTCGCACTCGTATCGGCGCCGTCGATTGCTATTGTCCTGATTATGTCGATTCGCCGCCCGAGACCCGCCGAGATCCTCAATCTCGGCGCGAGCGCAATCTCGCTGGTCGCGATCCTAGTAATCCTGGCGACCAGCGCAGATACCAAGATCACCTATTGGAACGACTACGTGATCATCGATGGTCTTGGCACCTGGACGATCCTTTGCGCGGCGATCGTTTACTTTCTCGCGTCTCTGTATGCTGTTGGCTACATGCGCTTGCTTGGCGAAGACAGTCGCCTGCATCGCTTTTACGCTATGTTTGCAGGTTTCGGACTGAGCACGCTAATCGGTCCGATGATGAATAACGCGGGCCTTTATTGGATTGCGATCGAGCTCACGACTCTGATCAGCACATTTCTGGTCGCGTTTGAACACGAAGCGGCGAGCATCGAAGCCGCTTGGAAATATATCATTGTGGTCTCTGCTGGAATTAGCCTGGCGCTGCTCGGAACCGTTTTGTTCTATTGGAGCGGAACCTTCATTCTAGGCCCGACCTACGACATGACATGGGAGACGCTGCAGCAAGTCGCACCACGGCTCAATCCTTCCCTCGTATCGTTATCATTTTTACTCGTGCTGATCGGCTATGGCACAAAGGTCGGTCTTGCTCCCATGCACACGTGGTTGCCCGACGCCCATAGCGAAGGTCCTGCACCGGTCTCCGCTCTCTTGTCAGGCGCGCTCCTCAATACTGCGATGGTAGGGATAGTTCGGTATCTCGTGGTTGCCGACGCCGCAGGAATTAGCCGATTGGCTAGAGGCACGGTTTTGGCGCTTGGGGCCTTTTCGCTGTTCATAGCCGCGCTCTTCATCGTTCGTCAGAAGGACATTAAGCGACTCATGGCTTATTCAAGCGTCGAACACATGGGCGTCATCGCACTCGGGTTCGGCTTCGGCGGTCAATTGGGAATCTCGGGCGCTCTGTATCATATGCTCAATCACTCGCTGAATAAATCGGCTATGTTCTTTGGTGCCGGAAGCGTCATGCGAGCTTACCAAACCAAGCGGATCCCAAGCATCCATCACGTAATAAGGCATTTACCCATCCTCGGCGGGCTGTGGCTCGCGGGCGCCGTTTCGATCACTGGGTCTCCACCCTTTGCGCTTTTCTTGAGCGAACTCACAATCATCCGGGCGGGGCTTGCTCAGGCCGAGTACATCGTGATCACGCTGATGATCGTTCTGCTCATCGTCATCTTCGTCGGGTTTTTGAATCACTTCAGAAAGATGTATTTCGAAGGTGCCGAGCGGAAGGACCGAAAGGTCGAGCCCATAAGCGCATGGTGTCTCCTACCAATGTGGCTCGCTTTGATCCCGCTGTTGGTCATGGGACTTTGGTGGCCTCATCAGCTCTGGGATCACTTTCAGATAGTTGCCCACGCACTCGATATGACGAACGCGGCGGAGGCGGTGCGATGATCGGAACGCGGATTAGGCAGTTATCGCCGCCCTCACTCATAGAAAACGCCGAAGCTCTTCATGCGAGTGGCGGCCGCATCGAGTTCGCTTACGCTTGGTCACCGGCCGGTCAAACCCGACAAGTCCGGTACGTGAGCTCCATTCCACGCGAGCGTGAATTCGAGATGTGGGTCGTTCCCGATGTCGGTGAGCTTCCCAGCCTCACTCCGATGTTGCCTCTGCTCGGCTGGTACGAGCGCGAGATGATGGATTTGCAGGATCTGAAGTTCACAGGCCACCCGGAGCCGTATCCGCTGGTGATCCGAAGCGATGATAACGTTCTACTTAACGGCAAAGGACACCGTACGCAGCCCCACGCGAACGGACGTCCGTATCTTCCGGATATAGACGCGACCGATGTGCAGCAGTTGCCCTTTGGACCGATTCGCGCAGATGTTCTCGAGTCGGCGGAATTTACGTTCGTATATGTCGGTGAACACATCATTCATTACCAACCACGTCTTTTCTTCAAGCATCGTGGGATGGAAAAGTGCTTCGAAGGAGCCGAGCCGCAGCACGCCGTCGTCATCGCTGAGCGAGTATCCGGTGTTGGTTCGGTAGGACATGCCCTTGCGTATTGCGAGGCCATTGAACGTGCTGCCGGCTGCAAGGTGCCGGTTCGAGCTCGCGCGCTTCGAGTTCTACTGGCGGAAATGGAACGTCTTTACAACCATCTGCATTATCTCGGCCATCTGTGCAATACGACAACACTTAAGGTCGGTGAGGCACAAGGTAAGCTTTTGGAGGAGCGCGCCAAGCAGCTGAATTCTCGCCTGACCGGGAGTCGCTTTCTCAGAAGCCTTCTCGTCCCCGGCGGACTGAGACGCGATCTTAACCCGGGCAAGTGGCTTGGGGATGCTCTTGAAAATCTTCGCGAGGAATTCGCGAGCTATATGGACCGATTGGAGAAATCAGAAAGTCATCTTGATCGTCTGATAACCACAGGATTGCTGCCCGAACGTGTCGCTTTCGATCACGGTGCTACAGGCCCCATAGAGAGGGCATCAGGACTGGACCGCGACCTTCGAAGAGATCATCCATACGCGTATTACGAGGGCCTGCCTCTAGTCGTCCCGATCTTTACAGAGGGCGACGCTTACGCTCGTGAGCGCGTTCGCTTCGCCGAAATCGACGCCTCGTTTGTCTTATGTCAGCGTATTCTACTCTTGCTTGAACCGGGGCCAATTCGCGCAGATTGTGCACCGGCTCCTTCTTCCGAAGGTCTGGGGTGGTCAGAGGGTCCGCGCGGTTCGCTGTTTTACGCCGTGCACGTCGGCTCTGATGGAAGGCTTGCGCGGGTCAAGATCAAGTCGCCTTCGTTTTCAAACTGGCGCGCCTTCCCTTTCACTGTGCACGACACGAACATGATGGATTATGCGATCAACGAGGCGAGTTTCGGTCTGACAATGGCTGGCTGTGACCGATAGGAGCTTTTATGGCGCTGTGGACCCTTTTTGGATTGATGGGCGGTAAAGCCACTACTCCCTGGCCCAAAGAACGTGGAGAGAATGGCCAATACGGAGTTCTCGGCATGCCGCGTTATAACCCCGAGGCTTGCCAAGAGGGATGCGACGAATGTGCCTCAGTATGTCCGACGCGAGCGATTGAGACTAGCGGAGACAATCTATCTGTCGACTACGGGCGCTGTGTTGTCTGCCAGCTTTGTACGGAGGTCTGTCCAGCAGGTGCGATGACTTCGTCAGACAATTGGGCCTTTGGCGTTCGCAGTCGGGAGGACCTGCTCTGGTCGGACACTGGAGGTCACCATGAGGTCTTACATCCGACTAAAAGCCGAGCATTCAAGCGAAGCCTTCACATCCGCCACGTCGACGCCGGCTCCTGCAACGGCTGTGAATCCGAACTGCAAGCGCTGAATAATCCATTCTACAATTTGCACAGGCTCGGGATCTTCTTCACGCCATCTCCACGCTTCGCAGATCTTCTCCTGGTCACCGGTCCTGTTACCCGAGCCATGCATGAACCACTTAAAGCAGCGTATGACGCCATGCCCGAGCCGCGCTGGGTGATGGCCGTAGGCACTTGCGCCGTGTCGGGGGGAATTGCGGCTGGCAACTATGCCTGCGGCACCGGGGTTGAAGGCGTTCTGCCTGTTGATCTGTATCTCCCCGGTTGTCCGCCAAACCCTGCAGCAATCATGGAAGCACTTCTCATGTTCCTGAATCGCACTCCCCAGCGGGTCAGAGGGGGGCAAATCAGTGACTAATCAATTGCTGCTAGTCGCGGCTCTTCTTTGGATCATCGCTGCGGTCGTCGGTCTCTGCGGGGCTTCGGCCATCAGCCGAATCGCGCTGACGGTCGGCTCTGCAGCCGGCGCGCTTGCGGCGATCGTGACGTTGCCGGATGGCAGTCAGGTGATCGCGCTGCCTGGTCAACTTGCAGGCGATTCCTTGAGCTTTAGCATCGAGCCCCATGCCCTTTGGCTGATGGGCTTTGGTTTGATACCGGCTGGCTTCGCCTGCGCCCTGGCGTCGCCCTCACCCACGGGAAAGAGGGGTTGGCTGTTCGGCGCGGCCATAAGCTTGCTGGGCGCGCTCGGCGTCTTTGGCTTGCAAAATGGAGCTGCACTGCTGATCGCCTGGGAAACCATGAGCCTTGGTGGCGCGGTCATGATCCTCTCCGAAAATTTGGATCGAGCGCGAGGCCGAACCGTTCTTTTTATGCTGGCTCTTTTGGAAGTCGGTGCGGTCGCGCTGCTTTTGGCAATTGCTATTCTTGGCGTGCGCAACTCCAGTCTCGATTTTACGCAATTTGATGCCAACGCGAATGGACTGTCTCAATCGTTCCAAATTGGTATTGGCCTACTTTTTCTTATCGGCTTCGGTGCGAAACTTGGTCTGCTACCGTTCTATGAGTGGTTTCCCGGAGCCTACGGATCGGGAAGCGGCGCCTCCGGTGCGATCATGTCAGGCGTGGTCCTCAACGCAGCCTTCTTCGCACTTTCACGCGCGCTTACGAACTGGTTGCCTGTGGCGCCTACCGATGGATCACCGATCCTCTCGGTCAGCGTTATCGTCGTCGCAACGCTGAGTGCGATACTCACCATCCTTTATGCTTTCCAACAAGACGATTGGCGGTGTCTCCTGAGCTTCTCGTCAGCCGAAAACGCATCAATCGCTGTCGTCGCCCTCGGCGCCGCGATGCTTTGCCGGACTTACCAGCTTAACGATCTTGCTGGCCTTGCCTGGACCGTTGCCCTTCTTCACCTAGCGGGGCATGCGCTTGCAAAAGGCACGTTGTTCTTGGCGGCGGATGGACTCCGTCGAGCCGA
Source organism: Pseudomonadota bacterium (assembly GCA_018971625.1). GTDB lineage: Bacteria > Pseudomonadota > Alphaproteobacteria > Rhizobiales > Xanthobacteraceae > Bradyrhizobium. Next base: position 33,163 of record JAGXAJ010000046.1, read on the forward strand.
TGGGGGTTATCACATAGCCCATAGCGGCGCAGGCAGTCACTGGATGTTAGGTGTTGGAGCACTCCTGGCTGGCATGAGCCTCGCGGCCATGCCACCAACTGCAGGCTTTGTCAGCGAGTGGTTTGTCTTTCAAACAGTCTTCCAAGGATTCCACCTTCCAAATCTCGGTGGTCGTCTGGTGCTCGCCCTGACCGGCGCCGGGCTAGCACTGACCGCTGCGGTCGCATTTGCGACCTTCGTCAAGGTAATCGGACTTGGAATTCTCGGACGTGACACATCGAGACGTGTGCTTATCCGGCGTCCCTACTCCGGCTCCATAGGTTTCCTTGGGCTTTCGGTGCTTGCACTTGGCGTCGGTATGCCGGCATGGCTCGGGGCGCTCAATACAGCGTCACTCAGACAATTTGGCGTTGCCGTATCCCCGCAGATGCATGATGGCGCGTTGCTGGTGCCATTGACGGCCAAATTTGCATTCATCTCACCAAGCCTCCTCATTTTGGTGATGCCATTGTTGGCGTTGATACCGGTGATCTTCATCCTGATCAGCCACCGCCGTCCGATCCGCCGCACAGCCGTGTGGTATGGAGGACTTTCACCGAACCCTCTTCAGGCATCCACAACTGCGCTGTCATTCTCCAATGCGATGCGCACGTTTTATAGTTTCGTATATCGGCCGACAGCCAACACCGAGCGTGACGCGGACGGCTACTTCGTGAAGAAGCTGGTCTTTGAACATGACGTGGCACCGATCTTCGGGCCTCTGCTATTCCAACCAACTGTTAGCGCGGTTGGTCACCTCGCGGCCAAGCTAAGACTTCTGCAATCGGGGCACCTGAACTTCTATCTCAGTCTAATCGGACTGCTCCTCCTGCTCGTGCTTGGATTGACCTTGTTTTAGCGGAGATGAGACAGAACGATGTGGACTTACGCGACAATTGCTTTCTTCGGAATACTGGGATGCTGGGCACGGTTTGCACAAACAAATCTTGTTCAGGCAGTTTATGGGCGGGATTTTCCCTATGCCACTCTGAGCATCAACGTCATAGCAAGCTTCATCATGGGGTTTCTCTTCGTCGAGACGCTCGAGCGGCTCACACTTGCACCGTCGCTACGTACGGGGATTCTCACCGGCTTTATCGGCGGTTATTCAACGTTTTCGACGTTCGAAATGGAGGCCCTATTACTCGCTGAAGGAGGCGAACTCGTAAAGGCAGGAATATACGTGATCCTTTCCGTTGGTCTCGGCTTTGTCGCGGCATTCGGAGGAGCCTACATCGCAAGAAATTTGTAGCGGAACTTGTAGCGGGAGATTCCGATGGCTAACGACATTCTGATGGTGCGCATCTATTTGAGCGAGTCCGACCACGGGAAGCGCAAAACCTTGATGCAGGAAATCCTTACGCTGCTGCAGGAACGACATGCAGTGCAAGGCGTAACGGTGTTCCGCGGCATTGCAGGCTTTGGCGCCAGTGGCGAGGTGCGCGCCGACGACATCTTGCGCCTGAATGTCGATCTTCCCTTGGTCATCGAGTTCTTCGACGAATTAAAGGTCGCCGAGGCGGCCATTAACCTCCTCGATGGCTTGTTACCTGGCGGTCACGTCGTCTCTTGGCCCGCTCAGCGGTATGGCACGGCGGCCTTACCATCAAGGCGGATCTAGCGAATGGACGTGCATGAGAGGTGGCCGCATGGGTAAGTCCGACCCAGACAGACCATCCGAGACTGGGGGTCTTCCGCATCTAGCATTAACTCACGGTCAGACCATCTGGCTAATGAAAGAGCTTGGGCTCCAGCACGGCGCAACCACGTCGACTTTCAACTACTATATAAAGTCGCTGCGCAAACTTGGTATCCCTTTCGAGGTCGGTAAGGGACAATCCGAGGGGCGCCGGCACGTCACTTACAATTCTGAGGAGCTTATGGAACTCGCAATTGCACTTTTGTTGCGGGTCTATGGAACGCTGCCCGACATTGTCGTCGCGGGTCTTCGCAATTTTCGTGAAGATCTTCGCCCAATCTATCGAGAGGCTTTTCGTGAGGCGATGACCAGGAGAATTCCGGCCGTGAAGATTTCCGAACGGCAAGGCCGCCATGATGCAGTCAAGGGCTTATTCCTTGATCTAAACATTCGCTATACGGCAGGACAAATGATTGTGTTTGGGCCTCCCGCGGTTCTATCTCCATTCGAAGCCATAAGAGCCTTTGCTCACTCCGAGATGCCTGGTCGCTCTTACCTACCTTTGAATGTTGCAGCCGTAGCTGAGATGATTATCGAGCACACGCGGGTCTTACCCGGGCGTCGCCGTCGCTCCAACTCGGAAGGTGTTCCACGCGCGTAACGGCTCTTTCGCTTGCCTGGGAAGTACGGCGCGCGTAAACTGTTAACGTGGATGGGGATGGAGTCCCCCGAAACCGCCGCAAGGCTGATGACTCCTACCGCGCGCGACTGTCGTGGTAGGATTGCTGTGACTCCCGTGTCCTCCTTCCCTCGACGATAGGAATTCCGTGGCCGCCTGCGAAACATGTTCGCGGGATGGCCATGTCTATGTCGGACGAATGGGATGGAGAACTCAATGGCGGAGCAGATTGTTGTCAATCGGCTCCCAAATTTGACCCCGTATCGGCTTCCAATTTTGACCCCTTTGAGCGGCGGGTTTTGGCGGTAGCGCTCGGCTCGTCGGAGCTGGCCGGGATAGCGGAGACGAGACGAGCGCGGGTCGCTTGATCGTCGTCGCGGCT
>JAGXAJ010000114.1 GCA_018971625.1 Pseudomonadota bacterium
GCCAAGATGGTGGTGGTCGATGCCGATCACCCGGATATCGAGACCTATATCGACTGGAAGGTGAAGGAGGAGCAGAAGGTCGCCGCGCTCGTGACCGGCTCCAAGCTCAACCAGCGCCATCTGAAAGCCGTGCTGAAAGCCTGCGTCAATTGCCAGGGCTCCGGCGACGACTGCTTCGACCCCGAGAAGAACCCGGCGCTGCGCCGCGAGATCAAGCTGGCGCGCCGCGCGATGGTCGCCGACAACATGATCAAGCGCGTGATCCAGTTCGCCCGCCAAGGCTACAAGGAGATCGACTTCCCGATTTACGACACCGATTGGGATTCGGAAGCCTACCTCACGGTCTCCGGCCAGAACTCCAACAACTCGGTGTCGCTGAAGGACGATTTCCTGCGCGCGGTGGAAACCGACGGCGACTGGAACCTGATCGCCCGCACCAACAAGAAGGTGACGAAGACGCTGAAGGCCCGCGACCTCTGGGAAAAAATCGGCCACGCCGCCTGGGCATCCGCCGATCCCGGCCTGCACTTCAACACCACCATGAACGACTGGCACACTTGCAAGGCCTCGGGCGACATCCGCGCCTCGAACCCGTGCTCGGAATACATGTTCCTGGATGACACCGCCTGTAATCTCGCCTCGGCGAACCTGATCACCTTCTACAACACCACCCCCACCCTTCCCTCCCCCGCAGGCGGGGGAGGGTTAGGGAGGGGGCACTTCGACGTCGACGGCTACGAGCATCTGTGCCGGCTGTGGACGCTGGTGCTGGAAATCTCTGTGATGATGGCGCAATTCCCCTCCCGCGCGATCGCCGAACTCTCCTACGAATTCCGCACGCTGGGCCTCGGCTTTGCCAATATCGGCGGTCTGTTGATGACCATGGGCCTTTCCTATGACTCAAAGGAAGGCCGCGCGCTGTGCGGCGCGCTGACCGCGATCATGACCGGCATCGGCTATGCCACCTCGGCCGAGATGGCCAAGGAGCTCGGCCCCTTTCCCGGCTACAAGAAGAATACCAGCCATATGCTGCGGGTGATCCGCAACCATCGCCGCGCCGCCCACGGCGAATCCTGCGGCTATGAAGCGCTCGCGGTCAATCCGGTGCCGCTCGATCACGCCTCCTGCCCGCAGGCCGACCTCGTCGTCCGTGCCCGCGCGGCCTGGGACACCGCGCTCGCACTCGGCGAGCAGCATGGCTACCGCAACGCGCAGACCACCGTGGTAGCGCCGACCGGCACCATCGGCCTGGTGATGGATTGCGACACCACCGGCATCGAGCCTGATTTCGCACTGGTGAAGTTCAAGAAGCTCGCCGGCGGCGGCTATTTCAAGATCATCAACCGCGCCGTTCCCGAGGCGCTGCGCGCGCTCGGCTACCGCGAAAGCGACATCGCCGAGATCGAGGCCTATGCCGTCGGCCACGGCTCGCTCTCCAACGCGCCCGGCGTCAACGTCTCCACCCTGAAGGCCAAGGGCTTCACCGACGAAGCCATCGCCAAGGTCGAGAAGGCGCTGCCGACTGCGTTCGACATCAAGTTCGCCTTCAACAAATGGACCTTTGGCGAGGATTTCATCCGCGACACGCTTGGCATCGGCTCGGAAGCCGTTGCGGCTGCGAATTTCGACCTGCTGGCCGCGGTCGGCTTCACCAAGCGCGAGATCGAGGCCGCCAACGTGCATATCTGCGGCGCGATGACGGTGGAAGGCGCCCCGCATCTGAAGGCGGAGCACTATCCGGTGTTCGACTGCGCCAATCCCTGCGGCAAGGTCGGCAAGCGCTATCTGTCGGTGGAAAGCCACATCCGCATGATGGCGGCCTCGCAGCCGTTCATCTCGGGCGCGATCTCCAAAACCATCAACATGCCGAACGACGCCACGGTGGAGGACTGCAAATCCGCTTACCTCTTGTCTTGGAAGCTCGCGCTGAAGGCCAACGCGCTCTACCGCGACGGCTCCAAGCTGTCGCAGCCGCTCAACTCGCAGCTCATCAGCGACGAGGACGACGAAGACGATACCGTCGAGGCGTTCTTTGAACGGCCGATGGCGGCACGGACGGCGCAGGTTTCGGAAAAGATCGTCGAAAAGCTGGTCGAGCGCATCGTGGTGATGCGCGAGCGCGAGAAGATGCCGGATCGCCGCAAGGGCTACACGCAAAAGGCCGTGGTCGGCGGCCACAAGGTGTATTTGCGCACCGGCGAATATGACGATGGCCGTCTCGGCGAGATCTTCATCGACATGCACAAGGAAGGTGCGGCGCTGCGCTCCTTCATCAACAATTTCGCCATCGCGGTGTCGCTCGGCCTGCAATACGGCGTGCCGCTGGAGGAATATGTCGACGCCTTCACCTTCACCCGCTTCGAGCCCGCAGGGCCCGTGCAGGGCAACGACTCCATCAAATACGCGACCTCCATCCTCGACTATGTGTTCCGCGAACTCGCGGTCAGCTACATGTCGCGCTTCGACCTCGCCCATGTCGACCCCTCCGAGTCGAACTTCGACGCCATCGGCAAGGGCGTCGAGGAAGGCCGGCCGCCGGAGCAGTCCTCGAACAAATATCTGTCGAAGGGCCTGACCCGCTCGCGCACCGACAACCTCGTGATGATGCGCGGCAACTCGAGCGACACCGAGGTGCGCGCACCTAGCAACGTCACCGCGATGGCTTCCCACGGCGTCACCGCCCGCAACAGCGACGCGGCCGAGGGCGCGGTCGCGCTGAAGCAGGACGCCCAGCACGATCTGTCGCCGACCGGCAAGCTCGAAGCCCTGCAATGGAGCAAGGCCGGCGCCGCCGCGCCCACCAAGGCCGAACGCCGCGCCGAAGCCAAAGCCAAAGGCTACGAAGGCGAGATGTGCTCGGAGTGCGGCAACTTCACCCTGGTGCGGAATGGCACCTGCATGAAGTGCGATACGTGCGGCAGCACGACGGGGTGTAGTTGAGAAAAGTTCGAAGAAGAAGCGTCGTGGCCGGGCCTGACCCGGCCATCCATCGAATAAGAAAGGGCGGCCGAAAGGCCGCTTTTTGCCGTCACAACGCCCTACGCGGTACGATCGGAACTTAAAGGATCGACGGCAATGAACGAGACACGCGAATTTCAAGAGATCGCTCATTGCGGCGGACAAGTCATTTTCACTGTCAGCAGAGACGAAAATGGCCGACGCCGCTATCAAATCACATGGCAAAGTAGTCGGCCTGTCCCAGCGGCAATCTATGCCATCTACGCACTGAGCCAGGGAATTCCCGTCGCCGACTTACCGATGGGAGGGGTCGGTGCACCTTGGCCAGAGCCGCCGGTGCCGGGCTGTGTACCCGTCTTCATCGCGTCCGACAGCGAAGGGAAGTTCGGCTTCCAATGCCCGAGATGCGATCAGTATTGGCGCACTAAAGGCGGAGCCTCCATCTGTCCCTATTGCGGCGTAAAGGCCGGTCGCCATGAGTTCCTATCCGCCGCACAAAGAGTTTACGTTCAGCTCTATTGCGAAAAGCTCGATGAAGCCCTTTCAGCGGACGACGACGGAGCTCACGTGATCAATATGGATGCAGTGGCAGATGCTGCAGGAAAAAACGTCGAGAAGCCGCCGTTCTATTACGCTGAGCAGAGCCAGCAGAAGCAGTTCGACTGCAGTGCCTGCGGCGAATTCAACGATATCCTAGGACGATTCGCCTACTGTTCGGTGTGCGGGACGCGCAACGACCTCAGCGAATTCGAAGAAAGCACCATTCCAGCAATCCGAGACAATCTGAATCGCGGCGCCATTCCATCAAACTGCCTGAAGGACATCGGCTCGGCGTTCGACGCTTTCGTCAGGCAATACGCAGGGCAATTGATCCGCAACAGACCGATGCGCTCGGCGCGACGCGCACGCATCGGAAAAATGCGGTTCCACGATCTTGCCGCGACAAGACGGGAGCTACTGGGCGGTTTCGATATCGACATCTGCGAAGGTCTGACCGAGTTGGAGATCGCGACCGTAACGCGCTCGTTTCAGCGTCGTCACGTCTATGAACACAACGGCGGCGAGGTCGACGAAAAGTATCTTCGCGACAGCGGCGACACGTCCGTCCGACTAAAACAGACTATTCGGGAGGCGCAAGCTGGCGTCCACGAATTCGCTAGTCTCGTGTTGCGTATGGCTCGAAATCTTCACCGTGGTTTCCACGACATCTACGAGCCAACGAAGGCGGCCATTGATCGATACGCGGAGAAGAAGCGCTTGGAAGCGCTCCAGCGGCAACACCCAGTGCCGCTGCTCAATACCGCTGGACCGCGTTTGAGAGGAGAATAGTAGTTGCGCAGCCGCGCTAAGTCTCCGCCCGACGCAATCTTCGCCACCAACCCTAGAGTTGCTGATAACAGCCCATATGGCGGATTAGCGTAGCGCAATCCACCATCAGCGCCAATGCCTCGAAAACCCAAGCCCTTCCTCGCCCGCCTTCGCCGCTGGCGGGAACGCCTGCGACGGCGCAGCGCAAGTTCGCGTGCGCGCCACGCGCGGTTCGGATCGCAGGTGTTGCTGCGATCCTGCTGGTGGTCTTGGCCCTTTTCAGACCTCGCCTATCAAATGACCCACAAGCCGACCGAACTGTTCTTCTTTGTCGGCCACGGGCTCGACGAGGAGCCGGCCGAGACATGGCGGCAATACGGGCGCTGTTTCGCACCTATTCCATTGGCACGATCACGCCGGAATTGCTGGCGGCGCTGGCGCAAGGCGAGAGTTCGGGCAATCCGGTCGAGCGCACCTATTGGCGCTGGCGATTCAGCTTCAATCCGTTCGCGGCCTACAACCCATCCTGCGCCCCGCCCTATCGCTTGGACAAACGAAAGGGCGAGTTCGCTTTAGCCAACCCGCCCCCTTCCTCACGCCGCCTTCGCGACTTTCTCTGCTGGCGCCGCCTGCTCCATGGCGCGCATGTAGAGGTCGAGCATGCTTTCGCGCTCGTCGCGCTCTTCTTCGTCCTGCTTGCGAAGTTTGACGATCTCTTTGAGGATCTTGACGTCAAACCCCTCCCCCTTGGCCTCCGCGAAGACTTCCTTCTTCTGCTCGTTCAGTTCCTGGATTTCAGTGTCGAGGTTTTCGATCCGTTCGACGAACGCGCGAATTTTTCCGCCGGGAATGGTGACGTCAGACATGGTATCTCCTTCATCAATGGAGATGCGAAAATGCCCGCACAGGAATAACCAATGTGTTAACCCAACCGACGCCCCCGAAAGATGATTAACGGCGTTCAGGTTCCATGATTGTGGCTTCACGCCCGCCAAGCAGACGCATGCCACGGAAGAAAAGGAGCTTCCTCCCTCACCTTCGCCGCTGGCGGCGACGTCTAGGCAGGGCGCAGCGCAACTTCGCGCGCGCACCACGCGCGGTGCGGATCGCGGGCGCCGTGGCGATCCTGCTGGTGGTCACAGCCCTTTCAAATCTCGTCTATCAGGTGATCCACAAGCCGACTGAGCTGTTCTTCTTTGTCGGCCACCGGCTCGACAAGGAGCCGGCCGAGACATGGCGGCAATACGGGCCGCTGTTTCGAACCTATTCGACCGGCACGATCACGCCGGCATTGCTGGCCGCGCTGGCGCAGGGCGAAAGTTCGGGCAATCCAGTCGAGCGTACCTATTGGCGCTGGCGGTTCAGCTTCAATCCGTTCGCGATCTACCGGCCCGCCTCCAGCGCCGTCGGCCTGTTCCAGATGACCGATCCGGCCTTCGCCGAGGCCGAGCGATTTTGTATCCGAGACAACGTGGTGACGGACACGGGCTGCGGCTTCACGCCCTACATTCGCGCCATCCCGAGCCACGCCATCGAACTGGCGTCCGTGTATCTGGACCGCAATGTAGCCGAGGTTCTCGCGCGCGCCGACGTGGCCGCAAGCCCGCAACAAAAGCAGGATCTCGCCGCCTTCATTCATCTCTGCGGCGCCGGCCCCGCTACCGCTTTCGCGCGCCGCAAGTTTCAGATGAATGCCAGTGAACGTTGCGGCGATCACCTTGTTGCGGCCTATGTCGCCAGGGTCAATGCCATGAAGCGGCAATTCCGGCGACTTGCGGATGATAGCGGGAATTAACGCAGCGCAACGATTTGTGCTTGGCGCTATTGCCCCCCGAACTCACGCCCCTACTTCGCATAGCTCGCGCGCGGCACGCCGCAACAGCCACCCGGAGATGGGCTGATCGCTCAGGATGCTGTGTAACCTTCATCACTCACAAGATCGTCCGTCCATGCCATCACCGCGCCAACGCACCGCAACGCCTTTTGGATGGAAATCATGACCGACACTCGCGAAGCTATCTTGTTCAAGAAGGTATCGGACGGTTATGTGTTCCGGGCGCCCAATCCCTGGCTATTCGGGCGCGGCAGGTTTTTTCTGGTCAACGAGGCGCAGAAGGCGCAGCTCCTCGCCATCATAACGGCGCGGAGCCCGTTCGCGAATGTGATGATCCTCATCACGGGGTTCGTCGTGATGTATAGCGCCTCGGTGGCCGCCATCGCCTTTATGACCGGCCATGGCGAACCGAGCGTCGGCGACACCGCGATGATGGCGGCCCTCGCGCTAGTCTGCATGTACGCCGCGCTTTTGATTTGCGTCCGTCCGGCAGCCCGTCGGGTGCAACCGCTGCTCGCCGGCCTCGCTCCGACCGATCAGCGGATCACCGCCGCCGATTGCCGCCTTGCCGCATGGAAAACGACGCCCCTTTCCGGCCAGTTCATGCTCGCCGCCAGTCAGGTGATCCTGTCCGCGATGTTTTTCATCCAGGTGATGCAAAAAGCCGGCGGCAATCTGGCGGCGGTGTTTGATAGCGGCTCGGCCTTCAGCTCTGCCTTTGCCGGCTCCTGCTTTGCGTTTTCATCGACGTGTCTGCTGGTCACCGCGCTGAAAAGATTTGCGCGCAGGCAGCAAGAGACCGCTGGCGCCGACATATCCTTCCGGAAATTCCTGCTGCCCGGCTTCAGCCTCGCCATCTCGATTATGGCGCTCGGCATCGTGCTCTACACCGGCCATGTCTCGAAACTGGCCGCCGCACACCGCGCAAAGTCGTTCGAGATCTCGAAGCGGCTGGGTGTGCTGACGCAGCGGATACAAGATCCGTCCTACAGCAAGCGGCGGGTGAGCATCGAAACCCGGCTCGCGGCAAATACCGCCCGCATGAATGCGCTAATCGGCAAGTTGAACCATCCGACGGTCAGGTGCGATGCCGCCGCCATCGATGATTTGGCTGCCTGCACCGAGCGCGCCCGGCAGGAAAAACAAGCCGTCGAAGCGCAGATCGCCACGACGACAAAGGAAGCGGCAGCCCTGGCCAAGGAAGACGAAGCGATTCAGAAAGAGGTCGCGGCCTTCAAGGCCGAGCTCACCCAAATTCGCGCCGAAATGGAGGCCAACCGTGCCGACATGATGGCCAACGGCGAGCTCCGCCCTACTCGCTCGCTGAACTAGTACCCGCTTTTCTTGGAACGTGAGTCGTGATTCAAGGTCGGGATGATACCCGAAGCAAGAGAAGTCTGCCTTTCGAGGAAAGATCGCAAGGTGCTTGAGGCGTGTTGTCGCTCACCGATGACATTGCAGCGCGATTTGAAGC
>JAGXAJ010000047.1 GCA_018971625.1 Pseudomonadota bacterium
CCGGGGCTTTTGTTTGGGCCCGATTTGTTTGACCCAACGAGAAACCGAATTTCCCTGCTGCGAAAACGATTCTATGCTCGCCTGATGCCCTCGCCCGAAATCAGGCCCGCAACCGAGGCCGACCTTACCCTCATCACCGAGATTTACGATCACGCGGTGCGCCATGGCACCGCGACGTTCGAGCTGGTTCCACCCGATCTCGCCGAGATGACGCGGCGCTTCGGGGCGTTGATGGACGGCGGCTTCCCGTATCTGGTAGCGGAGATCGATGGCCGCGTGATTGGATATGCCTATGCAGGACCGTACCGGCCGCGGCCGGCCTATCGCTTCACGGTGGAGAATTCGGTCTATCTGCAGCCCGCGATCCATCGCCGCGGCATCGGCCTGCAATTACTGCGGCGGCTGATCGCGGAATCCACGCGGCGCGGCTACCGGCAGATGATCGCCGTGATCGGCGATTCCGCCAATGCCGGATCGATCGGCGTGCACACCCGGTGCGGATTCCAGATGATCGGGACCCATCCCAATGTCGGCCTCAAGTTCGGCCGCTGGCTCGACACCGTCATGATGCAGCTCGCGCTCGGCGACGGCGGCGCAACGGTGCCGGCTGATGAGTTGAGGCGCTAACTAATTTTGTTTTGACGCGGATTCTTCACGCGAACCGGATTCCGCTTCGCGCCCTGGCTACACCACTGCCAGCTTGCGATCGATCACCAGGAGCACGCGGTCGAGTTCATGACCACGGCGCAGGATCAGCCCGGTTGCAGAGATGACGCTGTACATGCCTTGCCTGCGCGCCAGTCGCGGGTCCTTTTCGATGCGGTAGATCGGCACTTCGGAGGCGCGGCGAAATACCGAGAATACCGCGCGGTCCCTGAGAAAATCGATGGCGTAGTCGCGCCACTCGCCATCGGCGACCATGCGCCCGTACAAATTCAGAATGCGATTGAGTTCGAGACGATCGAACGTCACCCGGTTCGACAGCAATGCCGCAGCGGCAATACGCGCCGCCGCGCGGTTCTCGCTTGGATCGGTATCCTCCGACATTGAACTCATGCACCATCTCCCATCACCTCGAGCAGGATCTTGCTCCGAAACCGGATTGCACTTTTCGGATCATGCCGAGCCCGACATGATTGCGCCGACTGCCCCGCTGCTGCAAGGGGTCGCTATTGACCGGCTCCCAAATTAGCGCCCGACTGAATGTCCGTACGGAGCCCGCCCGAGCGGGGAAATACCGTCACGGTATCGTTAGCAGGAATCATAATACCGCCCCACTTCCGCCCACCGACCGCCCCGCCGGCTTGCGACAAGCTAACCTTGCGTTGGCCCGGTCCTTTCGGCACCGGATTCCTCAGCCCCCAGCCCCCCGGGGTCGTCGGGATCGGGCCTGTTCGCAAGCTAGTTTATCCCCGTACTGGGCCAACGAGAGTTGGTCCTTTTTGTTTTTTCGAGCCGGAATTTTGAGCTGTCGTTATCGGCCGCGCGAGATGCGCGGCAGACCGCGCCGCGGGAACTACGGAAATTAATTCAGGCCGGTTCGGGAAAACAGATTCAGTGCAGCAGCGTGTAGGCCGCGCCGAGCATCCGGCCAGGCCTGTCGCGATTACCGTCCTGGACATACACCGCCGCGGCGTCGACGCCATCGCGCGAGATGTTTTCCAGCGGCACCGTCCAACTGTAGGGAGTGCCGTTCCAGTCGCCGACCTTGAGCAGATTGCGCACCACATTGTAGTAGGTGACTTCGCGGCCGCGATTTTCGCCGCGCCCGATCGAGATCGGCACCGCTTTCGAGACCGAGCATATCCACACTTCACCGTGCATCGCAGCAGGGCCGTTGCGGGAAGCCGCTACCGAAACATTGATCTGCCTGCCGGTCACCGACATCGAAACCGGCACCGACATCACGCCACTGGTCTTCCCGGTTTCATCGATGGCGTTTTCGATGCTGGAGCGATCGCTTCCGATCACATGCATGGACCCATTGATGACAGCCTGCGGCGTATAGACGTCGCGATCGCCGCGCACATGGGAATAGGCTCGCTGGCGCGCGCTGAAGCGCGAATCGGCCAGCGTGTCCTTCCAGCCGAGATAGTCCCAGTAATCGATCGGCATGCTTAACGCGACGATCGAGGGATCCTTGGACAGTTCGCCCAGCAGCTTGTCGGCAGGCGGGCAGGACGAGCACCCTTGCGAGGTGAACAGCTCCACAACAGCTCGTGGATCGGTGGCATGCGCCGGACACATGATGGCAACGATCGCGAAAAGACCCAGCGCACCCGACCACAGCGCCATGGAATTATTGCTCATCGTTCTGGTCATACTGGAAGGTCGTTGCCATGCGGGAAACCAAACCCGCCGCCGTTAACAGATCTACTCCGCGGTACCGGATCGTACCATCCTTCCAATACAAGAAGGCGGCCCTTTATTAGGCCGCCTCCCCCTCGCTCGCTACTCACTTCGCAGTGAGGCATCGATCACAACTCGCGCTACGCCGCCAGCTTGCGCAGCACATACTGCAGAATGCCGCCGTTGCGATAATATTCAAGCTCGTCAAGCGTATCGATCCTGCACAGCAGCGAAACGCGCTGCAGTGCGCCGTTGTCCGACACGATCTCGGCGGTCAATTTCTGACGTGGCTTCAGATCACCACGTAGTCCTCGTATGGTTACAGTCTCATCGCCCTTCAGCCCGATCGACGACCACGAGACGCCTTCCTCGAAGGTCAGCGGTAACACGCCCATGCCAACCAGGTTGGAGCGATGGATACGCTCGAAGCTCTGGCAGATCACGGCGCGCACGCCCAGCAGCCTCGTTCCTTTCGCCGCCCAGTCGCGTGACGAGCCGTTGCCGTATTCGGCGCCGGCGAAAACCACCAGTGGCACGTTCTCCGACTGGTACTTCATCGCGGCGTCGTAGATCGACATCTGCTCGCCGTCGGGCCAGTGTTTGGTCAGACCACCTTCCGGGATATTGCCATCAGCACCTTTCAGCATGAAGTTCTTGATGCGGATGTTGGCGAAGGTGCCGCGCATCATGATTTCGTGATTGCCGCGCCGCGTGCCGTACTGGTTGAAGTCGGCGGGACGCACCTGATGCTCCGACAGGTATTTTCCGGCAGGCGAAGTCAGTTTAATGGAGCCGGCCGGCGAGATGTGGTCGGTCGTGATCTTGTCGCCGAACATCGCCAGGATCCGGGCATCAACGATATCGGCGACGGGCTCCGGCTGTTTTTTCATGCCTTCGAAGTAAGGCGGGTTCTGCACATAGGTCGAGCTCATGTTCCATCGATAGGTTTCGCTCTCGACCGTCTTGATCTTGCGCCAGTTGGTATCGCCCTTGAACACATTGCCGTAGCGCTTCTTGAAGATCGTCGCGGTGACGAACTTCTTCATCAGCGCGTTGATCTCCTTGACCGTCGGCCAGATATCCTTCAAGTATACCGGCTTGCCGTCCTTGCCTTCACCGATCGGCTCGACCGCGAGATCCCTGGTCACCGTTCCCGCCAGTGCGTAGGCCACGACCAGCGGCGGCGACGCCAGATAATTGGCCTGCACGTCCGGACTGACGCGTCCCTCGAAATTGCGGTTGCCCGACAGCACGGCGGCGGCCACCACGCCATTGTCGTTGATGGATTTGGAGATGTCTTCCTGCAGCGGGCCCGAATTGCCGATGCAGGTCGTACAGCCGAACCCGACCAGATTGAAGCCGACCTTGTCGAGTTCGGCCTGCAGGCCGGAATTGCTGAGATACTCCGCGACCACCTGGCTGCCCGGTGCAAGCGATGTCTTGACCCACGGCTTCGGCTTGAGGCCCTTTGCCGCCGCATTGCGCGCCAGCAGGCCCGCTCCGATCAGTACGCTCGGATTGGAAGTATTGGTGCACGAGGTGATCGCCGCGATCACCACGTCGCCATGGCCGATATCGAAATCATGATTCTCGACCGGATAACGCTTGGCGGCATCGTCGGGCTTCTTGTATTCGTTCGCGAGCGCGGTGGAGAAGCCGCTCGCGACCGACGGCAGGGCGACCCGGCCCTCGGGGCGCTTCGGTCCGGCCATCGACGGGACCACGGAGCCGAGATCGAGCGTCAGCGTTTCCGTGAACACCGGGTCGCTCGACCTGGCGGTACGGAACAGGCCCTGCGCCTTGGCGTAGGCCGAAACCAGCGCAACCCGGTCGGCCTTGCGGCCCGAGGTCTTGAGGTAATCGATGGTCGCGGCATCGACCGGGAAGAAGCCACAGGTTGCGCCATATTCCGGAGCCATATTGCCGATGGTCGCCTTGTCGGCCACCGAGAGATAATCGAGACCGGGGCCGAAGAACTCGACGAATTTTCCCACCACGCCGTGCCTGCGCAGCATCTGCGTCACCGTCAGCACCAGGTCGGTCGCGGTGACGCCTTCCTTCATCTGTCCCTTGAATTTGAAGCCCACCACTTCGGGCAACAGCATCGACAGCGGCTGGCCGAGCATCGCGGCCTCCGCCTCGATGCCGCCGACGCCCCAGCCGAGCACGGCGAGGCCGTTGACCATGGTGGTGTGGGAATCAGTGCCGACGAGCGAATCCGGATAGGCGACCTCGAAGGTGCCGGTCTTCTTGCCGACCGTCATCTTCGTTTTTTTGGTCCATACCGTCTGCGCAAGATATTCGAGGTTGACCTGATGGCAGATGCCGGTGCCGGGCGGCACCACCGAGAAATTCGAGAACGCGTTCTGCCCCCATTTCAGGAACTCGTAGCGTTCCTGGTTCTGCTTGTATTCCTCGACCACATTCTTGGCGAAGGCCTTGTTGTCGCCGAAGAAGTTCACGATCACCGAATGGTCGATCACCAGATCGACCGGCACCATCGGATTGATTTTCTCGGCGTCGCCGCCCAGCGCCTGCATCGCGTTGCGCATCGCTGCGAGATCGACCACCGCGGGCACGCCGGTGAAATCCTGCATCAACACCCGCGCGGGGCGAAACGCCACTTCATGATCGAGCTTGCGCTTCTTCAGCCATTTTGCGACCGCGGCGATATCATCCTTCTTGACGGTGCGGCCATCCTCATTGCGCAGTAAATTTTCCAGCAGCACCTTCATGGAATAGGGCAGCCTAGAAATTCCCTTCAAACCGTTCTTCTCGGCGGCGGCCAGGCTGTAATAGACGTAGGTCTTGCTGCCGACCTTGAGGGTCTTCCGGCATTTAAAGCTATCGAGCGAGGTCATGTGAGGAATCCAATCTGCCGTTGTACCCGTGATGGTATCTTGATACCTTGGAGTTACGCTGATGACTTGCGGCGCCGGATCATGTGCTGCATCAAAGTTCCGGGTTATAGAACCTTTTAGAGTCTTTCCTTCGGCACTGCCACATCACCATCGCTCCGCAGCAATGCATCACCCACAAATTCCGCTGCAGTACCCACAGCATTCCAGAGGGCTTGGATAACGGCATATGCAGCTCTCCGGGCGTGGCGTCAGATGCGTGCGAGGCGGCCGGGAGGTGCTGTCCGGCCTCGATTTTACGGTGTCCTCGGGCGAGGCTCTGGCGGTGACCGGCGCCAACGGATCCGGTAAGACCTCGTTGTTGCGAACCATTGCCGGGCATGTTGCGGTGACCGGCGGATCGATCGGTCTTGAAGGCGGCGAGCCAGAGCTGACGCTGGCCGAGCAGGCCCATTATCTGGGTCACCGCGACGCCATGAAGCCGGCGCTCAGCGTGCTGGAGAACCTGTTGTTCTGGCGGGATTTCCTCGGCGGCGAGATCTCTGACGCCGGGCAATGCCTCAAGCTGGTCGGGATCGAGCATGCCAAGAATTTGCCAGCGGCATACCTGTCGGCTGGCCAGCGGCGCCGGCTGTCGATCGCGCGGCTGCTGACGGTGCGCCGCCCGATCTGGCTGCTGGACGAACCGACCTCGGCGCTCGATAGCGATGGACAGACGCTGTTCGTTGGCGTGACGCGCGACCACCTCGCGCGCGGCGGCATCGTGGTCGCCGCAACGCACGCGCCATTGGGAATCGAAGCGAAGCAATTGCGGATCGGGGGGGCGAGATGACGTCGTGTCTGTCGCAGACGCTCGATTCCTTTTCACGGCGAGGCCGCGCATGACCGCTCTCGCGGCCCTGATCAAGCGCGACGTTCAGATCGCGCTGCGCGTCGGTGGCGGCGCACTGATCGGTGTGCTGTTCTTCCTGACCGTGGTGGTGTTGATGCCGTTCGCGATCGGGCCCGATCTTGCGCTGCTGACCCGATTGGGGCCTGCGATCCTCTGGCTTGGCGCTCTGCTTGCAAGCCTGCTCACGCTCGACCGGTTGTTCATGGCCGATCACGACGACGGCTCGCTTGATTTGATCGCGATGAGCCGGACGCCGCTGGAACTGAGCTGCGCAGCCAAGGCGCTGGCACATTGGCTCGCGGCCGGCGTGCCGCTGATTGTCGCCACGCCGGTGCTGGGACTGCTGTTGAATCTCGACGCGGGTTCGACGCTTGCGGTCGCGCTCACGCTGCTGGTCGGCACGCCGGCACTGACCTTTACCGGGATCATCGGCGCAGCGCTGGCCGTGACGCTGCATCGCGGCGGCCTGTTGCTCGCCGTGCTGGTGCTGCCGCTGTCGATCCCGGTGCTGATTTTCGGCGTTGCCGCGTCGGAAGCCGCCATTTCCGGACCGGTCTCGTTCGGAACGCCGTTTTCGATCCTGGCGGCGCTGTCGCTGATCAGCTTCGTGGTCGGACCGTTTGCCGCAGCCGCCAGCCTGCGACAAGGACTGGACTAAAGGAGGATCGACCCGGATGAGCTGGTTCGATCAAGCGAAATTGCGCGGCGTGAAAGATTGCCTGTGACGGCCGTGTCGACTATCAGAAAGCCCATGACGCTAACTACGACGCTGACCGATCTCGCCAATCCGACCAGGTTCCTGTCGCTGACCGCGCGCGTTCTGCCGTGGCTGACGGCTGCGACCGCGATCCTGCTTGCGATCGGGCTTTATCAGTCGGCCATGGCGCCGGACGATTACCAGCAGGGCGCCACCGTGAAGATCATGTTCATCCACGTGCCCAATGCGTGGCTTGCGATGTTCGTCTGGGGTGTGATGAGCGTCGCGGCGCTGGGCACGCTGGTGTGGCGGCATCCGCTCGCCGACGTCGCTGCCAAGGCGGCAGCGCCAATCGGCGCCGCGTTCACTTTTCTCGCGCTGGTGACGGGCTCGCTGTGGGGCCGGCCGATGTGGGGCACCTATTGGGAATGGGATGCGCGGCTGACCTCGGTGCTGATCCTGTTCTTGATGTATCTCGGGCTGATGGCGCTGTGGCGCGCGGTTGAGGATCCCTCGCGCGCGGCGCGTGCCGCCGCGGTCCTGACGCTGGTTGGCGCGCTCAACCTGCCGATCATCAAGTTCTCGGTCGACTGGTGGAACACGCTGCATCAGCCGGCCTCCGTGTTCCGGATGGGCGGGCCGACGCTCGATCGTGCCTTCCTGATTCCGCTTCTGGTGATGGCGGTGGCGTTTTCGCTATTGTTCGTCACATTGCACCTGGCCGCAATGCGCAACGAGATCCTGCGGCGCCGGGTGCGCAGCTTGCAGATGATGCAAGCCAGCCGGAAGGCGGCGTGATGTCGCTCGGTCCCTACGCCCCCTTCATCGTGACATCCTATGTACTGGTCACAGCAGTGGTGCTGTTTCTCATCCTCTGGATCACATTCGACTACCGCAGGCAGATGCATCGCCTGCACGAACTCGAGGCCAGCGGGATTGTCAGACGCTCCGGGCGCAGCGCTGCGGATACACGATGAGCGATCCCGCTGCATCTGGCGCGCCGCCGCGCCGTCCCTGGCTGATGGCCCTGCCACTCGCGGGCTTTGTCGCGTTGGCAACCCTGTTCTGGTTCGGCCTGCACGAAGGCGATCCGTCCAAAATCCCTTCCGCTCTGATCGGCCGGCCGGCGCCGCAAACTGCGCTGCCAGCATTGCCGGGTCTTGTCGCGGATGGCAGCCAGGTACCCGGCCTCGACCCCGGCGCATTCAAGGGCAAGGTCAGCCTGGTCAATGTCTGGGCCTCCTGGTGCGTGCCGTGCCATGAAGAAGCGCCGCTCCTGGTACAGCTCGGCCAGGACAAGCGGTTGCAACTGGTCGGGATCAACTACAAGGATTCGGCCGATAACGCCCGGCGCTTTCTGGGCCGCTACGGCAATCCGTTCGGCATCGTCGGCGTCGACGGCAATGGCCGCGCCGCGATCGAATGGGGCATCTACGGCGTGCCGGAAACCTTCATCATCGGGCGCGACGGCACAATCCTCTATAAGCTGGTTGGGCCGGTGACGCCTGAAAATATCAATACGGTGCTCAAGGCCGAGATCAACAAGGCCTTGAAGGCCGGATCGTAGGGAAGCGCGCGTCTCTTCACCTCTTCCCGGAAGAGCGGGGCGAGGGAGAAAGGTTAACCCTTACGTACATCGCCGGCCTCGGCCTCGCTCGACTCCAGCGTAGCGGGCTCCAGATGGTGGCGCTTGATCAGCGGCATCTGGGTGATCGCAAACCCCATTGTCAGCGGAATGACGCCGAATGCCTTGAACGCCACCCAGAAATCCGTGCTCTGGGTGCGCCAGATAAACTCGTTCAGGATCGCCATCCCGAAAAAGAACAGCGCCCAACGCAAGGTCAAACTGCGCCAGCCCTGCGGCGTGAGATTGAACATCTGATCGAACATGATCGCGATGAAGGAACGGCCGAACAGCAGACCGCCGCCGAGGACCGCCGCGAACAGGCCGTAGATGATGGTGGGCTTGACCTTGATAAAGGTCTCGTCGTGCAGCACCAGCGTCAGTGTACCGAACACGATGACGACAATTCCGGTGACCAGCGCCATGATCGGTACGTGCCGCGTCACCACATAGGACGCGATCATCGCAGCGACCACCGCCATCATGAACGCCCCGGTCGCCACGAACAGATGGAATTTGGCGTTGGCGGCAAAGAACACCAGCAGCGGCCCGAGCTCGGTCGCAAGCTTGAACACGGGATGCGGTTTGGCCTTGTCCATCATTCATCCTTTGGAGCTATCCATTCCTGCGATCGCCTGCGCGAAGTCGCGCGCGGTAAACGGCGCGAGATCGTCGATGCCTTCGCCGACGCCGATGAAGTGCACGGGGAGCTTGTGTTTTTCCGCAAGCGCCACCAGGATGCCGCCGCGCGCGGTGCCGTCAAGCTTGGTCATGACAAGACCCGTCACGCCGGCGGTTCGATGAAATGCCTCGACCTGCGACAGCGCATTCTGTCCGACGGTGGCATCGAGCACCAGCAGCACCGCATGCGGCGCCGTTGCATCGACCTTGCGGATCACGCGCACGACCTTCTCGAGTTCGTTCATCAGTTCGGCCTTGTTCTGCAGACGGCCCGCGGTATCGATCAGCAACACGTCGAGCCTGTCCTCGCGCGCCGCGCTCAACGCGTTGAAGGCAAGACCCGCGGAGTCCGACCCCTGTGCGCCCGCGATCACGGGCGATTTGGTGCGCTCACCCCAGATCTTGAGCTGTTCGATCGCGGCGGCGCGGAAGGTGTCGCCGGCCGCCAGCATCACCTTGCGGCCCTCGGCGGCAAGTTTGGCGGCCAGCTTGCCGATGGTGGTGGTCTTGCCGGAACCGTTGACGCCGACCACGAGGATCACGAACGGCTTTTGCGCCGCGTCGATCACCAGGGGCTTCGCCACCGGCGACAGCACCTTCTCGACTTCGGTCGCGACCACGGTTTTGACCTCATCCGCCGAGATGGCCTTGTCGTAGCGGCCGACGCCAACCGCGGCCGCTATCCGCGCTGCTACCTCGGTGCCGAGATCGGCGCGCAGCAGCACATCCTCGATGTCCTCGAGCATCGCGCGATCTAGCTTGCGTTTGGTGACGAGATCGGCGACCGCGGAACCGATCGAACTCGAGGTCCGCTTCAGCCCGCTGGATAGTCGCCGCCACCAGCTCAGTTTTGTCTTTTCCGGAGTGGTATCGCTCATGATGGGGGTGTGTTAGCCGTTTCGCGTCATGAACGAAAGTCACAACGAACGCGCGGATGTTCCCGAACTTTCGGCGGAGGAAATCCAGGCGCGCGTGCTCCATCGCGATGGCCTGATGCTGGTGATCGACAAGCCGGCCGGGCTGCCGGTGCATCGCGGCCCCAAGGGAGGCGCCAACCTCGAAAGCTCGTTCGATGCGTTGCGATTCGGCCTGCCGCGGCCGCCGGTTCTGGCGCACCGGCTCGACCGTGACACCTCCGGCTGCCTCGTTCTCGGCCGCCACCGCAAGGCCACCGCCTCACTCGGGTTGCTGTTCAAGCACGGCAGGGTTTCCAAGACCTACTGGGCGGTGGTCGAGGGCGGTCCTGCCGAGGACGAAGGCATCATCGACATGCCGCTCGGCCGCCTCAACGCCGAGCGCGGCTGGTGGCAGAAGCCCGATCCGGATGGCCAGCCGGCGGTTACCAGATGGAAAGTACTCGGACGCGGCTTGCTCTCCTCTGCCCCTGCAGCGGCATCGAAGATCGGAATGGAAGGAGAAACAGCGAGCGGCGTACAACTGACGTGGCTTGCAATGGAGCCGGTAACCGGCCGTACGCATCAATTGCGGGTACATGCCCGCGCGCTGGGCTGGCCGATCGTCGGCGACAACATCTATGGCAACGGTCCGCGCTTCGGTGAGCCGCGGCTGCATCTGCATTCCCGCGCTATCGTGGTCCCGATCTCGAAGAACAAGGACCCGGTCAGCGTGACCGCGCCGGCGCCAGCCCATCTGCACGGGCGGCTCAGGGCCTGCGGGTGGACCGGAGAGTAGTTCTGCGGATCCGGTGCGGCGCCTATCTCAGGCGACCGCTAAAACCTTTACCGAACATTTAGTTGTTGGCCTTACACAGAGGTGTTGTCCAGAACAGTCCCCGACGCAGCTCAGGATGAGCGATGTTGAATGCCGAGCAATCGATCGTCAATGAAGTCGAACAGGCGATCAGTCTCGGCTCCGCGGAGAAGAGCCTGGAAACGGTCAGACGCGTGACCTCGCTGTTTCTGGCATCGGCCGGCAGCTTCAACAGCGAGCAGATCGAGCTCTTCGACAACGTGCTCGAACGCCTCATCAAGACTATCGAGATCAGGGCGATTGCAGACGTCAGCGCACGGGTCGCGCTGGTTGAAACCAGCCTGCAACTGGCCGGCGTTGCCCAGGCGCCGCCCACCGTCATCCGCCGGCTGGCACGGCACGACTCGATCACGGTTGCGGGCCCCGTGTTGAGCGAATCGTCGCGTCTGAGCACGGAGGATCTGGTCGAAATCGCCGAGACCAAGAGCGAGCAGCATCTGCTCGCGATTTCGGGACGCTGGTGGCTGACCGAGATCGTCACCGATGCGTTGTTGGCGCGGCATTATCCCGCCGTCAGCCACCGGCTCGTCAAAAATCCGGGCGCGCGGGTTTCGGCCAGCGGATTTGCCATCGTGGTGTCGCAGGCGGAATCCGACCCCGAACTCGCCGTCGACACCGGTGTCCGCGTCGATTTGCCGCCGGAGCTGCGTAACCAATTGCTGCGCAACGCAACCGAAGCGGTGAGATCGCGGCTGTTGTCGCGCGCCCCCCCGCACCTATTCGAGGAAATCCGAAACTCGATTGCCAAGGTCACCGCCACCGTCGATCGCGAAATGGCGCCGCGCGACTTCACCGCGGCCAGGCAATTCGTGGAGATCCTTAACGCCAGCGGCAAACTCAACGACGCGAGATTGCTCGCCTTCGCCAAAGCCCGAAAATATGAAGAAACCGTCGCGGCCTTGGCGGTGCTGTCAAAATCCTCGATCGAGGTCATTCGTCCGCTGATGCAAAGCCTGCGCGACGATGGCGTGCTGGTTCCCTGCAAGGTCGCAGGATTAAACTGGGAGATCACCAGCGCGATCCTGGAATGCCGCTATTCGACGGGATCGATGGGCCCCCACGAACTGGTCAAGGCCAAAGGCAAATTTACCAAGATGACAACCGAGAGCGCGCAACGTCTGCTCAAGTTCTGGCAGGTTCGCTCGGCGCCGACGAACTCGAACTGAGCGGTCTCGAACGCTCACACCGTCAATCGTGTCCCGTCGTTGCCGCTGATCGTCAATGTCCGCACCGCGCCTGGCGCCTCCCCGCAGATGCTGACGGGGATAAAGTGTTCGGTGCGGCCTTGCGTCGGGCTTTCGATCAATACGTTGCGCCGGGAGCCCAGTTCCCGATCGAGCCGCCGTTTTAGCGCCGCCTGCCCCGCCTCTCGCAACCGCCTCGCCCGCGACTTGATGACCTCGCCCTCGACCTGCGGCATACGCGACGCCGGCGTGCCCGGCCGCCGCGAATAAGCAAACACGTGAAGGAAGGTAAGATCGCATTCCTCCACCAGATCCTGCGAGCGGGCGAACATCTCGTCCGACTCGGTCGGGAAGCCTGCGATGATGTCAGCGCCAAGTGCTATATCCGGACGCAGCCGCCGCACCTGGGCGCAGAACTCGATCGCACCGGCCCTCGAATGCCGCCGCTTCATCCGCTTCAGCACCAGATCGTCGCCCGATTGCAGTGACAGATGCAAATGCGGCATCAGGCGTTCATCCTCCGCGATCACATCGAGCAGATCACGGTCGACCTCCACCTGATCGATCGATGAAATCCGCAGGCGCTTCAGGTCAGGCACATGCCGCAGGATCTGCTTGGTCAGCAGGCCCAGTTTGGGCGCCCCCGGCAAGTCCGCGCCGTAGCTCGTGAGGTCGACGCCGGTCAGCACGATCTCGGCATGACCGCGCTCGACCAGCGCGCGGACCTGATCGACCACCGCGCCCATCGGCACCGAACGCGAATTGCCGCGGCCATAGGGAATGATGCAGAAGGTGCAGCGGTGATCGCAGCCGTTCTGCACCTGCACGAACGCCCGCGGCAGGCCCCTGGCAAATCCGTCCAACAGATGTGGCGCCATCTCGCGCACCGCCATGATGTCGGAGACCGCGATCTTCTCAGCGTTCCCGATGCCGAATGCCGGGGCGCGACCGAACGCCAGGCGCGCGGCGCGCCAAGTATCGCCGCGCATCTTGTCATCATTGCCGACCACGCGATCAACCTGAGCCATATCCGCGAACATGTCGGCCTGCGTCTGCGCCGCGCAACCGGTGACCACAATGCGCGCCGAGGGCCGCTCGCGTTTGATCCGCCGGATCGACTGCCGCGCCTGGGCCACCGCTTCATTGGTCACCGCGCAGCTGTTGATGACGATGGTGTCGGTCAGGCCGGCGCGCTCGGCCTCGCGCGCGATCACTTCGGATTCGAAGACGTTGAGACGGCAACCGAAGGTAAGAACCTGGACGCTCATTGTTACGCGACGGTTGTGAACAGCGCCGGATCGAACTTCCCTTCATATTCGAACGTCGCGGTGCCCGTCATCATCACATGATCGTCGCGCTCGCGCCATTCGATCGAAAGCTCGCCACCCGGCAGCGCGACCTGCACAAGGCGGTTGGCGCGCTTAAGCCGCGCGGCGGCCACCGCGGCCGCGCACGCCGCCGAGCCGCATGCCTTGGTCAGCCCGGCGCCGCGCTCCCAGGTGCGGATACTGATGTGGTCGCGGTCGACAATATGGGCGAGCGTGATATTGGCGCGCTCCGGAAAGATCGGGTGATTTTCCAACAGCGGCCCAAAACGGGCGAGATCATGGGCGTTGACGTCGTCGACCCAAAAGATCGCGTGCGGATTGCCCATGTTGACCGCGGAGGGCGAATGCAGCAGCGGCGCGTCGATCGGCCCGACCTGGAGTTCGATATAGCGGGTGTCGCGGAATTCCTCGGCGAGGGGGATATCCTGCCAACCAAACTTCGGCAGGCCCATGTCGACTGTATAGAGATCGGCCGCAGGCCCCTGCCAGCAATTGAGCAGGCCAGCCCGCGTCTCGAAGGTCACGGCGGTCTGGCCGGTTTTCTCGAACAGCCGCCGCACCACGCAGCGCATGCCGTTGCCGCAGGCGCCGACTTCCGAGCCGTCACTGTTGTAGATGCGGATGAAGGCCTCGGTGCCCGATAGCCGAGGCGGCTGCAGCACCATCATCTGGTCATAGGCGATCCCGCCCGGCGAGGCGACCGCACGCGCTTCCTCGGCCGACACGGTCGCGGGCTTGTCGCGCAGATCGACCACGACAATTTCGTTGCCGATGCCGTTCATTTTGGCAAATGCGTGGTTGGCGAGCGCGCTCATGGAATTTCCGATTTCCGTCTGTCTTATATGGCCAATGATGGCGGATTGGCCAGCCTGCCGCCGCAGGGCGCATGACGTATCTGTCATGGGACGAAAGCCGGACTGGCGTGTTAGGTATGGCAGGGCTTCACGGCGTCTGCCGGGACCTGACGCGCGGAGGCTGGGATGCGATATGGAATGCCATTGGGGATGGAGAATATCGAATGAATTCGATCCGCTGTTTCCGCCGCGCGCTGCTCGCGCTGGTCCCGGTAGCCGCGATTTCGTTGGGTCTGGGCAGCGCGCTGGCGCAATCGCCGCCGGCGAGCCCGCCGCCTGCTACTTCGACGACACCGGCGCCGCCGCCTGCCACTTCTGCGACACCGGCCCCCGCCCCGGCAGCCACACCGGTGCCGCCGCCCGCCGAAAACAAATCGCCGGCCGATAGCCCCGCAGCCGCCGCGCCGCCGCCCCCCGTCGCGCCGGTCCAGACCGCCGATCCCTTTGGCGAGGAAATCATGCTGGTGCCAAAAAAGGTCGTGATCCTGAGGGGAACGGCCAATTGGGATTCCGCGTTCGACACCCTGATGGAATCGTTCAAGACGCTGACGGCGCTGCTCGACAAACAGAACATTTCCCGCACCGGCAATCCCATGATCGTCTACACCGCGACGGACGACACCGGCTTTACCTATCTGGCGGAGCTATCCGTCGATCAGGAGCCGAAGGACCTCGGCAAGGACATGCGTATCGGCAAATCGCCCGACGGCAAGGCGCTGAAGTTTGTCCATCACGGCTCCTACGACAACATGGACAACACCTATGAGGCGATCACCAACTATCTCGACGACAAAAAACTCGAGGCCAAGGATACCTTCATCGAGGAATACATGACCGACCCGCTGAAGACCCAGGAGGACAAGCTCGTGATCAATGTCTACGTGCCGCTGAAATGAGGCCGGTCGGATATTGCGCGCTTCTCGCCTTTGCCGCGGGCATGCTGCTCGGCGCGCCGGTTCAGGCCGACAGCCTGCCTCCCGCGATCTCCGTGACCGGCGAAGCCTCGGTCTCCGTGCCGCCCGATCTCGCCGAAGTCGAAGCCGGCGTCACGTCCGATGCCAAGACCGCGCATGATGCGTCCGAAACCAATAATGCCACGATGGGCAAGCTAATGCTGGCGCTGAAGGCGGCCAGCATCGATCCGAAGGACATCCGGACCTCGCGGCTGTCGCTGCAGCCGCAAAACGCGCCGAACCGTGCGGGATCCCCGGCGATTACCGGATACCGCGCCAGCAATCACGTGACCGTGCGACTCCATGATGTCACCAAGCTCGCGAGCACCATCGACATGCTGGTCGGCGCCGGGGCCAACGATATCGACGGCATCAACTTCATGGTGTCGCAAGCCTCGAAGCTGCTCGATGACGCACGCACGCAAGCCGTCGCCGACGCCCGCCGCAAAGCCGAGATCTATGCCAAGGCCGCCGGCGTCACACTCGGCGCACCGCTGAGTATTTCCGAGGGAGGCGCTGCCGTCCCGATGTTCCGCGCCAAGGTTGCGACTGCGATGGCGCCGACCCCCGTGGCGCCAGGCGAAGAGACGCTATCGGTCACTGTGAACGTGACGTGGGCGATCAAGCCGGCAGCGGACCAATAGTCAAACCTCGAACACCTGCCCCGGCTTCAGCGCCACAAAACGCTCGCGCGGAATCTTCGCGTCGTCGAGCATCGCGGCAAGCGCGGTCGCCGGCGCATCGATGGCCTCATCGGTCAATTGAAACGTGCCGTGATGATGCGCCAACGCCTGTTGGGCCCCGCAATCCGCCAGGGCCTTCACCGCATCGGACGGGTTCATGTGCTGATCCTCCATAAGCCAGCGCGGCTCATAGGCGCCGATCGGAAGAATCGCGAGCCGCAATGGCCCGTGCGCGTCGGCGACGCGGCGGAAATGCCGGCCGTCGCCATATCCGGAGTCGCACACGATGTAGAGCTTGCCGGCCGGCGTCTGCAGCACGAAACTCGCCCACAGCGCCTTGTTGCGATCGAACAGTCCGCGCGCCGACCAGTGCCGCGTCGGCACCAATGTCACCGCAAGGTTGTTGCCGAGGTCGACACGGTCCTGCCAGTCGAACGCTTCGGCCCTGATCGCGGCGTCCTTGCTGCGCATGGTGATGTCATTGCCAAGCGGCGTGATTACCCGAGGCGAGAATTTCGCCGCGAGCTTGGACAACGTGGCGACGTCGAGATGATCGTAATGACCGTGCGACACCAGCACGACGTCGATCCTCGGCAACACGTCGAAGGCGATGCCGGGAGCGTTGTGACGCTTCGGCCCGGCGAAGGTGAACGGAGAAGCACGTTCCGACCACACGGGGTCGACCAGGATGTTCAGCCCCGCGGTCTGGATCAGCCAGCTCGCATGGCCGACGAACGACAGCCGCACCTTGTCGCCATCGACGCGCCGCGGCGGCGTATCGGCGTAGCCGTTCGGCACCCAATCCGGCCAGATTGCGCGCTGCCGGCCACTGGCGAACGTCCAGCGCATCACCTCGCCCAGCGATTTCGGCGGCGATCCGTCGGGATCGAAGAAATGCCCGCCATCGAAATGATCGGAGAGCGGGCCATCATAGGTCTTCATGCGATACATCCAGGCCGACGGCACGCCCCGCGACCGCGAGGCTGTGAGCCATCCAAGAATGCTTCTGCGACTGATAGGCACGGAGCGGGACCACCGGGATGCGGGAGAACGCGGCAGGCATTGACCGTTATATGGTGCGCCCCGTCCTGGATGGAACTTGCGCCGGATTTCATGCGCCGGTCGAAACTCGTATTTCCGCCCTCTTAAACCACGATATTTCAATATGTTGAGCGACCGTATCAGCCATTTGGGCCCGACTTTTCTTGACTTTGCGGCATAATCGACGTTTAACCCCCGTCAATCATCGAAAAGACGTTCTTTTCGACCGCCGCCCGGTCCTTGAGGCCGGAGGTCAACGCCCGACAGCGCGATGCGCCCTCGGGCGCAAAAATGTTTGGACGATCGTTTTGGCGCATTGTGCTGAAACATATCTAGACTGTCATCACCCGCGAAAGCGGGTGGTCCAGTATCCCAGAGCAGCTCGCTTGAACCGAGAGGCTGCGGCGTACTGGATACCCCGCCTTCGCGAGGTATGACGGTGGTGCGTTGAGGCACGCGCCTGCAACGCGTAGGCAAAGGACGACGCAATTGTTCGACAATCTGTCGGAAAAGCTTGGCGGCATTCTTGATCGGCTGACAGGGCGCGGCGCGCTTTCGGAAGCCGACGTCGATGCCGCGATGCGCGAGGTACGCCGCGCGCTGCTCGAGGCCGACGTCTCGCTCGACGTAGTCCGCTCCTTTACCGAGCGGGTCCGCGAAAAGGCGATCGGCGCCACCGTGGTCAAGTCGGTCACGCCCGGCCAGATGGTGGTGAAGATCGTTCACGACGAACTGGTCGCAACGCTCGGCGCGGACGGCCAGACCATCGATCTCAACGCGGTGCCGCCGGTCGCGATCATGATGGTCGGCCTGCAAGGTTCCGGCAAGACCACGACCACCGCGAAGCTCGCGCGGCGCCTGACCCAGCGTGACAAGCGCAAGGTTTTGATGGCGTCGCTCGACGTCTATCGTCCGGCGGCGATGGAGCAACTCGCGGTACTCGGCCGCGATCTCGATATCCAGACGCTGCCAATCGTGGACGGCCAGAAGCCGGCGCAGATCGCGCGTCGGGCGCTCGAGGCGGCCAAGCTCGGCGGCCATGACGTGGTGCTGCTTGACACCGCCGGCCGCACCACGCTCGACGAAGAGATGATGGCGGAAGCGGCCGACATCAAATCGACCGCCAATCCGCATGAGGTGCTGCTGGTCGCGGATGCGCTGACCGGTCAGGACGCGGTCAATCTCGCGCGCTCGTTCGACCAGCGCGTCGGCCTCACTGGCATCGTGCTGACGCGGGTCGATGGCGATGGCCGCGGTGGCGCCGCCCTGTCGATGCGCGCGGTCACCGGCAAGCCGATCAAGCTGATCGGCACCGGCGAAAAGACCGACGCGCTGGAGGATTTCCATCCCAGCCGGATCGCGGGCCGCATTCTCGGCATGGGCGACGTGGTGTCGCTGGTCGAAAGGGCTGCCGCCAATATCGACGCCGAAAAGGCCGCGCGCACCGCCGAGCGGATGCGCAAGGGCCAGTTCGACCTCAACGACATGCGCGAGCAGTTGATGCAGATGGCCGGCATGGGCGGCATCAGCGGGCTGATGGGCATGATGCCGGGCATTGCCAAGATGAAGAACCAGATCGCGGCCGCCGGGATCGACGACAGGATCATCAAGCGTCAGGTCGCGGTGATCGATTCGATGACGCGGCAGGAGCGCAAGAACCCCGACATTTTGAAAGCGAGCCGCAAGAAGCGGATCGCGGCCGGCGCCGGCCTTGAGGTCCAGGAAGTCAACAAACTCCTGAAGATGCACCGGAACATGGCCGACATGATGAAGGCGATGGGTTCGGGCAAGCGCGGCCCGCTGGCCGGCATCGCGCAGGCGATGGGCTTTGGCGGCGGCCTGCCGTCGCCCGAACAGATCAAGGCGTTGCAGGAAAAGATGCCTGGCGGCTCCGGTCCCGGCGGCCTGCCGAATTTGAAGGATCTTCCGCCGGGACTTCGCTCGGGACTGCCCAACGTGCCGGGCCTCACGGGTCTCAGCGGCAAGCCCACACTGCCTGGCCTCGGCGGCTTTCCCGGATTGGGCAAGAAGAAATGAAGAATCACCAATGTCTCTATGCGTCATTCCGGGATGCGCCACTTGGCGCAGGCCCGGAATCTATACTCCCAGCAGTGGTTATGGATTTCGGGCTCGCTCACTTCGTTCACGCCCCGGAATGACGACCTGACCGAACAACACTCAATCACGCATTCATCAGGAGCACTAAATGTCAGTCGTTATTCGTCTCGCCCGCGCCGGCACCAAGAAGCGGCCGGTCTATCATGTCGTTGTCGCCGACTCCCGTTTTCCGCGCGACGGCCGCTTCATCGAACGTCTCGGCCATTTCAATCCGCTGCTGCCGAAGGATAACGAGGCGCGGCTCAAGCTCGACATGGACAAGGTAAAGGCCTGGCTCGCCAAGGGCGCGCAGCCGTCCGATCGGGTGACGCGTTTTCTCGATGCCGCCGGCGTCGTGAAGCGCACCGCGCGCAACAACCCGGAAAAGGCCGTGCCGCGCAAGGAGCGTAAAGCGCAAGCCGAAGCCGCCGCCAAGTCGGCATAAGCATCAGGGCGAGCGACGGTGCCAGCACCGATTTGCGTCGCTCGGATCGGCGCCCCGCATGGCGTGCGTGGCGCGGTGAAACTGTGGACATTCACCGAAGACCCGCTGGCCGTGAAGCACTACGGCCCGCTGATGACCGGGGACGGCGCGCGCCAGTTCGAGGTAGCGCAGCTCCGCGAAGCCAGGGGACATCTGGTGGCGACGCTGAAGGGCGTCGCCACCCGCGAGGAGGCCGAACGGCTCAACGGCCTTGAACTCTATGTCGCGCGCGAAAAACTGCCCGCGACCGATGAGGATGAATATTATCACGCCGATCTGATCGGGCTCACCGCGGTCACGACCGCAAATGAGCCGCTCGGTCGCGTTATCGGCATCCATAATTTCGGCGCTGGCGACATCGTCGAGATCGCGCCGCCGCAAGGCGCAACGATGCTGCTGCCGTTTACCAACGCCGTGGTGCCAACGGTCGACATCGCTGGCGGGCGTATGGTGATTGAATTGCCGCAAGAGATCGACGGCGATGATCGGGCATCCGCCAACAGCCCCCGCGAAAGCGAGAGTTCATAGGCGCTCGCACTCAGTGTGTTGTGCCGACCTCAAGCTCGCCGATTCAGGACAGGCCGAGAATGCTGCCACCCTGAAGCAGGGCCTCGACCTTACCGCATGGATGCCTTAACGGAACGGCGATGAGTTCCAACCCCACAATTTGGCGCGCGACCGTCCTGACCCTGTTTCCGGAAATGTTTCCGGGGCCGCTGGGCATCAGCCTCGCCGGCAAGGCGCTGTCGTCCGGGGTCTGGGCACTCGAAGCCCGCGACATCAGGGATTCCGCCGTCGATCGCCACCGCAGCGTCGACGACACCCCGGCGGGCGGTGGGCCCGGCATGGTGCTGCGCGCCGACGTCCTGGCGGCAGCAATCGATGCCGCCGAATTGGCTCCCGACGCGCCGCGACATCGCCCTCGCCTCCTGATGAGCCCGAGGGGTCGGCCATTGACCCAGTCGGAGGTCGTCGTGCTTGCCGCAGGACCCGGTCCGCTGATCGTCTGCGGCCGATTTGAGGGGGTCGACCAGCGGGTGATTGAGGCGCGTGGGCTCGAGGAGGTTTCGGTCGGCGATTACGTGCTGTCCGGCGGTGAAATCGCTGCGATGGTCTTGATCGACGCCTGCGTTCGACTGCTGCCGGGGGTCATGGGCAAATTGGCTTCCGGGGAGGATGAAAGCTTCTCCGGCGGATTACTGGAATACCCGCAATATACCCGTCCGCAGACCTTCGAGGGCCGCCCAATCCCCGAAGTCCTGATCTCGGGCGATCATGCCCGGGTGGCGGCCTGGCGACAGGCCGAGGCCGAAGCCCTGACCCGGCAACGGCGGCCCGACCTCTGGGCTCTGAAGGGAAGGGATGCCAAATGAGCCCGAAAAACACGACCAAAGGGTGACAACGGCGCGCGCTTGCCGTATATGAGCGCCAAATCCGCGCAATGGCAGGATAGATGGACGTTCGCGCAGCCCCGCGTTGACTGGCTGAGGCGCGCCGCCGATGGAGATTTCTGCAATGAACCTTATTCAAGAGCTCGAAAAAGAGCAGTTCGAAAAGCTGTCCGCCGCGCGCGCGATCCCCGATTTTGCACCTGGCGACACCCTGATCGTCAACGTCAAGGTGGTCGAAGGTGATCGCTCCCGCGTGCAGGCCTATGAAGGCGTCTGCATTGGCCGCACCGGCGGCGGCCTCAACGAGAGCTTCACGGTTCGCAAGATTTCCTACGGCGAAGGCGTCGAGCGCGTGTTCCCGGTGATGTCGCCGATGATCGACTCGATCAAGGTGGTGCGTCGCGGCAAGGTGCGTCGCGCCAAGCTCTATTATCTGCGCAACCTGCGCGGCAAGTCGGCCCGCATCGTCGAGAAGACGGAGCACAAGGCGGCCGTCGGCGAATAATCGCGCCACGCACACCTTGGAATTATCAACGGCCTCGGCTCACGCCGGGCCGTTGGCGTCTGGCGACGAGCTTGACGCCGACTTGGCGGTGACCCTGGCGGTAAACGGATATCGCGCCTGGCTGGCTCATATGCTATGAGGCTGGAATGGTTCCAGATCAAACCAGTACGGTTTGCCGGCGCGTCGTGATCGACGATCGCAGTCGCCTGCCCGGCCGCTTCTTCGGGCGCTTCACGACCTCGGCGACGTCGGAGCTTAGCTGCGCGCGTTGATGCCGCGCTGACGTTTTCGCATCTGGTGCGCCTTCGCGCTTCTCCGCCCAAACGAAGAATCCTTCGGAGCTGACGCTCATGTCCAAACCGACCACGCTATACGACAAGATCTGGAACGACCATCTGGTGCACGAGGCCGAAGATGGCACCTGCCTGCTCTATATCGATCGCCATCTGGTGCACGAGGTGACTTCGCCGCAGGCCTTCGAGGGGTTGCGCGCTTCGGGGCGCAAGGTGCACGCGCCGGAGAAAACGCTGGCCGTGGTCGACCACAACGTTCCGACCACCGACCGTTCCAAGCCCAATCCGGACCCGGAAAGCATCGAGCAGATGCGGGTGATGGCGGAGAACGCCAAGGAATTCGGCATCGAATATTATGACGAGTTCGATCTTCGCCAGGGCATCGTGCACGTGATCGGCCCCGAACAGGGCTTCACATTGCCTGGCACCACCATCGTCTGCGGCGACA
Organism: Pseudomonadota bacterium; assembly: GCA_018971625.1. Taxonomy (GTDB): domain Bacteria; phylum Pseudomonadota; class Alphaproteobacteria; order Rhizobiales; family Xanthobacteraceae; genus Bradyrhizobium. The sequence goes on from JAGXAJ010000047.1 coordinate 22,133, forward strand.
GCCACACTTCGACGCATGGCGCGTTCGGCGCGTTGGCACACGGCATCGGCACTTCGGAGGTCGAACATGTGCTGGCGACGCAAACGCTGATCCAGAAGAAGGCCAAGAACATGCGCGCCGTGGTCGACGGCGTGTTGCCCGACGGCGTGACTGGCAAGGACATCATCCTCGCCATCATCGGCGAGATCGGCACCGCCGGCGGCACCGGCTATGTGCTGGAATATGCCGGCGATGCGATCCGCGCGCTCAGCATGGAAGGCCGCATGACGGTCTGCAACATGTCGATCGAAGGCGGCGCCCGCGCCGGCCTGGTCGCGCCGGATGAGAAAGCGTTCGAATTCCTCAAAGGCCGCCCCAAATCGCCGAAGGGCGAAGCCTGGGATGCGGCGATGCGTTATTGGGAGAAGCTGCGCTCCGATCCGGACGCGCATTTCGATCACGAGATCCGGCTCGATGCCGCCAAGCTGCCGCCGATCGTGACCTGGGGAACCTCGCCCGAGGACGTGGTGTCGATCTTGGGTGTCGTGCCCGATCCCGACAAGATCGAAGACGAGGCCAAGCGGATCTCGAAGCACCGCGCGCTGAGCTATATGGGCCTGAAGCCGGGCACCAGGATTACCGACATCAAGCTCGACCGTGTCTTCATCGGCTCCTGCACCAACGGCCGCATCGAGGATTTGCGCGCGGCAGCGAAGATCGCCGAAGGCAAAACCGTCAACGGGCATGTCAACGCGATGATCGTGCCGGGGTCGGGCATCGTGAAGCAGCAGGCGGAAGCTGAAGGTCTCGACAAGATATTCATCAAGGCCGGCTTCGAATGGCGCGAGCCCGGCTGCTCGATGTGCCTTGCGATGAATCCGGACAAGCTGTCACCCGAAGAGCGCTGTGCCTCGACCTCGAACCGCAATTTCGAGGGCCGCCAGGGCTTCAAGGGCCGCACCCATTTGGTGTCGCCGGCGATGGCCGCCGCCGCCGCGATCGCCGGGCACTTTGTCGATATCCGGGAGTGGCGATAAACGCCCTCCCTGCGTCAACGTCGACACAATTTGGAAACGCCTCGTTAAGCCGTCGGGCGCAGACTGACGTTTTGCGGAGATAACTCTTTCGCAAGGAGCCAGTCGTGGCCGACAAACCCGAATTCGTCGATATGATCAGCGAGGCGACGCGCCAGTCGCGGCGCCGGACCTCGACGGTCATTGTCGAGCCCGTGGCGGTCAAGGAACGGTCGCGGATCAGCCATTGGCCGCCTGACCGCATGGTGCAGTGGCGGCTGGAAAACCTGACGCCGTGGAAGCTGAAATCCTGGAAATTCAAGAGCTGGGATTGAGCGCAATGCTGGCACGCTAAGCCCTTTTCCGTTGCGATGGAATCGGAACGGGGGCTCTAGATTCTTGTTTTGACGCGTTTTCTTTACCCGAACCGGTATCCACCCACGGATCAAGTCCGAGGAGCATGTTTCGCTCGAAAACGCTCTAACCGGGACGCCAGTAGCAGTGCATGCGCGGTACGATCACCGTGCCGCTCGGCCGGTATTCTTTGACATAGTCCGCAGTGCAGTCACGTACCGCGTTCGGCCCCGGATTGTAGCGGGGATAGACATCGGGCTCGGCCTCGTAGCGCGGGTAAATCCGCAGCCGCCGCAGCGGCCGGCCAGGGCGGTGGGGTGCCGCAGGCGCAGCATCCGGCGCCACTTGCGCGACCTGCGTTCCCGACGGCGCGGTTTGGGCCATGGTTCCCGATGCCGGCCAAAGCAAGATGCCCGCCAAAGCGAGATATATCGCAGCCGTTTGCATAAGGATCATGAGCCCACCCGAACCTTGACTATCCGGATTCTAGCATTCGCCGCCCATTGCAGCTAGCGCTGTTGCGAACGAGGGAGCCAAAGCAAATGATGTGGACCTCCGCCAAAGCACCGTCGCTGGCCGAGATGGAAGCCATGGCGCACGATATATTCGAGCGCCTGCCGAAGGGATTTCGCGCTCGGTGCGAGGGCGTGGTTGTCCGCGTTGATGATTTCCCGACCGAGGAAGTCCTCGACGAGATGAAAGCCGGGAGCGAATTCGACCTGCTTGGCCTGTTCCTGGGCATCGGCCTGCCATTCCGAAGCCATGACGACATCGCGCGGTTACCCAATCTGGTCTGGCTCTACCGGCGGCCGATCCTGGATTATTGGGCCGAGCATGACGAAACGCTCGGCCGTATCGTCCGCCACGTGCTGATTCACGAGATCGGCCATCATTTTGGGCTATCCGACGCCGACATGGCTGGCATCGAGGCCCAGCACGATACCGATTAGCGCTTTGATGCGGCCCGCATTCGCGATAAAGTGCGGCACAATTCGTCAATCCAAACAAAGCAGTGCAGAGATGGATAGGTTCACCACGCTGGAAGGCGTCGCGGCGCCGCTGAAGATCATCAATGTCGACACCGACATGATCATTCCGAAGCAGTACCTCAAAACCATCAAGCGCACCGGTCTCGGCAAGGGCCTGTTCGCCGAACAGCGCTACAGGGAAGACGGCAGCGAGAACCCGGATTTCATTCTCAACAAGCCCGCCTACCGCAACGCCAGGGTGCTGGTCGCCGGCGACAATTTCGGCTGCGGCTCGAGCCGCGAGCACGCGCCGTGGGCGCTGCTCGATTTCGGCATTCGCTGCGTGATCTCGACCTCGTTCGGCGACATCTTCTACAACAACTGCTTCAAGAACGGCGTGCTGCCGATCCGAGTTTCGCAGGAAAACCTCGACAAATTGTTCGACGACGCCGAGCGCGGCGCCAACGCGACCCTGACCATCGACCTGCACAACCAGGAAATCCGCGGACCCGACGGCGGCACCGTGAAATTCGAGATCGATCCGTTCCGCAAGCATTGCCTGCTCAACGGCCTCGACGACATCGGATTGACGATGGAAAAGAAGGCGTCGATCAACAGCTACGAGGCCAAGGCGAAAGCCGAGCGCGCCTGGGCTTGATCGCCCGAACCTGATTACTTGGCCTAATCTCTTCACTGCCAGGATCAACTAGCATGCGGCCAGACGTCGTCACCTTCTGGCGTGGGCCGCTCGATCCGCTGCGCACCCTGTGCCTGAAATCGCAGGTCGCCGCCGGCCACAAGGTCACCGTCTACAGTTTCGATCCGCTGCCGGGCCTGCCCGACGGGGTCGGCAATGCCGAGGCCGAGTCGATCCTGCCCTATTCGTTCTCCGAACGGCTGCGGCCGCCGCAACCGGATGGTTCGTGGCGCGACTGGACCACGCTGCAATACTCCGACTTCTTCCGGATCCGGCTGATGGCCAGGCACGCGAGGCCTGATCCTGCGCGCTTATGGCTGGACGCCGACGTGCTGCTGCTGAAGCCGGTCGAGATCGATCCCGCCAGACCCTATTTCGCCTGGGAACGACCGCGAATGATCGGCAATTCGGTGTTGTATCTGCCGCCGGACGATCCGATCGTGACGGCGTTCGAAAATCTTATAAAGCAGAACGAGCTGACGCCGGAATGGCTGTCGCTGAGCCATCGCGCCACCTTCTGGCTGCATCGGCTGCGCGGCGCATCGAACCGGCTCTCCGACATCCGCGTCGCGGTGTTCGGTCCCGCCGCGCTGACCGCACTGGCGCGCCGCGCCGATCAATTGCAATACGTCCTGCCGCTGAAGTCGTTTTACGCCGTCCATTCCTTGCCAAAACTGTTCTTCGACCGATCCGATTTTTCGGCGCTGATCAGCGATCCCGGCATCACAGGCTTTCACATCTCGCCAAAGGGCCGCGCCCGAACGAAGCCCGTCCCCGGCAGCCTCCATGCGTGGGCGGCGGAGAAATTCGGCAAATAGTCGGCGTGACTTTCCTGTCCCTGATTCATTTCCCCATCGCCGCGATGGCGTCGGCAATCGCGATGGTGCGCCTGGCCATCTCCACGTGCGGCCACTCGACCATGCGGCCATCGATCTGGATGGCGCCGCGCGAGGCGTTTTCCGGGCGCTCAAAGGCGGCGATGATTCTTCGCGCCTCTGCGACGTCCGCTGCGGGCGGGGTGAAGATCGCATTGCAAGCCTCGATCTGGCCGGGATGGATCAGCGTCTTGCCGTCGAAGCCGAGATCGCGCGCTTGCGTGCATTCCTGGCCAAAGCCGTCGACATTGGAGAAATCGCTGTAGGGCCCGTCGAGAATTTCCAGGCCGTGCGCGCGCGTCGCCAGGATGCAATGCGTGATCATCGGGACCATCGCGGCGCGGCCGGGTTGCATTCTGATCCGCGTCTCGCGCGAGATATCATGCGGCCCAAATACAAATCCGGCCAGGCGCGTTCTGGAATCGCGTGAGGCGGCGGCGAGCTTGTCGGCGTCCAGTACTCCGCGCGCTGTCTCGATCATGGCCCAGAGCTTGATCGACGCATCGGCGCCGATTGGCCAGCCGATCGCCGATCGCCTTGAGATCTTCGACGGTCGAAACCCTGGGCACCAGAATGCCATCCGGCTTGGCCCCGCCCGCCATGACGATGTCATCGGCGAACCATGGCGTATCCAGGCTGTTGGTGCGGATCCAGATCTCGCGCTTGCCAAAGCCCCGCGCCCCGATCGCCTGGGCGATCTGGTCGCGCGCCAGCCCCTTGGCGTCCGGCGCCACGGAGTCCTCGATATCGAGGATGAGCACGTCGGCGGGCAGGTTGCGCGCCTTTTCCAGCGCCCGCGCATTCGATCCGGGCATGAACAACAGGCTGCGGCGCGGGCGGATCATGGGCGAGGTTCCCTGGATGTTTCGCCTTTGGTCCGGCTGACGGCGTCGTTGCCGGCTTCGAACCAGACCCGATATCATTTCGTCCCACCGCCCGAAAGGCTTGTTCGGGCCGGGCGCATATGGTTATCCATCGTCATGGCCTCCTTTCCGCAACAACTGCTCGACGGCTACCGGAGCTTCACCACGCAACGGCTCCCGGCCGAACAATCGCGCTACCGCGAGCTCTCGGTGCGCGGGCAATCCCCCGAAGTCATGGTGATCGGCTGCTGCGATTCCCGCGTCTCGCCCGAAGTGATCTTCGACGCCGGTCCCGGTGAATTATTCGTGATGCGCAACATCGCCAATCTGGTGCCGATCTATCAGCCCGACGCCAACGCGCATGGCGTCTCGGCAGCGCTGGAATTCGCGGTGAACGTATTGCACGTGAAACATATCGTCGTGCTCGGCCATGCGCAATGCGGCGGCATCCGCGCCTTCATCGACAAGGCGGCGCCGCTGTCGCCGGGCGATTTCATCGGCAAATGGATGGCAATGTTCGCCAGGCCCGGCGAAAAGGTCGAGCAACGCGACCAGGAGACGATGCAGGAGTTCACCGTCCGGATCGAGAAAGCCGCTGTGTTCCGCAGCCTGGAAAACCTTATGACGTTTCCGTTCGTGAAATCCGCCGTCGAGCGCGGCGAGATGATATTGCACGGCGCCTATTTCGGCGTCGCCAAGGGCACGCTGTTCGTGCTCGATCCGGCGACAAAGGAATTCAAGAGCGCGCGCGAACCGTGAAGATGGGCGAGTAGCGGATGGGGAATAGCGAGTGGAATTTCCTTCGCTACTTCCTATTCGCTACTTCCGACTCCCCTTTCCTTACGCCGCCTTCTTCTTGGCGCTTATCAGCTTGCGGTTGATCAGGCATTCGGCGATCTGGATCGCATTCAGCGCGGCGCCCTTGCGCAGATTGTCCGACACGCACCACAGCACGAGGCCGTTCTCCACCGTCGCATCCTCTCGGATGCGGCTGATATAGGTGGCGTCCTCGCCGGCCGCCTCGTATGGCGTGACGTAGCCGCCCGGCTCCTGCTTGTCGATCACCAGGCAGCCCGGCGCATTGCGCAGGATATTGCGCGCTTCGTCCGGCGAGATCGGATTCTCGAACTCGATACTGACCGCTTCGGAATGGCCGACGAACACCGGCACCCGGACGCAGGTTGCGCTCAGCCTGATTTTGGGATCAAGAATCTTCTTGGTCTCCATCATCATCTTCCACTCTTCCTTGGTGTAGCCGTCCTCCATGAACACGTCGATCTCGGGGATCACGTTGAAGGCGATACGCTTGGGGAATTTCTTGTTGACCAATTCGCTGTTGGTGTAGACCGCCTTGGTCTGCGAAAACAATTCGTCCATCGCCTCCTTGCCGGCGCCCGACACCGACTGATAGGTCGACACCACCACGCGCTTGATCACCGCCTTGTCGTGCAGCGGCTTCAGCGCGACCACGAGCTGCGCGGTCGAGCAGTTCGGGTTGGCAATGATGTTCTTCCTGGTGAAGCCGGCCGCGGCAGCCGCATTGACCTCGGGCACGATCAGCGGCACGTCCGGATCCATCCGCCATGCCGACGAATTGTCGATCACGACAGCACCGGCCGCGCCGATCTTCGGCGACCATTCCTTCGACACCGCGCCGCCCGCCGACATCAGGCAGATATCGACGTCGGAGAAATCGTAATGCTCGAGGGCTTTGCATTTCAGGGTGCGGTCGCCATAGGACACGTCGACGCCGACGCTGCGACGGGAGGCGAGCGCCACCACTTCGTCCGCCGGAAATTTGCGTTCGTCGAGAATGCCGAGCATTTCCCGACCGACATTGCCGGTCGCTCCGACCACCGCGACTTTGTAACCCATCGTTCGTTCTCCGAAGAAAAATGCCTCCCGCCCACCGCGCGGCGAAAAGACAAGAGGCAGCGCTTCTATGCGAGAGACGCCCTTAGAACACGTTGGAAGACAACGTTCAACGTTGGATGACAACGTCAGACCGGCCGCCGGATGACGCCCGTTGCCTATGTAGGAGGGTTCGCGCTCCCCGCCATCGTCGGCATCAATGGGTAGGATCGAGTGCGGGCAGCGGCGCTGGAGCACGGCAGCCCGGCTTCCGCCGTCGGTGACATGAAAGCTTTGTAGAAACATAGACTTACGGAATAGTCCGCTGTTGCGGACCCCGGGGTTGGATTTGCCGGCCAGATCTTTCCCCGTCGCCTCGATCGACTGCCCGCTGGATCGCCTGATGCTGCCGAGCGATGGAAATGAGCCAAACGAAAACCCGCCGTACCGCCTTGATTCGTTGGGCTGGATCCGGAATGCCGGCAGCACCGGTTTAAGGCGCTGGTTTTCATGCAACTTTTACACTCGCCGCCGCATTATTGTGACGCAGTGTGGCCCGATTGACCTTGTGGCGCGATCCACCCGGCGGCTAGAATGACATCGGATCGGATATGGCGTTGCGCCTGACCAAGAGGACCTGATGACCCCGAAATTCCCCACCGCGAGCAAGCTTGTGGTGTTGCTTGCTGCCACCGCCTTTGCCGGCGTCGCGATCGCACCGGCCAGCGCGCAGTCGCCGCAGCACAAGCGCCAGCAGCAACAGCCATATGACCGCGACGGCCGCCCCTATTACGGCTCGCGCGGTCCGAATCAGGTCTATCAGCAGGGACCGCATACGCGGGTCTACGTCACCACCCGCTCGTGGCTGGATGCCGGCACCGAGGTGCTGCCGGGCGACCGCAAGTTCCAGGACTACGCGTTCCCACCGGAGATCGGTTATCCGTCTTTCGCGCGCGAGAACAAGAATCAACCGATCGATCGCCAACCGCTGAGTACGCCGTCGGATCTGGGCGGCTATCCCACGGGCTTCCCGCTGTACTGAGCGGCGCAGAGAACCCTGACGTGGTCATGGCAACGTGGTCATGGCCGGGCCTTTTCCCGGCTATCTGCGTTTTGGGCGCCGGAAAACCTGGCAGCAAGACTTGGATGCCCGGGACATCGGCGAGCGGAAGCGACGCGTCCTTCAGACGGCTGTGCCCGGGCATGACGTCTCCTGAAATATCTAGGCGTAGAGCGCCTGCAATTCCCTGAGGATCGCCTCGCCCATCTGGCTTGTTGACGCCACCGTCGCGCCTTCCGATTTGATGTCGGCGGTGCGCAAGCCTTTGGCCAGTACGGCGGCGATCGCCGCATCGAGCCTGTCGGCAAGCGCGCCCATCTCGAAGGAGTAGCGCAGCGCCATTCCGAACGAAGCCAGCATCGCAATCGGGTTCGCGAAACCCTTGCCGGCGATGTCAGGGGCCGAACCGTGCACCGGCTCGAACAGCGAGCGGCGCTTTTTGGTCTTGGCATCGATCTCGCCGAGCGAGGCCGACGGCAGCATGCCGAGCGAGCCCGTCAACATCGCCGCGATATCGGACAGCATGTCGCCGAACAAATTGTCGGTAACAATGACGTCGAACTGCTTCGGCGACTTCACCAGGTTCATGCCGCCGGAATCGGCGAGCTGGTGTTCGAGTGTCACGTCCTTGTACTCGCGGGCGTGGACCTGCGTGACCACCTCGTTCCACAGCACGCCAGATTTCATGACGTTGCGTTTTTCCATCGAGGTCAGCTTGTTGCGCCGCTTGCGCGCGAGGTCGAATGCGACCCGCGCAATGCGCTCGATTTCGTAGGTATCGTAAACCTGGGTATCGATGGCGCGCTTCTGGCCGTTGCCGAGATCGGTGATGGTCTTCGGTTCGCCGAAATAAACCCCGCCGGTCAGCTCGCGCACGATCATGATGTCGAGGCCCTCGATCAATTCAGGCTTGAGGCTCGAAGCTCCAGCCAGCGCCGGATACACCACCGCCGGCCGCAAATTGGCGAACAGTCCGAGGTCTTTGCGCAGCCGCAACAAGCCAGCTTCCGGCCGCGCTTCATAGGGAACGCTGTCCCATTTCGGACCGCCGACCGCGCCGAAGATCACGGCGTCGGCCGCCTTGGCCCGTTCCATGGTATCGTCGGTAATGCCGACTCCATGCGCGTCATAGGCCGAACCGCCGACCAGTCCCTGCTCGGTTTCGAAATGTGCGATGCCTTGCGCGTTCAGCCAGTCGATCAGGCGCTTCACTTCCGCCATCACTTCAGGGCCGATGCCATCGCCAGGGAGAAGCAGCAGTTTATGGTTCGCCATGGTTTAGGTACCTCAACTCGGGCGTCATGCCCGGCCTTGTGCCGGGCATCTCCGTCTTTTGCTTTGCATGCGGATCAAGACGTGGATGGCCGGGACATCTGTACGAAGACGCGCTTCGCGCTTTAGCCCGGCCATGATGGAAATGTCTACACCGCGCGCCGAGTGCTAAAGCGGCGTTACGCGATTGGCAAGGCGCCGTTGACGGGCCCGCCCTGTGCAAGCCGGCCTCCCGCTGCCACTATGTGGCTGCCCGGAGTGCCCTCCTTGCCAGCACCAGCCCCTCAACAGCCTTACGCGCATCCCGTGCGGCTGATTCCTTGTTCTGTCGCTGACGCCCGCCGTCGGCCTCGGCATCGGCCGCTTCGCCTATTCGCTGGTGCTGCCGGACATGCGCGACTCGCTCGGCTGGTCGTATTCGGCCGCCGGCTTCATGAACACCATCAATGCCGCGGGCTACCTCGCCGGCGCGCTGATCGCGGCCAGGATCGTCAAGCGCTTCGGGTTAGCCGCCTCGCTGCGCTGGGGAACGCTGGCCTCGTGCTGTCGCTGGCGCTGTGCGCGCTCACCGACAATTTCATTGTGCTGAGCTTCGCCCGATTGCTGGCGGGCGTCGGCGCGGCGATCGGTTTCGTCGCCAATGGGGCGCTCGCCGCGACGATCGCGCAATCATGGGCCGCCCGGGCAAATTTCCTGCTCAGCCTGTTTATGCCGGCCCTGGCAGCGGCATCGTGTTGTCCGGCCTGATCGCCCCCTTCGTGCTCAAGGCGTTCGGCCCTGGGTCGTGGTGGATCGTATGGTGGACGATGACATTGCTGTCGATCGCAATGACCTTGCCTCTGCTGCTGACGCCGTTTGGAGCGGGCGGTGACATTGCCGACGCTACGCCGGTCAAATTCGCCGTCAGACCAGCGCTGATCTATCTGGCCGGTTATTTCCTGTTCGGCGCCGGCTACACCGCGTACATGACCTTCATGACCGCCTATGTCCTCGATGCCGGCGCAGCGATGCTGGTGATCGGAGCAGTGGCCTCGGCGTTTCAGAAGAAGCTCGGGAGGCGAGTAGCGAATGGCGAATAGGGAGTGGCGAATGGATCGCTACTATTCGCTACTCCCTATTCGCTACATCAGCTGCCGCTGAACGAGTTGTATCCCTGGTCTTCCCAGTAGCCACCCTTGTAGTCGTTGGTGACTTCCATCGACAACACGTATTTCGGGTTCTTGAAGCCGAGCTTGGTCGGCACCCGGATCTTCATCGGGAAGCCATAGGCCGTGGGCAGGATTTCGTCGGCGAATTTGAACGCCATCTGGGTCTGCGGATGCAGCGCGCTGCGCATGTCGAGCGGCGAATTGTAGCCGTCCTTGTCGGCGCACTGGAACCAGACATATTTGGCGTGGGTATCGGCGCCGATCAGCTTGAGAAAATCGCGCAGCGGCGTGCCGGTCCAGCTGCCGATCGCGCTCCAGCCCTCGACGCAGACAAGGCGGGTGACCTGCTTGACCTGCGGCAACTGGTAAAGCTCGTCCAAGGTCCATGATTTCTTGTTGTCGACCAGACCGCGGACCTCGAGCTTCCACGTCTTGCCGTCGACCCTCGGTGCTTCGTGGAGTCGGTAATAGGCGTTGAACGGAAACGGCTTGGTGATCGCGCTTTCCGGGAACGTCGGCGCCAGCGTGTCCGGATTGAATATCAGCGCCTGCACGGCATCATTGAACTTCGAGATCCGAATCAGCATTGCTTCGGCCGAGGAGCTGTCCGACACATTGCAACCGGTCAGCAGCGTCAGCGCGCCGAGGCTGGCGCCGCTGGCGATGAAGCGCCGTCGCGCCAGATCCGGCATCGCCTTTTGAGCGTCCTTGATCAGCAACTTCTCATCGACGCCTGGAATCAGAAGCGAGCGCATGCGGCCCATAACCCGTCTCCTACAATCTATTTCTGGGCATGACCTTGTCAGAAAATCGGTTCTCCATTTTTCCGGATCATGCTCTAGCGTCCGATAGTTATCGCGCGCAGGCTTTTCGGCACCAGCAGCGCCAGCGCGACATGCACCACCAAAAATCCGCAGATCGCGGCCATGCACGCGAAGTGGACATAGCGGGCGACATCGTAACCGCCGAACAGCGCTGTCAGATATTGCAGCTGCACCGGCTTCCAGATCGAAAGTCCGGAAAGGACGATGACAATGCCGACTATGATGATGCCGCTATAGAGCAGCTTCTGCACGCTGTTATATCTGCTGAGGTCGTCATGCGATAATTTGAGGGTGAGCGCCGCCTTGGTGTCGGCGATTACAGCCGAGGGCGTGATCGGCAGCAGCTTCTTGCGGAAGCGGCCGGTGGCGAGCCCGAAAGCGAGATAAAGCAGGCCGTTGACCATCAGCAGCCACATCGCGGCGAAATGCCAGAGCAGCGCGCCGGCAAGCCAGCCGCCCAGGGTGATCCGGGAAGAAAAACTGAAGCGGAACAACGGCGATGCGTTGTAGATCTCCCAGCCCGAGGTGATCATCAGACCGATCGCAACCGCGTTGATCCAGTGCATCACCCGGACCCAGCGGGGCTGGATCACCTTGGCGCCGCGCGTTGTATGCTCATCGTTGACTACAATCGTGGACATGACAGTGGACATGGCAGTTACGTCGTTGGGTTCAACCGGTACCGCTAATACGCCTGGGACCGATGTTTCGTTACCGCGTTCCGGGCTTTCAGGTCGACATACGTTGGCTATTCAACGTTCACAAAAAAGCGAGCCGGTTTCCCGGCCCGCCGCCGTCGCGTATCCCGCTGGGGAAGGTCGGGACATTTGCAAGGTTACGAGGGCATCAGGACGGTATCGATCACCTGGATCACGCCGTTCGATTGGTTAACGTTCTCGATCGTGATGGTCGAGGAGCCGCCCTTGGCGTCGATGATCATGATCTTGTTGCCCGAGCGCTTCACGGTCAACTCTTCGCCCTGCACAGTCCTGAGCTTCTTGCCGTCGGTCAGGTCGGAAGCCTCAAGCCTGCCGGGGACGACGTGGTAGGTAAGGATCTTGGTCAGGGTCGCCTTGTTCTCGGGCTTCACCAGCGTATCGACGGTGCCGGCCCGCAGCTTCGCGAAGGCCGCATTGGTCGGCGCGAACACGGTGAACGGGCCCTTGCCTTCCAGGGTCTCGACCAGGCCGGCAGCCTTCACCGCGGCGACCAGCGTGGTGTGGTCCTTTGAATTGACGGCGTTCTGGATGATGTTCTTCGAGGGGAACATCGCGGCGCCGCCGACCATCACGGTTTTCTTGCCGGACATCATCTTGTCTTGCGCGCTGACGGGCGCGACGACGCTGGCGGTGATGGCGAGCGCGCCGAACGCAACCGCAGAAAGAAATGCAATATGCTTGGACATGGAATGTCTCCCGATGGATTTGAGGACCGGCAGGTTCGCCGGAGATCGTGATAACAACGGCGCTGAGGGCCAAGGGCCGCACTGCGCCGTCGTCGCGCCGAGTTACGGGAGGCTGTTCGGCCGGTTTCGAAAAATAACTTGTCGTGATTTTGAAACTATTTTCAGCGGCATCCGTGTGCCGCATCGCCAAGGGTGCAGTCCGCGGATCAACGGTCCAGCCGCTATTGAAATGCAAGTTGCGCGCGTGATATTGCAACCGACAGGTTCCCCCGAAATTGTTATCGCGGCAAATGAGGCAAAAGCGCATGCGTCCGCTTGATGGATTACGTGTTGTCGATCTGACCCGCGTTCTGTCGGGGCCGTTCTGCACCATGCAGCTCGGCGATCTCGGCGCCGAGGTGATCAAGGTCGAGCGCCCCGGCGAGGGCGACGACACGCGCGCGTTCGCTCCACCCTATCAAGGCGATGAAGCGGCCTATTTCCTGTCGGTCAACCGCAACAAGAAAAGCATTACGCTCGACATGAAGAGCGAGCGTGGCCGCGAGGTGCTGTGGCGGCTGATCGACAGGTCGGACGTCCTGGTCGAAAACTTCCGGCCGGGCGCGATGGATCGCCTTGGCTTCGGTTA
>JAGXAJ010000048.1 GCA_018971625.1 Pseudomonadota bacterium
ACGATCACCGAGGAGATCGCATTGGTCACCGACATCAGCGGCGTATGCAGCGCGGGCGTCACCGACCACACCACGAAATAGCCGACGAACACGGCGAGCACGAAAATCGACAGCCGGAACACAAAGGGATCGACGGCCTGCGCGATATGATCCATGGCGGCTCTCCTTGAGCGATCCAATCAGGACGATTTGGGCTGGAAGTTCGGATGAATGACGGCACCGTCTTTGGTCAATGCCGTGGCCTTGACCAGTTCGTCGTCCCACTTCACCGCAAGCGCCTTGGTCGACTTGTCGATCAGCGTTTCGATGAAGGAAAGCAGGTTGCGCGCATAGAGGCTCGAGGCGGACGCGGCGACCCGGCCAGCGACATTGGTGAAGCCGACGATCTTGATGCCCTCGACATCGGCGATCTCCCCTGCCCTGCCGCCCTCGATATTGCCGCCGCGTTCGACCGCGAGATCGACCAGCACCGAGCCCGGCTTCATCGATTTCACCATCTCCATCGTCACGAGTTTCGGCGCCGGGCGGCCAGGAATCAGCGCGGTGGTGATGATGATGTCCTGCTTCTTGATGTGCTCGGCGGTGAGCGCGGCCTGCTTGGCCTGATATTCTTTCGACATCTCCTTGGCGTAGCCGCCGGCGGTCTGCGCGTTCTTGAACTCGTCATCCTCGACCGCGAGGAACTTCGCACCCAGGCTCTCGACCTGCTCCTTGGTGGCGGGGCGCACATCGGTCGCGCTGACGACGGCGCCAAGCCGCCGCGCCGTTGCGATCGCCTGCAACCCGGCGACGCCGACGCCCATCACGAACACCTTGGCCGCGGGAATGGTGCCCGCCGCCGTCATCATCATCGGAAAAGCGCGGCCGAAAGCTTCGGCCGCCTCGATCACCGCGCGATAGCCGGCGAGGTTGGCCTGGCTCGACAATACGTCCATTACCTGCGCGCGGGTGATGCGCGGCATCAACTCCATCGCGAATGCCGCGATGCCGGCCTTCGCCATCGTCTTCAGCGCGGCGTCGTTGCCATAAGGATCCATGATCGCGATGACAAGCGCGCCGCGCTTGTATTTCGCAAGCTCGCTTGCTTCCGGCCGTTTCACCTTGATGACGATGTCGGCGTCCTTCAGCGCATCGGCGCTGACCGTGGCGCCAGCCGCGGTAAATTCGGAATCCGGCAGGCCCGACTTGATGCCGGCCCCCGGCTCGACCGCGACATCGACGCCCAACGCCTTGAACTTCTTCACGGTGTCGGGTGAGGCGGCGACCCGCGGTTCGGACGGGTCAATTTCCTTGGCGACGGCAATCTTCATGGAGCCTCCGGCGGCACGAGGCACGCGCACGAGCAAGCCAGCTAACCAACTAGCTAGCGCTATTTCCGCTAGGTTGGATACCGGTTTTGCAAGCGGAATGCAGCCGTTTTTCCGGTCACGCCGCCGCGTAGAAGCGCGACAATCAGGTCAGGAAAATCGCCATCATGATGAGAATGAAAGCCACAGCAGCGGTGGCAATTTTCACCAGCTTGGTGAAGCTTTCATAGGTGTGTTCATGGGCCTGATAGTCGTTGCCGTCGGCAATCGTGTAGGTGATTTCGCCGTGATCTGAGTGGTCTGCCATCGCTATCCCCAATCAGTATTGGTTACTCATGCCGAAATAGCGCAAAGCAGCTCGCAGGGCAACGCCGGGCGACCCGTCTTGCGAGCTATTTTGCGTCCAATTGGCAGGTTTGGCCAATGCGCCGGGATCCCAGCGAGGTCAGACTTTCCGCGCTGGTCTCGATCGGGCCGCGATGGGAGGGGGGATCAGGTCAGGAAAACCGCCATCAGGGAGAGGATGATAACTACGGCGGTAGTGCCGATTTTCGCGAGCTTGATGAAGCCTTCGTAGGTGTCCTCATGGGCCTGATAGTCATTGCCATCTGCGATGGAGTACGCAACTTCACTGTGGTCTGACATCAATATCTCCTGGTCGGTACTGGTTGCTCACGCCGAAATAGCGCAAAGCCGTTCGCAGGGCAACGGGGCAGTTCCTGTTTACCTGCAACTTTGCTGCTTTGCTCGCTGTTTTGCGGGTTGGGCGACCAATAATCCGGATCCTGGGCGACGCTTTCCGCACTGCGGCGAAGGACCGGCCCGGCCATAACGAGATATTTAGGCCATTCCTTCCAACTCATCGATCATGGCCGAGATCACCGACAGGCCGCCGTCCCAGAATTTCGGATCCTTGGCGTCGAGGCCGAACGGCTTGAGCAGTTCGGAATAATGCTTGGTGCCGCCTGCGCCCAGCATCGCCAGATAACGCTCGGCAAAACCGCTTTGGGCATTTTCGTAGACCGCATAGAGCGAGTTCACCAGGCAATCGCCGAATGCATAGGCGTAGACGTAAAACGGCGAATGGATGAAGTGCGGGATGTACATCCAGAAATTCTCGTAGCCCGGCCGGATGTCGATCGCGGGCCCCAGGCTCTCGCCCTGCACGCTGAGCCAGATCTCCCCGATGCGCTCGGCGGTCAATTCGCCGTTGCGCCGTTCGGTATGGACCGCGCGTTCGAACGAATAGAACGCGATCTGCCGCACCACCGTGTTGATCATGTCCTCGACCTTGCCGGCCAGCAGCGCCTGGCGCTGCTTGATGCTTTTGGTCTCGCCCAATAGCCGCCTGAAGGTCAGCATTTCGCCGAACACGCTGGCGGTTTCCGCCAGCGTCAGCGGCGTCGGCGCCATCAACGCACCGTTTTTGGCCGCCAGCACCTGATGCACGCCATGGCCGAGTTCATGCGCGAGCGTCATCACATCGCGCGGCTTGCCCTGATAATTCATCAGCACATAGGGATGCGCCGATGGCGTGGTCGGATGCGAGAACGCGCCCGGGGCCTTGCCTGGCCGCACCGGCGCATCGATCCAGCGATCGGTGAAAAACCGCTCGGCGATATTGGCCATCTCGGGCGAGAAACCGCGATAGGCCGTCAGAACCATGTTCCGGGCGTCGGGCCAGGCAATGCTGCCGGTCGCGGCGAACGGCAGCGGCGCGTTGCGATCCCAGTGCGCGAGCTTCTTCCGCTTGAACCAGCCAGCCTTGAGCCGGTAATAGCGATGCGAGAGCCGCGGATAGGCCGCGCGCACCGAACTGACCAGCGCATCGACCACCTCGCGCTCGACGCGGTTATTGAGATGCCGGGAATCCGCGACATCCTGGAAACCGCGCCAGCGGTCGGAAATCTCCTTGTCCTTGGCGAGGGTGTTGGTGATCAGCGCAAAGGTCCGCTCGTTGGCCTTGAAGGTTTTCGCCAGCGCCTGCCCTGCCGCCTTGCGCTTTTGCGGCGCGCGATCCTGCAACAAATTGAGCGTCGGCTCGATCGCGAGTTCGCTGCCCCCTACCTTGAAGCGCAGGCCGGAAATGGTCTGATCGAACAGCCGGTTCCAGGCGGCGTAGCCGCTCTGGGATTTCTCGTGAAACAGCTGCTCGACGCGGTCTTCCAATTGATACGGCTTGTCCTTGCGCAGATCCTCGATCCACGGCCGATAATGGCCGAGTTCGGGAGTCTGCATCGCGCGGTCCATCGCGGCATCGTCGATGCGATTCAGTTCCAGCGTGAAGAACAGCAGATGCACTGAGGCCGCCGTCAGCCGCTCGGAAACGTCGCCGTAGAATTTGGTGATCGCCGCATCGACGCTGTCGCCGGCATGAATGAGGCCCGCATAGGACCCCAGTCGGCCGGCGAGATCGTCGATCGCCTCGTAGCGCCTGACCGCCTCGGCAAGCCACTTTCCGCCGTCTTCTGACGAAATTTGCGCCGCAAGCTTGCCTTTGTAGTCTGTCTCAAACGCGATGCATTGCGCGTCCATACGGTCGAGATCGCTGCTGATCTCCGGCGCGTCAATGCCGGGATAGAGGTCGGCCAGGTTCCATTCCGGCAGCTTGCCAGCCTTGTTCTTCGCAGATTGCTTGCTCGCAGATTTCCTGGTCGCTGGTTTGTTGACCGGTTTGCGAAGGACGGATGTGGAGCGCGAGGTCATCTGATGTCAGCCTGCTTGTTCAACCAGAAACGATCAATCGAGAGCGGGGCGCCAACCTTTAAGAGGGCGTTAATCGGCTTCAGCGAGAGTGCCCCGATTCGAGACAAATAGTTGTAACGACCGAGGAAAGCCATGGCTGCCTGTATTTTGATTGCCGATGACGATGCCGTGCAGCGTCGCCTGGTCGAAAACATGGTGCAGAAATGCGGCTACGAGGCGCTGGTGGTCGATAGCGGCGACGCCGCGATCGCGGCCCTGACCGCCGCAGACGCGCCCACGATCGACGCCGTCATGCTCGACCTTGTCATGCCCGGCCTCGACGGCATGGGCGTGCTGGCCAAAATCCGCGAAGCCGGTCTGAACGTTCCCGTGATCGTGCAGACGGCCCATGGCGGCATCGACAATGTGGTCTCGGCAATGCGCGCAGGCGCCCAGGATTTCGTGGTCAAGCCGGTCGGCCTTGAGCGGCTGCAGGTGTCGCTGCGCAATGCGCTCAACACCAGCGCGTTAAAGGGTGAATTGCAACGCATCCGGCACAGCCGCGAAGGCAAATTGACCTTCGCCGATATCATCACCCGCAGCCAGACCATGACCGCCGTGCTGCGCACCGCGCAGAAAGCCGCGGCCTCCACCATACCGGTATTGATCGAAGGGGAATCGGGCGTCGGCAAGGAATTGTTCGCGCGCGCCATCCACGGCAGCAGCGAACGGAAGACAAAGCCGTTCGTAGCGGTCAATTGCGGCGCGATCCCCGACAATCTCGTCGAGTCGATCCTGTTCGGCCACGAGAAGGGCGCCTTCACCGGCGCCACCGAACGCCACATGGGCAAATTCGTTGAGGCTTCCGGGGGCACGCTGTTTCTCGACGAGGTCTCGGAACTGCCTTTGACCGCGCAGGTCAAACTGCTTCGCGCGCTGCAGGAAGGCACTGTTGAGGCGGTGGGCGGCCGCAAGCCGGTCAAGGTCGACGTCCGCATCATCTCCGCGACCAACCGCAAATTGCTCGACCGCGTCAAAGGAGGGCAATTCCGCGAGGATCTGTTCTATCGTCTGCACGTGCTGCCATTGACGATCCCGCCGCTGCGGATGCGGCGCGAAGACATCCCGCATCTGTTGCGGCATTTCCTGGCGCGGTTCTGCGCCGAGGAGAATCGTCCCATCACCGGCATCAGTGGCGAGGCCATGGCGCTGTTGTCGCAACTCGACTGGCCCGGCAACATCCGCCAGCTCGAGAACGCGGTCTATCGCGCCGTGGTCATGAGCGACACCGATCAACTCGACATTACCGACTTCCCGCAGGCGGCCGCGCAATCGCTGGCCACATCTGAAGCGCGCCATCAGTCGGCTGAACCTTTGATTATCGGCCCGGGCGCGCATTCCACGGTACCTGCGATGGTTTCCGGTAATGAAATACCTATCGCGCCCCTTTCCTCCGCCGGCACGCTTGCGATGCTGGCCAGCAATGGCGAGGTGCGTCCGCTCGAGGAGATGGAAACCGAAATCATCCGATTTGCGATTTCGCATTATCGCGGGCAGATGTCCGAAGTCGCGCGCCGGCTGAAAATCGGCCGCTCGACCCTCTATCGTAAAATCGACGAGGCCGCCGCCAACGCTCCCGCCGCCGACGATGCGAACTAGGACAAGCCCCCAATTGGCAGTGCCGAACGCGAGACCTGCGAAGGCCCACAAGCAACCGGGCGGAAGATTCGAACCGTTGCTTGCAGGTGACAGACAAAGGCGAAAGCGCGTGGCAGAAGCGCGCAATCCGTTGCAAAACGGCTGCGGTGAAGCAGTTTTGCGAGGTCAGTTTGTCGTGAGTTGCCCCCATGGCGCTGGCTGCATGATGGAGGCGCGTGTATCGTCTGCGTATGAATCGTTGCGTGCAGGCGTGCCACATTTGGAGCGTGTTCCGGAGAGAACATGAGTTCCCTGAATTGTTCGGAAGCGATCAGGCCGGCGAAAATAGAGAACGGACGACTCAAGCGGCAATTTTAGGCAGGACTGTTCCATGCCGGGATGGTTCTAGCCGAGGGGCGAAATGATGCGTGACTGTTCGAAGAACCGTGCTGGATTTGACCGCGTCCTGATGGCCGTGGCCGCGACATTCCTCACGGTAAACGCAACCTCGGCGCTGGCTCAATCTGATCCGGCCCCTAATAGTGCCGCCGAGCTTGCCATCGAAGCAGCCATCCCGCGCCCCGAACCTGCCAACGTCCCGCCGCCGACCATCAACGATTTCAAACTCGATAACGCCGTTGCAACGACGCCCGCAACAACGCAACCTCCGAATGCCGACGCCGCGAAGGTCGGTAACGCCAAGATCGATAGCACCAAGGCGACAGACCAGCCGGCGGCGGCCAAGCCCGCCGATGTTGCGGTTGCGCCCGCTGCCGACACCAGCACGCCCGACTCTATCAAGGACGCGCCCAAAGATACTGCGATCAAGGACCCCGCAACCACGACTCCGGCTGCAACCGCTGCGCCGCCTGCCGCGGAGCCGGTCAAGGCCGCAAGCAACGTGCCGGCCGCCGACCAGCCGGTCGCCGACAAGCTTCACGACATGCTGGGCGAAAAATCGTTGCGTTATTTCGAGCGCAAGGCCGAACGCGCGGCCGTGGAGAAATTCTACGGTGCGCGTGACTTCGCGCCGCTATGGACCCAGGGCGGCAAGCTGACCGCAACCGCCAACGGCGTGATCGCGCGGTTGAAAGATGCCGCCTCCGATGGCTTGAATCCCGCCGATTACCCGGTACCGGATTTCGCCGCCGCAACGAACCCGGATGGGCTGGCGGAAGCCGACCTGAAACTGACCGAGAGCATGCTGGACTACGCCCGCCAGGCCCAGAGCGGACGGATGCACTGGTCGCAGCTGAGCGGCGATATCTCCTATCCGGAGCATCCGATCGATCCTTCGGAAGTGCTCAGCAACGTCACCTCCGCCAAGGATGCCTCCACCGCGCTCGACAGCTATAATCCGCCGCAAAAGCTCTATCGCGAATTGAAGGCCAAGCTCGCCGAATTGCGCGGCCAGGGTGACGGCCCGGTGGTCCAGATCGCCGAGGGACCGGCGCTGAAGTACGTACCGTCGCACAACAGGAAGCATCCCGCCGTCGTGATGGAGGATCCGCGCGTACCGCAGCTTCGCACCAAGCTCGGCATCACCGAGAACGCCAACGACACGCATTATGACGCCAAGGTCGCCGAAGCCGTGCGCAAGTTCCAGGAAAACGCCGACCTCAGGCCTACCGGCGTGCTCGACGAACGGACCGTCAGGGCCATCAACAGCCCGAAACGGAGCAAGCTGATCGACACCATCATCGTCAACATGGAACGCTGGCGCTGGCTGCCGCGCGACCTCGGTGCACCCTCGATCGGCGATGCCTATGTCATCCTCAACATCCCCGACTATACGTTGAAGGTGATGCAGCACGGCGCCCAAGTCTGGGCCACCAAGGTGGTCACGGGAAAGCCGGGCATTCACGCCACGCCGCTGCTGACCGAAACAATGAAGTACATCACGGTGAATCCGACCTGGAACGTGCCGCCTTCAATCGTCTATGGCGAATATCTGCCAGCCCTGCAGCAGGATCCGACGGTGCTGCAACGGATGGGATTAAGGGTTGAGCGAAACCCGGACGGTAGCGTGCATATTTCGCAGCCGCCCGGCGAAGGCAACGCGCTCGGCCGCATCCGCTTCAACTTCCCGAACAAATTCCTGGTGTATCAGCACGACACCCCGGACAAGTATTTGTTCGCCAAGGACGAGCGCGCCTACAGCCATGGTTGCATGCGGGTACAGTATCCGGACCAGTATGCCGCCGTGCTGCTCGGCATCACCGAGCCGAATGAGCACTATACGCCCGAGAAGATCCGCAGCATGTACGGCCATAGCGAGATCGACCTGAAATTCCCGACCCCGATCCCGGTCAACATCACCTACCAGACGGCGTTCGTGGACGACGCGGGCAAGCTGCAGATCCGCAAGGACGTCTATGGCCGCGACGCCGCCATGCTGGCGTTGCTGCATGGCGGTCACGGCCGGGACCTGGAAGCCGTCGTGGCGCATTCGCAGCCGAGCTATTCCCGCCCGGCCGGTTACGTGCCGCCGCGGGTAAGCTATGCCGGCGACAACTGGGGACCGTCCTTCTTCGATCGGCTGTTTGGCGGTCCGCGTCCCATCCCGGTTCCTCCGGGCCGTCGTCCGCCGGGATGGGTGTTTGAGCGCTAGCCGGTACCGCTTCGGATCAGGTTTAAATTTCTCGGCAAAATCACGGCTTCGCCCCGTTGCGGCCTTGGTAACGTTAACCATTCTCGACCCGGATTTCGCCAAATGGCTATTTTTTGCCACACTCGGCGGGTTAGTTCGTGGCCTGTATTCGGGGGTGGGGCGTAGAGTCCGGTTAACCCTCCCGCTTTGGACCAACTTCACCTTCTTTCGCCGTTGGGGCGGTGAAAGAAATCTTCGATCGGTCGTCCTCTGGGTGGGCTCATCGTGCTGGCTGGTTTCGCACGCCAATTCAATTCACTGTCGTTGCCTAAAGCCGGATATCTGGCCGGATGCCGTCTCGGCCTGGCTTTATCGCTGCTGCTGGCCGGCGCGGGCGCGGTCCACGACGCCACCGCCGAGAACGAGACCCGGACGCTTTCGTTCCACCATACCCATTCCAACGAAGACCTTACCGTCACCTTCAAGCGCAACGGGCGCTATGACGAAGCCGCACTGAAAGAGCTCAATCATTACCTTCGCGACTGGCGCACCCAGGATCAGACGGTGATGGACCCGCATTTGTTCGACATCATCTGGGAAGTCTATCGCGACGTCGGCGGCCAGAAACCGATCCAGATCATTTCCGCCTACCGCGCACCCGCCACCAACGCGATGTTGCACCGCCGCTCCTCGAGCGTCGCGCGCTTCAGCCAGCACATGCTCGGCCACGCCATGGATTTCTTCATTCCGGGCGTACCGCTTGAGCAGATCCGCTTCGCCGGGTTACGGCTGCAGCGCGGTGGCGTCGGGTTTTATCCGACCTCCGGATCGCCGTTCGTCCACCTCGATACCGGCAGCATCCGGCACTGGCCGGGCATGACCCACGATCAACTGGTCAAGGTGTTCCCGGACGGCCGCACCGTGCATATTCCCTCCGACGGCGTGCCGCTGAAGGGGTATGAACTGGCCCGCGCCGATATCGAGGCCCGCGACGGCAACGACAACGCGCTGAAGAAGAGCAGCCCGAGCCTGTGGGCAGCGTTGTTCAAGCACAAGTCGAATGACGACGATGAGGACGAGGCGGTCAGTTCGCCGATGCCGACGGCCCAGCAGGTCGCCGACGCGGCTGCGGCGATTTCGGCCGCCAACAAGGTGGCCGACGCCAAATCCGCCGGGGCTACGCCGCGCGCAAAACCGGGTGTCGGTTCGACGTTCCAGCTCGCTTCCGCGGACGCGCTGATCGTCCAACCCACGAAACCGCAGCAGCCGTCGGCAGCTGCTACGACTGACGCCCAGGCCGAGACCAAGGCGCAGACGCCAGCCGACATCATCAACGCCCGCGGCTTCTGGGGTAACATCCCGACGGTAAAACAGGCTTCGCCTGAGCAGAAGGCGCGTCGGGCCGTTGCCGCGGCCGATCCGCAACCGACTGGCGGCGTTTCATCGGCGTTCGAGGCGCTGGCCTACGCGCCGGCCGCCAGGGAAGCGATGGATCGCGCCAATATCGTTACGGCCAGTGCGCCGATCCCGCACAGCGCCCGCCTGGCCCCGCGCAATGCGGCTACTGCCGCCCGCGAGATCAATACCGTCGCCGTCAAGGGCGTACAGAGCCCAGGAAACCTGCTCCAGAGCAGCGTGATCATGACATCGGCGCGGCTGGCGGCTGCCAAAGGCAATGACCTCTGGCTGCGCGTCGAATTGCTGGCATCACGCGCCAACAATTCGATGTTCACGACCGTGCTCGGCGATCCCGATATGACGCTGATGCGCGCCTATTTTGTCAAACCGCAGGCCGTTGTGGCGATGAAATTCTCGGACGATCCGCAGATGGGATTGCTCAGTGATCGCTTCACCGGCTCGGCTACGACCAGGCTGACCACGACCGCGTTCGTGATGCAGACGACCGCGTCGCTGCACTAGAGCTGTTCCGATGGAATCGGAACGGGACTCTCGATTCCTGTTTTGACGCGTTTTCTTCACGCGAATTGGTATCCACTTCCCTCGAATACGCTTAGGCCCAAGCCGTTATGACCGCAGGCCGTCACGGCCGGGCTTGGCCCGGCAAATCACCCTCGCCACAAGAATTTGAAGATTGACGGATACGCCGGCGACCCGCACGAGATTCGCTTCATAGCATCCCCAGCGCCTGCATGTAGGTCTCAAGGATGGTTTCCTGTTCGGCGCGCTCATTTTCGTCCTGCTTGCGCAGGCGAACGATGGTGCGCAGCGCCTTGACGTCGAAGCCATTGCCCTTGGCCTCGGCATAGACGTCGCGGATATCGTCGGAGATCGTCTTCTTTTCCTCCTCCAGACGCTCGATGCGTTCGATAATGGCCTTGAGCTGGTCCTTTGCGAACCTTGTCGCGGGCTCTTCCTTGACGGCAGCAGCGGAGGTGGCCATCGGGTACTCCTGGGTGAACTGATGGTGGAAGGCTTGGATCGGGCGCACACGCATCGCGGCGAGGCGCATTCCGAAATGACCCTCAGGATCGGGGGCTCTTGCGTCAAGAAAACATCGCAATCATCCACAGCGCGCCCACAGGAGAAAGTTGCAAGCGCGGCGGAGAGGCTGTTCAGTCGCTGATTTTAATGGCCGCTTTCGGCCTTCTTCATCGCTGCCAGTTGCTCGGGACTGGCCGCGCTCTGGTATTTCGACTTCCAGGTCTCGTAAGGCATGCCATAGACGGCTTCGCGGCTCTCCTCTTTGCTGACCACCACGCCCTTGGCGTCGGCTTCCTCCTTCATCCAGTTCGACAGGCAGTTGCGGCAGAAGCCCGCGAGATTCATCAGGTCGATATTCTGGACATCGTGGCGCGCGCGCAGATGTTCGACCAGCCGTCGGAAAACCGCGGCCTCAAGTTCTGTTCTGGTTTTGTCGTCGATTGCCATCTCGCGCTCCGCAAGCAATGTGTCGCCGTTTTGTGACGGGAATATTGGACATTAGATGGACGTTGTCACAGATTTTGCCATATCACGGCGCAAACAAATAGGAATAAGAGGGATTTCGGCGACCGATTGCCCTAAAACACCGCCTCAACCGTTGACAGCCACGGCCGGCTCACGCGAAATCATCCAAGAATTGATATGGCTTTGGCTTAATGATCCCCAGCGCTCCCCGTCGCATCCGACCATTCCCTGCTCGCTTGACCGCCGGTTTGCTGCCGGCGCTGGCGCTTGTGATAACGTGCCTCTGGAACAACCCCGCTGCGGCGGATTTCCGTCTCTGCAACAATACCTCGAGCCGGGTGGGGATCGCGCTCGGCTACAAGGACGCCGAGGGCTGGACCACAGAGGGTTGGTGGAATGTATCGTCGCGCAGTTGCGAGACGCTGCTGAAGGGCACGCTGGTCGCGCGATATTATTACATCTACGCGCTCGATTATGATCGCGGCGGCGAGTGGTCGGGACAAGCCTTCATGTGCTCGCGCGACAAGGAATTCACCATCAAGGGGACCGAGAATTGCCTGGCGCGCGGCTTCGACCGTACCGGCTTTTTCGAGGTCGACACCGGCGAGCAGCGGGCCTGGACGGTGCAACTGACGGAGTCCAGTGAACAGCAGTCCGGGCAGAAGGTACCGGGACTTCCGGGAACGGTGGACCCGAACAAGCCCGGTGGAATTCCGGGCATATCCGCTGCTCCGGGCAAAGACCCGATGCTGCCCAATCCGCAGGCCGGAACGCCTCATGGCACGGCTGCAAAGTAAGCCATGAGACGTCTGCGCCGCATCAAGATCCTTGCAACGCTTGGCCCTGCTTCCTCCGACAGCGCCGTGGTCCGGCGGCTGTTTGAAGCCGGCGCCGATCTATTCCGCATCAATATGAGCCATACCTCACATGACAAGATGCGCGAACTGGTCAAGACCATCCGCAATGTCGAGTCGAGCTATGGCCGCCCGATCGGCATCCTGGTCGATCTGCAGGGGCCGAAACTGCGGCTGGGTTCGTTCACGGAAGGCGCCATCCAACTCAAGAACGGCGAAAGCTTCATACTCGATTCGGACAAGGCGCCGGGCGACAACAGCCGTGTGCAGCTTCCGCACCCGGAGATCCTGGCCGCGCTCAAGCCGGGGCACGCGCTGCTGCTCGACGACGGCAAGGTCCGACTGATCGTCGAGGAAGCCTCGCCCGATCGCGCGGTCACCCGCGTTGTGATCGGCGGCCGGATGTCCGACCGCAAGGGCGTCAGCCTGCCCGACACCGACCTGCCGGTTTCGGCGATGACGCCCAAGGACCGCGCCGACCTCGAGGCGGCGCTCGCGACCGGCGTCGACTGGATCGCACTTTCCTTCGTGCAGCGCGCGGAGGATGTAATCGAGGTCAAGAAGCTGATTCGCGGTCGCGCCGCGGTCATGGCCAAGATCGAAAAACCGCAAGCGATCGATCGGCTCGCCGAAATCCTGGAGGCCTCCGACGCACTGATGGTGGCACGCGGCGATCTCGGTGTCGAGCTGCCGCTGGAGCGGGTACCCAGCTTGCAGAAGCAGATAACGCGGCTGGCGCGGGGCGCCGGCAAGCCGGTTGTGGTGGCAACGCAAATGCTGGAATCGATGATCCAGAGCCCGGTGCCGACCCGCGCCGAGGTTTCCGACGTCGCCACCGCGGTCTATGAGGGCGCCGACGCGATCATGTTGTCGGCGGAATCCGCAGCCGGCAAGTTTCCGGTGGAAGCGGTCTCGACCATGAACCGCATCGGCGAGGAAGTGGAGCGCGACCCGATCTATCGCGGCGTACTCAATGCGCAGCGCGCCGAACCGGAGCCCACGGTGGGCGACGCGATTGCCGACGCCGCGCGGCAGGTTGCCGAGACGCTCGATCTTTCAGCGATCATCTGCTGGACCAGTTCGGGATCGACCGCGCTGCGCGTTGCTCGCGAGCGGCCGAAGCCGCCGGTGGTGGCGATTACGCCCAGTATCTCCACCGGACGCAAATTGTCCGTGGTCTGGGGCGTGCATTGCGTGGTCGCCGAAGACGCGCATGATCTGGACGACATGGTGGCCCGCGCCGGCAACACCGCCTTCAGGGACGGTTTTGCCAAGGCAGGACAGCGCGTCATCATCGTCGCTGGCGTACCGCTCGGCACCCCCGGCACCACCAATATGGTCCGCATCGCTTCCGTTGGCCCGAACGGCGACGCGGGCAGTTGATTCCCCTTCCCGCTCCTGCCGCAAAGCGAGCACACGTTGCCGCGATTACAGCAGCGTCGCGTCGAGCGTGATCTTGGTATTGAGCACCTTCGATACCGGGCAGCCGGCTTTGGCCTTGCCGGTCAGTTCGTCGAACTTTGCCTTGTCGGCGCCGGGAACCTTTGCCTTCAGAATCAGATGCACCGAGGTAATGGCAAAGCCATCAGCGACCTTCTCCAGCGTGACGTCAGCCTTGGTCTCCATGTGCTCCGCGGTAAGCTTGGCTTCGCCCAGGATCAGCGACAACGCCATGGTGAAGCACGCGGCGTGGGCGGCGCCGATCAGTTCTTCGGGGTTGGAGCCCGGCTTGCCTTCGAAGCGGCTGGCGAAGCCGTAAGGATAATCATTCAGCGCGCCACTCTTGGTCGAGATCGCGCCCTTGCCATCCTTGATACCGCCTTGCCATTTGGCTGATCCTGATGTCGTTGGCATCTATCGCTCCTTCAAAATGATCGATTTTGCCGCCATGCAGCGGGAACTGCACACTTAACGCGCCGGATGCGTCAAAGCGATGTCACCGCGGCTAATCTATATGACGCCTGAGCGGCGACTTTGTTACGCCCCCGCCAAGGCTATTGCCGGCAGTGCCGCCTGCACCACCAGACCGCGGGCGCGAGCGTCCATCACACCGACCGCGCGCAGGGCCAGTAGCGTGACAGCCTGCACGGCGTCACGCAATTTCGCCGGATCCTCCATGCCTTCCGGGGCCAGCGGCCCGACCAGGGATTCGTGCAATGCCCCGAGCAGCGCGGAAGCCGCCAATGCGGTATCCTGCGCCGGCAGATGCCCGGCGCGAACCGCGGCCTCGATCCTGGTTGCGACCTCGCCAGCGATCTCGCGGCGGCTCGCCAGCCGCGAGGCCGTGACGTCGACATCGACGGGCTCGGCAAGGATACCCCAGGCGAGCTTGCGCTGCGACAGCACATGAGCTGCAACGGTCGTGACAGCGGCCGCCAGTGCCGAGGAGGGCCCGGGCGCGGCGTCGGCGGCGCGGCGGATGGCGGCGAGTTCATCGCGCGACACGTCGGCAATCAGTTCCGAGACCAGGTCGGCCTTGGAGGGGAAATAGCGGTACACGGTGCCGGCCGCGACATTGGCCCGGAACGCGACCGGCGCAATCTGTACCGCCGCCATCCCACCATCGGCTGCTGCCTGACGGGCAGCCGCGAGGATCGCGCTACGCCGCGCCGCAAGCCGCTTTACCACCTGATGGGTTCGCCGATACACCATGGCGCTTCTCATCCCTGACGCGCAGCCCGAGATCATCAAGGCCATATCGGCCAGGCTGGGCAGCTCGCCGTCTCGACATTTGTGGAACAAATTGCGTTGAAGAACTGAACAACTATTCAGGGACGATGACAAGGCTCTTCGCGGGTCTTGGAAGACCGGATCCCCGCTTCAGCGGCCGAGCGGGCGTCAAGGGGTTTTGGCCCGCACTTCGATGTCATTGATTGTGGTGACCGGTAGCCCCTGAGCTGGAACAACGCTCACCGAACCGGTTGCGCACCCAGTCTCGGAAACTGCGCGGCGAATAGATGCGCGATAGCTGACGCCGCGTAACAAAATCGTTCGGCGGGATCTCGTATCAGAGATCGACAACTTCCTCCGCTTGGAGAAGAAGCGATGGCCGCCGATATCAAAAAGGAAACCGTGTCCCGGCGCCGCATCAGCATCGGAACCGATTCGGACAGCGCTCGTTCGACGACATACCGCGCAAACGACGCGACGATGTTGGAAACCAGACCTCCGCATGAGTACCTATCCGCGTCATGAAATTCACCTTCAAATTTCGGTCGGTACAAAAAGCAGCAACTGATTTCGGACCAATTCGCCGTTCGATTCAAATGGGATGGGTTCGAAGCGCGCCGTTCTCAACTTCGGCCTGTAATATATAGATTGATTTTCGTATCCGAACATTGCGCATCGCCTGGGTTGCGACAACTTGCATAGCGGGTCATGTGCACAGTGCTGCGATGATTAGGCGCGGCCAACGGCAACACTGGACGAGGACATGAAAAACGCGGCGTCGCCGCCGCGTTTTTCATTCTCAAAACAATCGACCGCTTACGCCTGCGGTTGCGGCTCCAGGCCCGCATCGGAATCGGGACGCGGACGCGGCTTGCCCGCGGGAGGCACAGCCGAGGCACGGGGCGTTGAAGGTTCCAGCACCGACTCGCGGTTCGGCTTCTTGCCCTTGAGCAGATCGGTGATCTCGTCACCCGTCAGCGTCTCGAACTCCAGCAGACCCTTGGCCAGCGCTTCAAGGTCGGCGCGCTTCTCGGTCAGGATCTTGGTCGCCTCATTGTAGCCTTCCTCGACCAACCGCCGGATTTCCGAGTCGATCTTCTGGACGGTCGCCTCCGACGCATTTTGCGTGCGCGAGACCGACATCCCCAGGAACACTTCATCCTGGTTCTCGCCGTACGATACCGTACCGAGTTCTTCCGACAGGCCCCAGCGCGTCACCATCATCCGCGCCAGCCTTGTGGCCTGCTCGATGTCGGACGCCGCACCGGAGGTGACCTTTTCGCGGCCGAAGATCAGCTCTTCCGCGACCCGGCCACCCATCATGATCGCGAGCCGCGAGGTCATCTGTTCCAATGACATTGACAGCTTGTCGCGCTCGGGTAACTGCATCACCATGCCGAGCGCACGGCCGCGCGGAATAATGGTCGCCTTGTGGATCGGATCGGTGGCGACGACATTGAGGCCGACGATGGCATGGCCGCCTTCGTGATAGGCGGTCAGCAATTTCTCTTCCTCGGTCATGACGAGCGACTTGCGCTCGGCGCCCATCATCACCTTGTCCTTGGCTTCCTCGAACTCGGCCTGCGTCACCATGCGCTTGTTGCGCCGTGCCGCCGTCAGCGCCGCTTCATTGACGAGGTTCATCAGATCGGCGCCGGAGAAGCCGGGCGTACCGCGCGCGATGGTCTTCAGGTTGATATCCGGCGCCAACGGCACCTTGCGGACGTGAACCTTCAGGATCTGCTCACGGCCAACGACGTCCGGATTCGGCACCACCACCTGGCGGTCGAAACGGCCGGGACGCAGCAGCGCGGGATCCAGCACGTCGGGCCGGTTGGTGGCCGCGATCAGGATCACGCCTTCATTGGCTTCAAAGCCGTCCATCTCGACCAGCAGCTGGTTCAGCGTCTGTTCGCGCTCGTCATTGCCGCCACCGAGACCGGCGCCGCGATGACGGCCGACCGCGTCGATTTCGTCAATGAAGATGATGCAGGGCGCGTTCTTCTTGGCCTGCTCAAACATGTCGCGGACGCGGCTGGCGCCGACGCCGACGAACATCTCGACGAAGTCCGAACCTGAAATGGTGAAGAACGGCACATTGGCTTCGCCGGCGACCGCGCGCGCAATCAGCGTCTTGCCGGTGCCGGGAGGGCCGACCAAAAGCACACCGCGCGGGATCCGTCCACCGAGGCGCTGGAACTTGCCGGGGTCGCGCAGGAATTCAACGATCTCCTGCAGGTCCTGCTTGGCTTCGTCGACACCCGCGACGTCCTCGAAGGTCACGCGGCCATGCGCTTCGGTCAGCATTTTGGCGCGCGACTTGCCGAAGCCCATGGCCTTGCCGGCGCCTCCCTGCATTTGCCTCGACAGGAAGATCCACACGCCGATCAGCGCGATGAATGGCAGCCAGGAAACCAGCAGCGACACGAACCACGGCACGTTGTCGCCGGGTGGCTTCGCGGTGATCGAGACCTTGCCGTTATAGAGGCGCGAGACCAGCGTCGGATCGTTCGGCGCGTAGGTTTGGAACGTCGTATTGTTGGTGAAGGTGCCGTGGATTTCCGGCCCCTGGATCACGACATCGCGGACGTGACCGGCGTCAACTTCCGTCAGCAATTGCGAGAACGAGATGTCCTGCGCGGAAGTGCGCTGGCCAGGATTCTGGAACAGCGTGAACAGTGCCAACAAGAGCAAAACAATAATGACCCAGAGGGCGAAATTGCGCAGATTGGCGTTCATTGATCTTCCTTCGTGGTCGCGCGGATCGCGGCCCTATAATGTCCTTGGCAGTTGATTGGGCCAGTCTGGGAAAGATTCCCGCTCGACTGCTCCACAGTCAACTGACTGCTCTACAATCTAGGTGTCACCTCGCTCGCTGCCAAGGGAACCACGCAGGACTATTTAACGCATTCTAGCACGATTACCGCTTAAATAATGGCGCTTGAGCCAGTGTTTTCACGGGTGGTTAAGGCTTGGATCGTGGTTTCGCACGGCTTTGTGTGACGGCCTGCCATCCTTCACCCCCAGAATCCTTGATCCTGATCTTCCTCTTAGCTCCGTGGCGGCGTGGCGGCGCCGGCTCGATGCGGATTCGGCCCCCGGCCAGGCTGATCATGGCACCGGCAAGAGTCTGTTTGAGCTTTGGATGAGGGCCGCGGGGCTTTTTCTTCGCACCGGCTCGCTCCAGGGCCGACAACAAGGCCTCGACCTTGCCAAGCTCGGCTGGTCCTTCATGGCCGAACCGGCCGATCGCACGTTGCAACAGCCTGACGCGGATCTCCTCGGGTACGGCGGCAAAGGCCTCGAAGTCGAAGATTTTTGCGCGGGGGCCAACGTGCAAGGCGGCGCGATCCTTCAAGGCGAGATAGCGCTCGGCACCGTCGGCCAGCACTTCCACCGCCGCGTTGGCGCGTGCGAGCCGGGCGGCCAGCCGCGCCAAATTCGCGGGATCGCCGCCCTCGGCCGCCAGCGCCGGCATCAGCGCCCGCAGCCGAGGTCTCGTGAAATGCATGTCGCGATTGCTGGGATCGTCGGCAAAGCCAATCTTTGCTTTCTGGAGTGTCGCGACCAGCCGCGCCTTCGAAACCTGCAGCAAAGGACGCGCCAAAACCACGCCATGGCGTAGGGATTGCGTGGCCATCGCCGCGAGACCGGCGATGCCGCTGCCGCGCAAAAGCCGCATCAACAGGGTCTCGGCCTGGTCGTCGCGGGTATGCGCGGTAAGGATGTGGGTGGCACCGTGGTCCTGTGCGGCCTCGGCCAGCAGCCGGTAGCGCTCGGCCCGCGCCGCAGCCGGCAATCCCGTTTTCGGCTTGGCGCCGCGCCAGCGCAGGGTGTGGTGCGGCAGGCCGAGGCTCCGGGCCAGACGCTTGACATCGCTCGCCTCGCGCGCGGACGCCGCACGCAAACCGTGATCGACGGTGACGGCGACAAGGCGCGGACCGCGCGCCAGAGCGCGGCGCCAGCGCACCATAAGCCACATCAGCGCGACGGAATCCGGGCCACCGGAAACCGCGAGCACGATGGCAGGCGCCGTTTTCCAATCGGCGAACAGACCTTTCGCTTCGCTTGCCGAGATCGCGGAATCATCGTCGTCGGGCATGGCATCGCCGAGCTATTTCACCGACGTTTTATGCCGATATGCGGTGCATTGCCATGCGCCGCAGGCGCCCGACAAACGGCCTCAGCACTTCACACGCTTCTGCTCGCGATCGACCGCGGCTTTGACTCCGCTCGAGGCACGGGGATATTTCCGCGTCACTTCGCCGAAGGCGGCGCAGGCGGCCTCCTTCTCCTTCAGGGCCGCCAGCGACTGGCCGAGCCGCAGCAAAGCGTCGGGAGCCTTCGCCGATTTATCGAATTTGGAGGTCACCGCCAGAAAGGCCTCCGCAGCCTCGCGATATTGCTGGCGCTGAAAGAAGCTTTCCCCGAGCCAGTATTGCGAGTCGGCCAGCAGCGGATCGTTCGGGTATTTCTGGCCGAAATTGCGCATGGTTTCCTCGGCCAGCGCATAATCCTTGCGCTCCATATAACCGATCCCGAGATCGAACTCATCCCTCGGCGTGGCCGACGGCGGCAGGGTGGTCAGTCGGGTTCCGACGCCCGGCGCCTGCGGTGGCGGCAGCGCACCGCCCCCGTTGAGCTGGTTGGTGCTTTCGATATTGAGCGGCTCGCCCGCAGCGCGTCCGCCGGGCGCGCCGAGCGGCATTTGGCCGCCGCCGAGCGCGTGCGGGGCACCTGGCGCATTGGGATTTTGGTTTGGATCAAAGGCGTCGCCGCGGCTCCGGCCCGGCGCGACCATGGGCTCCTGGACGACAGGCGTTGGAGCGGCGATCTGCTGGCCGTAGCCCGGCTGAGGCTGCGGCGAACGATAGGCGGCGTTCGGGTTAGGATTCGGCTGCGAGGGAAGCGCCGCGACGTTCGGCTGGGCCGCCGCAGGCTGACCGCCCGGCCCCGCTTGCGCGCCGCCCAGCGTCCTCAGTCTCTCCTGAAGCAGCTGGTTCTGGTGCTGCAGCTCTTCGTTCTGGCCGGTGAGTTGCCGCAGCTGGTTCTCAAGCCGCTCGATCTGCATCTGCGGATCGCCATCGTCGGATTGCGCGAACGCCGCTGACGGCAGCACCTGCGATCCAAGCGCCAATGTCGCAGCGAGCGACAAGGCGCGCGTGATCCCGCGGGGCATTCCGCCGATCGTTCGATGACATCTGGATGACATGTTGGCCTGACGACGCGATCTGCGTGATATCGGAAGCAAGAATCACAATATCATTGAGAGCGGGAGTACGCCAAAAATGTGACTGATACAAACGGCTTACATAAATGCCTTAACGGCCTGAAACAAAACCGGCGCCCGAAGGCGCCGGCGACAAAACCCTTGAATGACCAAGCCTTACGAGCTGGCGTTCAGCACGGTGACAGCGCGACGATTTTGCGACCAGCACGAAACGTCGTTGCAGACAGCGACCGGACGTTCCTTGCCATAGGAGATTGTCCGCATCCGGCTCGCGTCAATGCCGTGCGAAACAAAATAGGACCGTACCGACTGGGCGCGCCGCGCACCGAGCGCGATATTGTATTCACGGGTGCCGCGCTCGTCGGCGTGGCCCTCGATCGTGAAGGAGTAGCGGTTATAGGTCTGCAGCCACTGCACCTGCTTGTCCAGCGTGGCAATTGCCTGCGGCGACAGATCGGTCTGATCACTCTCAAAAAACACGCGGTCGCCGACATTAACCACAAAATCCTGCTGGCTGCCCGGGGTCGCCGCGCTCGCCATCGCGCCACCAGCGAGGTTCTTGTTGGCGCAGGCGCCCATCGACAACGCCACCGCGAATACCGCAGCCAGCTTCAATCCCTGGAGGATGCGTATCTGAGATATCATTCCGGAGCCTCCACGCTCACGTTTTTCAACTGTCATCCGGTCTACAGGGGGATGGTTAAACGAACGTTCCGTCAACCTTGACGGGGTGTTGCCAGAGCCGGTCAAATGCCCCCCAACGGCGAAAAGCAACCGCGGTGGTTAATGAGTTGTAAATGTGGCGCGAGGGTGGAGGCCAGCCGGGCGGCGGCCGCGATGACCGGTTTTGAACAATCGAAATCGGGTCATAAACCGGATCGCCTACGTCGAACGGAGGTTCCGCCCCAGCCTGATCATCAGGAGTGATGCGGAACCATCGACGCGCGTGTGTACGGCGAGAGAGCCGGCGACGATGAATAACGCTCGCCGCCGCGCTGAAACAGCATCCGCCGTTCGAACGCGTTGGATCGCATAATGGGAAAACGCGCCAATATCTTATCGCGCACATTCCGAAAATCGGACGCCAGCAACACGACCTTCTTCGTGTGCCAGCCTGGAAACGCCCGCGGCTCAGCGATAAGCTCCGACAGAAAGACGCGGCGATAGAACGCCTGGTGATCGGTACGCACCATCGACAGCCCGGTGTCGGCATTGAAATAATCGCACGCCAGATAGCCCAGCCGTACCGCCAGATAGGGGAGTTCTGGAAACCGCTGAGCTTTTTTCGGGTCTGCCACGAAACGAGCCGGATCGACGAAAACCTCGCCGCGATCGAGGCGAGGATGAAGAATGTCGCCGAACAATTCAGTTGTATAGGACATCCGCCATTCTGACGTCAGAACGTGGAGGCGGAAAGAACCGCAGAGTTCCCCGTCGATAAATATGCCGAAAATCCAGACGTTTGGTGCGTCGTCGTAAGTATCTTTGACGCGCTGCGACTCCGACGGCGAGATCAATCCGCCATGTAAATAGGCTCTGTAACGCAATAAGTAGATTAAATCCCTCTCCTCGATAGTTTCGATCAGCCGGTAGTCGACGCGATCAAACAGTCCAGAGCCGCGCAAAACGGGCGACGTGCGCAATTGAGCTTCGGACTTCATTTGAACTTGCCCCGACACTTCCGATCAACGTCCACGTGTATGAAAAGATTAATACCTCCTTAAGAAAATTGCAAAGGCTTCGAAACATTAGGGTTAATCCAAAACAACAAAAAGACTGCTTCGCCACCGTCATGGAGGGATAAATTTCTCAGGTGCCGGCTGTTATTAGAAGATAGTTCCTGAAGCGATTGAGCGCGAAGGAACCGCAAATATTTCTTCGTCCGACCGGCAGCCATGCGAGGCGTTGAGAAGTTGACGGACGCGAACCGAGGGTACCGGGCGGCTGAAGAGGTAGCCCTGTGCTTCGGTCACGGTGCCCTCGGCGTTGATCAGCTCGAGCTGCTCGTTGGTTTCGATGCCTTCGACCACGACCGACATACCGAGATCGGCCGACAGCCGCGCCACGCCGCGCAGCAGCGTCAAGGGGCGATCGGTATCGATGCCTTCGAGGAAAGAACGGTCGATCTTGACCTTCTGCAGCGGAAAATTGTGCAAATAGCTCAGGCTGGAATAGCCGGTGCCGAAATCGTCGAGCGAGATCCGCACGCCGATGGCGTGCAACTGCGACAGCACGTCATGGGTCAATTGCGTATTGCGCAACAGCGAGGACTCGGTGATCTCGATTTCGAGACGATGCGCAGGCAGGCCGGAGACCTCGAGTGCGTAACGCACCTCGCTCAGCACATCGCGCTGATGAAATTGCTGCGGCGAAAAATTGACCGCGACACTGACGGCTTCGGGCCACTTCATGCACTCCATGCAGGCCTTGCGCAGGATCCAGCGGCCGAGATCGACGATCAGGCCCATATCCTCGGCGACCGGAATGATATCGATCGGGGAAACCGTGCCCCGGGTCGGGTGATTCCAGCGCAGCAGCGCTTCGCAGGTTGATATCTTGCCGGATTTGAGGTTGAGCAGCGGCTGATAGAACAGCTCGAATTCCTCGTTGGCCAGCGCCCTGCGCAGGTCGAGTTCCAGTATCCGGCGCGACTCGACGGTTTGCGCCATTTCGTCGCGGAAAAAACAGAAGGTGCCGCGGCCGTCCGCCTTGGCGCGATAGAGCGCCATGTCGGCGTTCTTCAGCAAGGTATCGGCGCTGACGCCCGCACTCGTCATCGCGATGCCTACGCTGGCGCCGATCTCGACCAGATGATTGTCGACCTGGTAGCGCTCGCTGAGCCGGTCGACGATGCGCCGCGCCAGGCCCGCCGCGTCCTCCTGCGATTCGATGTCCTGCTGGAACACCACGAATTCGTCGCCGCCGAAGCGCGCGACAAAATCCTCCGGCCGCAGCATGGCACGCAGGCGCTCGGCCACAGCGCACAGCAACGCGTCGCCGCAGGGATGACCCAGCGTATCGTTGACCTGCTTGAACTGATCGAGATCGACAAACAGCAGCGCCGACAGGCGCTCGGCATCGTCGGAAGCCGCGAGCAGCCGGCCGATTTCGTCGCGGAAATTGAGCCGGTTGGGTAGTTCCGTCAACTCGTCATAGCGCGCCAGATGGCTGATCCTGGCTTCGGCCATGCGCCGCTCGGTAATGTCTTCCAGCAGTACGACGGTGCCCCCGTCGGTCATCGGCTGGAATGTCCATGAGAGCGATCGGGCACGAACAACGTCGGGATCGGTCGTGATAATATCCCTTGCCTGCGAATTCTCGATTTCCGAGAGGATCATTCTCCCGCTGTCCGCCGAGATCGACCCGGCGCTGACGCAGGCAGAGACGATGTCGGGCGCATCCGCGCCGTGCTGCACGAGATCGCCGGGCAGTATCATCATCTCGTTGAAGCGGCGATTCATTACCGCGAGTTGCCCGTCAGCACGGAACATGCACAAGCCATGCGGCATGTTGTTCAGCGCGGTATCGAATTGGCCCGCAAGCGCCGCTTCGCGTTCACGCGCCACTACTGCTCGCATAAATATTCTATGCAAATTAGCCGAGAGCTGCACGACAGCCGCAAGAAATGCGGCGCATATGACCGACATCGCGATGTAGTAGGGTGTGCCACGCAACGCCAACGCGATCACGACCGGACCGAACATCAGCAAAGCCTGTAGACGAAATATGGATACCCGTCCGTAGGCTCTGGCCGCAGCTCCCGCCACGATTCCGGTGGTAACGGATAAACAGATCATGTGGACGACGGCGTCGTCACTGCTCAACAGCGTGACGGAGCACCACAGACCGATCACAGCGGCCTGTATCATCGCCCGCATCTGATAACGCTGCGGCCACTGCGCGGCTGCTTCGGCGGTCAGGGTCGATTTGCTAGCGTGATACCGCCGTAAATCGAGTGCCCGGAGAGTTCCGGCCACTATGAGAAGCGGGACAAATACCCAGATCGGACCATTTCCCATCTTCAGCGCGGTCAAGGTTGCCGCGATGGCCGAGAAGATGATGCCGGTAAACACGGCGCCAAAAGCATCGAACAGCGAATCGATGAGCGCCGCCGAAATTGTCGGCGACATTTTCTGATCCGGGTCGTGGATTCGGCCGGCAAGCTGCATGAGGGGCACGCGTCTTCTAAGGATGCACCATTGTACCGGCCGCAGATGAAGTCTTTCTGAGGGAATATCGTTACCGAGATATGTTTTTCGTTCCGTGGAACGAAAATATGCTCATAAAATCAGGAGGCTAGGCAAGCTTTGCCCGGTCACGTCAGCAGGTGCGACACATCGCGCGGGTTGACATGCAGCCGCGGTTATCGGCGGTCACGACAAGAGCGGCGACCAGGCGGGGTCCGACGCGAAACCCGGGGTGGGAACCCGCAATTCGTTGCGTCCGGAAATATCGACGGTAAACAACGAAGCACCGCTATTGCCGCCGGGATCGCGGAAG
The DNA here is from genome assembly GCA_018971625.1 of Pseudomonadota bacterium. GTDB lineage: Bacteria > Pseudomonadota > Alphaproteobacteria > Rhizobiales > Xanthobacteraceae > Bradyrhizobium. The sequence continues at coordinate 24,382 of JAGXAJ010000048.1, forward strand.
AACATCAGGACACGGCCGTTCGGCGCAAAGGTCGGCCCTTCATTGTGGAAGCCGGAAGTGAGAATCCGCTCGCCCGAACCATCCGGCTTTATGATGCCGATCGAAAACTCGCCGCCACCCTGCTTGGTGAAGGCGATGTAGTCGCCGCGCGGCGACCATACCGGGGTGGAATAGGTACCATCGCCGAACGATATGCGCTGCGCCGGTCCGCCGGCCGCCGCCATGATGTAGATCTGCGGCTTGCCGCCGCGGTCGGACTCAAAACACAACCGCGTACCGTCAGGCGCATAGCACGGCGAGGTATCGATCGCCAGCGTATCGGTCAACCGGGTGGTCGACTTCGAACGCAAATCCATCACGTACAGGTTCGAATTGCCGCCCTGCGACAGGCTCATGACGATGCGCTGGCCGTCCGGCGAGAATCGCGGCGAGAACGACATGCCGGGAAAATTGCCGACGATCTCGCGCTGCCCGGTCTCGATGTTGAGCAGATAAACCCGCGGGTCGCCCTGGCCGAATTCCATATAGGTGATTTCCTGCGTCGACGGCGAGAACCGCGGCGTCAGCACCAGGTCGGCACCCCTGGTCAGATAGCGGACATTGGCGCCATCCTGATCCATCAACGCCAGCCTTTTGATGCGGTGTTGCGCCGGCCCGCTTTCGTCGACAAACACCACGCGGCTGTCGAAATAGCCCTTCTCACCGGTCAGGCGCTCATAGATCTGGTCGGAAATGATGTGCGCGATCCGCCGCCAGTATTCCGGCGAGGTGAAATATTGCTGGCCGGTCAATTGCTGGCCGGTGGCCACGTCCCACAGCCGGAACTCCGCCTTGAGGCGCCCGTCACCCTGCCGCGTCATGCGGCCGGTCACCAGCGCCTGGGCGTTGATGGTCTTCCAGTTGGCGAATTGCGGCGGGACATCGATGTTGGTGATGTGCTCGATGTAGGCGGCCTGATCGATCGGCGCGAACAGCCCGCTGCGCTTCAGATTGTTGGTGATGACCTGGGTAACGCCGACGGCGACATCATTGTCCGACGGCGTTCCCGGTACGAAATTCGGAATCGCGATCGGCAGCGGAGTGAACTCGCCCTCGGGGACCACGATCCGCTTCGGGCCGCCTTGCGCGACGGCGTGGCGCACGCCGCTGCAGCTCAGTGCGCCAAGCGCGGCCATTCCGGAAATGATCTGCCGGCGGCTTGGGCGGAACGGCGTCCGGTGCAGTCCATCTTTGTCGATCATGTTGTTCAAGCGCTTCGTTTCACGTTTTCGGCCACTACCCTGTGACCGCTCTCAGGTCTTTCGCTCGGTGAATACCGGTGCGAAATATTTCCACTCGTCGAAAAAGGCCGCCGGCAGATTATACGGCTGGCACTCGATGATCGCGCGCAGCGCACTCTCCTGATAGACGCGCAGATATGGCGTCGCCGGCGTGCCTTCCGGAATCGGCGCGCCTTCCAGCGTACCGTCGCGCTTCAGCTTAATGTCGAAGACGATCTCCGGATTCTGACTCTCGAGGCCGCCATACGGCTTCTTCCAGCAACGCTCGACCTGTTCCTTGAACATCGAGCCCCAGGTGGCGGAATTGTCAGTTGCCTTGCCGTGGGCAAGCCCGAGCGACGCGTTGGAATTGAGCGTTTCGCCGGTCAGCGCTGCCCGGGTCGGATCGCGCTTGTCGAGCAGGGCCGCGATCTTCGCCTGATCGAAGGTTCTTTCCGCCTTCGGCTTCGGCGGCTGCGGCGGAGCGGCCCGGGCCTGCGGTTTCGGCGGCTTCTTCTCTTCCTTTTTCAGGGCTTCCGCGATCGGATCGATCTTGGGCGGGTCGGGCTTCTTCTCGATCGGCTTCGGCTCTTGCTTTGGCTTGGCTGCCGCGACCGGCTTGGGCGGATCCGGCTTTTTCTCGACCGGCTTTTCCTCGACCTTGGGTACCGGCGGCGGCGAGGTGTCGGTCACGACCGGCGGCTTCTCGCTGATTTTGCCGACCGCATCGTCCACAGGCTTGGCTTCGGCAATCTTCTCCACCAGCGGCTTGGGATTTTCCTTCTTGCCGGTTTTCATGCCGGCGGTGACTTTGGCGAGCTGGTCGGAGGAAATGATGTCAACCGGCAGGGTTTCTTCCGGAATGGATTCGAAAGCCTTGGTCGAGAACGACACCAGTCCCCACCCGATCACGAGAACGTGCAGGGCCACGGATGCAACCAGGGTCTTATCGACCTTCACCTTCACCCTCTAGGACCCCTGATCCACTTCGGTCACCAGTGCCAGCCGCTTGAAGCCCGCGCCGGACAGTTGGCCCATCACCTTGGCCACCGTGCCATAATCGGCCTTCTTGTCGGCCCGCATGAAGATACGCTCATCCATGCCGCCGCGGGCGTCGGTAATTGCTTTCAGTTTCGGGATCAGGTCGGCCATCGCAACTTCGGTGTCGTTGATGAAAACCCGTCCTTTTATGTCGACCGAGAGCTGCAGCGGCGTCTTGTCCTGCTCCAGGCTCTTGGCCCGGGTCTGCGGCAGGTCGAGCGGCACGCCCACGGTCAGAAGCGGCGCCGACACCATGAAGATGATCAGCAGCACCAGCATGACGTCCACCATCGGGGTGACGTTGATTTCCGCCATCACCGCACGGCGCCGGCCACGGCGGCCGCCGCTTACTGAACCTCCCACGTTCATCGCCATGATCGGGTGCTCACAGGTGCATTCACCATATACCGCTCCTCAGCCCCGCTCGTCGATCTGGCGCGACAGGATCGCGGAAAATTCATCGGCGAATCCTTCGAGCCGCTGGGCCTGACGGTTCACCTCGGACGTGAATTTATTGTAGAAAATGGTCGCCGGAATGGCAGCGATAAGGCCGATTGCCGTGGCAAACAGCGCTTCCGCGATGCCTGGGGCCACGACTGCCAGCGAGGTGTTCTTGGAAGCGGCGATCGACTGGAAGCTCGACATGATGCCCCAGACCGTGCCGAACAGACCGACGAACGGCCCGGCCGAGCCGACGGTGGCCAGCACCAATAGCCTGCGTTCCAGTCGCTCGATTTCGCGGGCAATGGACACGTTCATCACCTTCTCGATCCTCATCTGAAGTCCCGCGAAGGAACGCGCCTGGCTTTCGAACGAGCGTTTCCATTCGCGCATCGCCGCGACAAAGCAGGCCGCCATCGATTGCGTCGGCTTGCTCGACAGCATGCGGTACAATTCCTCGATCGACTGTCCGGACCAGAAGGCCTGCTCGAAACGGTCCATCGCGCGCTTGGTACGCGAATAGAGGAAAATCTTGTCAATTGCGATCGCCCACACCCAAACCGAGCAGGAAAGCAGTCCCAGCATGACCACTTTCACGATCCATGCCGCCTGCAGAAACAGCGCAATCAGCGATACGTCGCTTGATGCGATCGGCAAGGCTGCCTGAGCCACGTCGGCCGGATTCATTAGCGATTTCCTCTCAACGTCCCAAAAGTCCCCGGGAGCCATGGCTGCCGGTTTCACGGCCGCGCGCAACGCGCGGCAAGCCAGCGCGATGCCTTGTTTTGTCGCGTGGGAGGCCGGTTCGAAGCCGAGGCCTGCATCCCTTGCCAACATGTCAAAACGAGGACTACGGGTGCGCCTTACGCCCCTAACCAGACGCTAATCTTGGTTAAAGCGAGGTTACCAAAGGGGATTTGGGTGCGGCAAAAAGACGGCAGGCCAGTCCCTTAGAATGGTTCCGGGAACCGGCAGGCTTGCGCCCAAAGCAAACCGCCCGTCTGCAGTTCGCAAACGGGCGGTGACATTGGGCTTGAGGCTGAATTTTCAGATCACGCCGATCACTGGGGCTGACCATCCGACGGCGAGGTTGGGCGCCGGCGGTGTTGCGCCATGAACTGGTCGAACTCTTCCTTGTCCTTGGCGTGGCGCAGGCGATCGAGGAAGTCCCGGAATTCGGTCTGCTCCTCCTCAAGGCGCCGTAGCGTTTCCATGCGGTATTCGTCGAAAGCACGGTTGCCGCTCGAAGCCGGGCCGAAACCACCGAATCCGAAACCACGTCGCTCCATGTGGTTGCGCATCCGCTCCATCTTGCTCTGCATCCGCTCCATCTTGTTCTGCCAGCGATCCTGATGGCTCCAGCAACCCATTTTCGTGCTCCTGAGTGTGAAAAACAGAAAGGCAAGACCGATCGGCCACCAGAACAGGAAGCCAAGGACAGTCGCGATCACCATGCCGGGGTGAACGTACGAACGCGGGCGACAGGGCTCTTCAACGGGACCGCGCCATTGATGGACATCTGCGGTATAGGCCATTTCCCTCTCCGTGACGGCAACACGCCGTTGTGAATGTAAATAACATTTACATACGTAAACCATCCCGGAATTTTGTCAAGCCGGTCACAAGCGGCAGGTGCGAATTTATTTTGGGGTGCCCCAGGGACCGCGTGGAGGGCCGGACGGATCTGCCGATGCAGGCCCTGATGTCTGGCTGGCCTGGTTCTGACCGGGCTGGGGCGCAGCCGGCCTGCGGTCGGTCGAAAAGCCGAGACCACGCAGATAAATCAGGACCTCGGCTTCCAGCAGATCCTCCGCCGACATCGGTAACTTGCGCCGCGCCGCATCGCCACGTGCGAACAGCGAAGCCACGCCATGCGACATCGACCAGATATGGAGCGCCATCATCATCGCCGGCGGTCGCGGCGTACCCGGCGGTGCCAGTGCGGCAAGCCGTTCGGCGGCAGCCCGGATGATGCCGAAGGCGCGCTCGCTCGCTGCCAGCAGAGTCGAGTTGAGATCGACCGGAAGACCTGACTCGAACATCGCGGAGTAGAATGCCGGTTCTTGGCGCGCAAACGCGAGATAGGCTTTTCCGACCCGCTCGAATGCGCTGACGGTATCCGGGTGTCCATCGTCCCACGCCGCCGTGAGCACCGCCTCGAACTGCTCGAAGCCGCGTTGCGCAATCGAGGAGAGCAGTTCGTCGCGGTCGCGAAAATGCCGATAGGGAGCAGCGGGACTGACGCCGGCCATCCGTGCCGCATCGGCAAAAGTGAACCCGGCCGCGCCTTTTTCGGCGATCAGGCCCAGCGCCGCCTGCAGCAGCGCCTCCTTCAGATTGCCGTGATGGTAGCCGCGCTCGGCGCGGCGTTCCTTGCGCCAGCTCATGTGAAAGACTTTTACATGAGCCGGGCGCAAAGGTCACTAGATTCAGCAGTCTGACTTCTAGCGTTGTCGCTTGCCTTGCAATTCGTTAAATCCGGCCGCCGCCTGCTGCACGTCAGGGGGAAAATCGGCCATCTCCTGTACCTGGCGGATTTCAATCACTTCGTCGCCGGAGGCGGGGCACCGCTTGGCCCAGGCGATCGCCTCCTCCCGCGAGGCCACCTCGATCATCCAGTAACCGCCGAGCACCTCCTTGGACTCGGTAAAGGGGCCATCCGTTACAACGGGCTTGCCGCCGGCGAACGAAACCCGCGCGCCCATTGACGGCGGATGCAACCCGTCAAGCGTGATCAACACGCCGGCATCTTTCAGCGCCTCGTTGTATTTCATCATCGCGGCGACCGCCTCGGCGGGAGGCATGGTGCCGGGCGCGGCAGCCTCATAGCCGCCCGGGATCATCAGCATCATGAATCGCATGGTTGATTTCCTCTTCGGATGTCATTTCCAGAAGCGCGAAGCTGCGCGACGCGGAACGATGATGGATCGATTACTTCCTGGCCTGGGCGCGTAACCGGACTTCCTGCTCGCGCAGCTCCGGCGTCAGCGCATCGTCGAAATCCTCCGCTGAAAATACCTGGCGGATTTCGATCTCGGCACCGCCGTCGAACGGCACGCGCTTCATCCAGTCGATCGCCTCGTCCAGCGATCTGGTTTGAATGAGCCAGAAACCGGCGACAAGGTCGCTGTTGAAGTTGAACGGACCCCGGCTGACCGCAGGCTGGCCGGCGGAATATTTTACCCGTGCGCCTTTCGCGGTCGGATGCAGGCCCTCGCCGGCTTGCATGACGCCGGCTTTAACCATTTCCTCGTTGAACTTGCCCATTGCAGCCAGCAATTCAGTGCTCGGCATCACGCCGGCTTCCGAATCCTTGCTGGCTTTCACAATCACCATGAATCGCATTTCAAGCTCCGTTTGGTCAGCTTTCCGGGCCGGCAGCCAGCCGGTGCGCCTCAACAAGACGAACGGGGTTTCGCGGTGCCGACACGGCAACAAGGATTATTTCCTGGTCGCGCGCATCGTTGCGCAACACCGAAACTTGCCGACCGGCCACATTTTCAATGGCGTGGTGCGTTCGGCTGCGTCGTTGACTGTTTTGCGGAGTGAACGGCGTAGCATTCGTGTACAGTGCGATCAGCGCCTTCCAGCAGGACGACGATAGCGCCCGCGACTTGACGACGGCGCGAACGATCGACGTGGCAAGCGTCCCCGCAACATATAGAAATAAATCTGCGCGGTGGGCTTGCACACCCTTTACCGTTGCTAAACACCTGTTTGCAATCTTAGCGATAGTTTGAGTCTTGTGCCATTCACCGCTTTGAGGTCCCGTCGCGGACCCAGAATGGAGCCCGGCTTGTTCAAGCTTCACGGTAAGGCAGAACTGCAGAGCGCGCTCGCCCAGGCGGCTGCCATCAGCAAATCCCAGGCGGTGATCGAGTTCAACCTCGATGGCACCATTATCACGGCCAATCCGAACTTTCTCGCCGCGGTCGGCTATTCGCTGGATGAGATCAAGGGCAAGCATCACAGCATCTTCGTCGAGCAGGCGGTGCGCGACAGCAGCGCCTACCGCGAATTCTGGGCTAAGCTTAATCGCGGCGAGTTCGAAGCCGCGCAATACAAGCGGGTCGGCAAGGGCGGCAAGGAAATCTGGATCCAGGCTTCCTACAACCCGATATTTGATGCCAAGGGCAAGCCGTTCAAGGTGATCAAGTTCGCCACCGACATCACCGCGCAGAAAATCCAGGGCTTGGAAGACGCAGGCAAGATCGCTGCGATAAGCCGCGCTCAGGCCGTCATCGAGTTCAACATGGACGGCACCATCGTTACCGCCAACGACAATTTCCTCGGCGCGATGGGTTATTCGTTGCCCGAGATCCAGGGTAAGCATCACAGCATGTTCCTCCCGTCGGCCGATCGCAACGGCGCGGCCTATCGTGAGTTCTGGGCCAAGCTCAATCGTGGCGAGTTCCAGGCCGCCGAATACAAGCGGCTCGGCAAGGGCGGCAAGGAAGTCTGGATTCTCGCCACCTACAATCCGATCCTCGACGAGGTCGGCAAGCCGTTCAAGGTGGTCAAGTTCGCCAGCGACGTCACCGAACAGAAAATGAAAGCGATCGATAGCGAGGGACAGATCTCCGCGATCGGCAAGTCGCAGGCCGTGATCGAGTTTAACATGGACGGCACTATCCGCTTCGCCAACCCGAACTTCCTCAAGGCCATGGGCTATTCGCTCGCGGAAGTTCAGGGCAAGCATCACAGTATGTTCGTCGAACATGACGAGCCCAATTCGCCGGCCTATCGCGAGTTCTGGCAGACTCTCAACCGCGGCCAGTATCAGGCGGGGGAATACAAGCGCATCGCCAATGGCGGCCGCGAAGTATGGATCCAAGCCTCCTATAACCCGATCCTCGATCTCAATGGCAATCCGTTCAAGGTCGTAAAATACGCCACCGACATCACCGCACAGGCGGTGGCGCGCCAAAAGGCCGAACGAGCGCGAGGCCTGATCGAGTCGGTCGCTGCAGGCAGCGAGGAGATGAGCACTTCGATCCGGGAAATTTCCCAGACCATGACAAAATCCAAGGAGACTGCGGCGCTGGCGACGGGACGGGTGGAAGCCGCCGACGAGCAGGCGCTGAAGCTCAATTCGGCCGCGCAGGCCATGAGCGGGATCGTGCAGCTGATCGGCGACATCACCGGCCAGATCAACCTGTTGGCGCTCAACGCCACTATCGAATCGGCCCGCGCGGGCGAAGCCGGCAGGGGTTTTGCAGTGGTCGCCGCCGAGGTCAAAAACCTCGCCAACCAGGCCAAGCAGGCCACCGATACGATTTCCAGCGAAATCGAAGCGCTCAACGCCATCGCCAGCGACGTGGTGGGTTCGCTGGCCGCCATCAAGGCGTCGATCGGAAGCGTGAACGAGTTCATCGCTTCGACTGCGGCAGCCGTCGAGGAACAAAGCATCGTCACCAGCGACATGTCGACCAACATGCAGCGCGCTTCCGCCGAACTGGCATGAGTTCGGCATGGGCGATCTGTCTGGTTGCGTGAGGTCTTCGGCCGTGGCTCCGAAGAACTGGCGCACCGGCGCCGCGATGCAACGAAGCATTGCGGCGCCGGTTGCATTTCACCTCTGCATCGCAACCTGACGCAACGCGCTATAAGATTCCTCCGACAATCAACCGGACGGATGGAATGACCGACAGAGCTGAGAGGGTCGCGCTGGTCACCGGCGCTGCGCGCGGCATCGGCTTGCGGTGGCGAAACGGTTTCTGGCCGAGGGCTGGCGTGTGGCGTTGCTCGACATCGAGCGCGAACTGTTGGATGGCGCGTTCGCCGCACTCGCGTGTCCGGACCATACGCTCGCGCTGCATGGCGACGTCTCCGATGCCGCCGGCATCGGCTTGCCGACGCTGCTTGGCGAGCGGAGGAACCGATAGGATGTCCGGCAATTGACTGGCTGATCTCCTTGTCAAATCGAAGAGGCAGAATGCGGACGACCTTCGCCAGCATGATATTCGCCACAATGTTTGTCGGCGCCGTCGCCATGATGCCGGCGCGCGCCGAAGTGCGTATCCTGTCCAGCCCGGGCGGGCAGGTCGGCCCGTTCCTCGACCTGTTCGAGCGGGTTCGCGCCTCCGGCGAAATCGTCGTGATCGACGGACCATGCATGTCGGCCTGCACCCTGGTATTGAGCGTGGTGCCGAACGACCGCATCTGCGTGACGCGCCGGGCGGTGCTCGGATTTCATGGCGCGCGATCGATGGACCGGCGCGGCCGGCTTTACGCCGAACCCGAAGCGTCCGAAGCCGTGCTGGAGACCTATCCTGCCGCGGTGCGCGGCTGGATCCGGCGCCGCGGCGGATTGTCGTCGCGGCTTCTATTGTTGCGAGGCCGCGAGTTGGCGGCGATCTATCCCAGATGCCGATAACTACATGCCTTCCGCCGGGCAGTTGACCATCCAGGGAATGCCGAACTGGTCGACGCACATGCCAAAACCCTTGGCGAAGAAAGTTTTGCCGAATGGCATGCCGGCGGTGCCGCCTTCGGACAAAGCCTTGAATTTGCGTTCGGCTTCAGCGACATCCTTGATCGTGATCGAGATCGAGAAACCCTGCGGCTTCTGGAAGTGAGATGGCGGCGCATCGGAGGCCATCAGGATCTGCCCGTCGATCGACATCTTTGCGAACATGATCTTCTGCTTGCGTTCCGGCGGTGACGGCATGCCGGCGTCGGCCGGAGCGTCCTCGTTTCGCAGCAGCATCTCGATCTTGCCGCCCAAAACCTTCTCGTAGAACTTGAATGCCGCTTCGCAATTGCTGTCGAAGAACAGATAGGGATTGATCTGCATCGCTTGCTCCTTCGTGGTGAGGTCTTGAACGTTGGCCTATTTTTCGCTGAGGTTTTTCAGATTGGCGAGGCCGGCCTCGAAATCCTTGCCGATCATGTGATCCAGGTTGATGAACACCTGCATTAGCTTCGAGATGAACGACGAGGGGCCGCGCATCACCCAGGAGAGACAGGTACTTCCGCCCTGTGGCAGCATCGTGAACTCGGCGGTGTTGTGGCCCTCGAACGGCTTGAAGAAATCCAGCTTGATGATGATTTTCGACGGCGCGGACGCCTCGAGAATTTCCATGCGGCCGGAACCGACATTGTTATTGCCTTCCCAGCCATAGACCGCACCCGCGCCACTCACAGGTCCTCTAAAGCTGCGCTTCATCGCCGGATCCCTTTTCTCCCAGGGCGACCACGATCCCCATTGATGAAAGTCGTTGATCAGCGGAAATATCCTCTCGGCAGGTGCTGCGATGGTAATGGCCCGCTCGACGTTGAAGGAAGCGTGCTTGCCCGCGGCAAGAATCAGCACGATGGCGATCGCGAGCACAACGGCGACGACGGTAATGACTTCGAACATGGTGGCTCCCGAATTCAATGTCGATGATCCATGTCAGCACGAAAGCGAAATAAGCGCTCGCAAGCCCCGGTTATTCAGCAACGGACCGCCCCACATCATCAATCCCAAATACAGCCCGAACAAAATCTGGCCGGCCAGCGGGAACAGAACAGCGAGGACACTGAATGTGCGCCCGAGCCAGAGCGTGGACGTTGAGCCCGGCGCGGTTTCGATGAGGATCGGCATGGCTTGCTCCATGAGTGATGCTTGCTCACTTGACGAACGGGACAGGCGCGATCCGACATCGTGGGTAAAATAATTTGGTCAGTTATCATCGTGTCTATGCGAGTGGCAGCTTTCTTCTCCCCTCCCCCTTGCGGGGAGGGGTCGGGGGTGGGGGTCAACAAGCACTGAGCCCGTGGTCACCCCCACCCCGACCCTCCCCCTTGCGGGCAGGGGAATCGCATTTGACCGTTTGCGGGCCTTGCAGAAGAGAGGTGATGTGGATTCTGAAGGGTACTCCTGGAGATGGAGTATCCGATGGAAGACTTCCGCGCCTGCTTCTCGGACTTGCCAGACCCTCGCG
>JAGXAJ010000115.1 GCA_018971625.1 Pseudomonadota bacterium
ACAAGCCTCAAGCAGCTTCAGGAACACATCGATGCCTACGTCAACGCGTACAACGACAAAGCCGAGCCCTTCGTCTGGACCAAGAAAAAGGTCCGTCAACGCCGTTTCAAAGGCCGCCGTATCACTCAGCTCTGATTCCGGGTACTAGCCTGCACTGCCATGCGTTTGGCGCGGCACGGCTCCCCTACTCAGGACTTACCAGGTTCGCTAAAGTAGAGGGCAACCAACTTTCACAAATCATCCGGCGTACGGGAGCGAAACCGTGGACCTTGGAATCAAAGGCCGCCGTGCCATTGTATGCGCTTCCAGCAAGGGATTGGGGCGCGCCTGCGCGATCGCACTGGCCGCCGAGGGCGTACATGTCGCTGACCGCGCGCGGCGCCGAGGCGTTGGCAAAGACCGCGGCGGAGATCCGCAAGCTCAGCCCCGGCGTCACCGTCACCGAAGTTGCCGCTACATCACCACGCCCGCCGGCCGCGAAGCCGCACTGAAAGCCTGTCCGGATCCCGACATCCAGATCAACAATGCGGCGGCCCGCCGCCCGGCGATTTCCGCAACTAGACCCGCAACAACTGGATCAAGGCGATCGACGCCAACATGCTCACCCCGATCGAGCTGATCAAGGCCACGGTCGACGGCATGATGACCCGCAAGTTCGGCCGCATCGTCAACATCACCTCCGCTGCGGTGAAAGCCCCGATCGAGGTGCTGGGTCTGTCGAATGGTGCGCGAAGCGGCCTCACCGGCTTTGTTGCCGGCATTGCGCGCAAGACCGTGATCAACAACGTCACCATCAACGGCCTGTTGCCGGGGCCGTTCGACACCGCCCGCCTGCGTGGGCCGGTCGCCGAAGCCGAAGCCGCCAGGAAGGGCATCACGGTGGATCAGCTGATCGCCGAGCGCGGCAAGAGCAATCCTGCCGGCCGCGTCGGCGATCCCGAGGAATTTGGCCTCGCCTGCGCGTTCCTGTGTGGCGCCAAGTCCGGCTTCATCACCGACCAGAACATCCTGCTCGATGGCGGCGCTTATCCCGGCACGATGTAGGCGAGACACGGCGTGACATGCCAGGACCAGCGCAATCTAAAATGAGTGAAACAGCGACACGCCGACGCCGGTCGCGCGCCCGGCGAAGCGCTCATTCGGCTGCAGTCGTCCGGCGTCAATCCGGCCAATGTCGGCCGTCGCTTCGGCACCGTGATCGACTGTGCGCGATGATTACTGGACCGGCGTGATTCGCTCGTCGCTCCAGGAAAGGCCGAATTCACCGAGCCCTTCGGCCAAAAGATCACCCAGCATCGGCTCGCCCAAGAGATAGTCGGCGGTCTGGCCCTGGCGTCCCTCCGCCGCCTCGCGGCGCAAATCTTTCCACTCCTCGATAGTGCCGTCGCCACGGCCGAGCTGCATCAAGGCGATCAGATCGACCTGCTCGTCCTCGGTCAATGCGTCGATGAAGCCCGTGATCTCGCGCACCACCGGATCACGGCCGTTGTCTTCCAGCACATCGATCATGTTGTCATCGGCACCGTTCGATCCGGAATCAGGATCGGAAGCCGCTTCCTTGACGTTAAATTCCCTCGCCTTCTCGATCAAAAAGCCGACCTTTTCCGGCGAAATCAGCAGTTCGGGCATCATGCGCTCCTCACTTGGAATCTTACGACAACGCCCGATGCTTCCGGATGATCCATGGTGCCACGAGCCCGAAACCAGCATCTTTTGCTCTCGCGACGCCGAGGGTCCCGGCGGCACACCGTAAAATAACCGGTCCTCGACCCGAGTGGCTGCGATGCGGGACGGGCAGTTGAATTTCGCGCCGCACGGCTCCATGAAACGTACCAAGAAACGTTCAAGTTAAGCAAAATCAAGGGAGCGACGAGATATGAAGCTTGTTCGTTACGGGGCAAAAGGCCACGAAAAGCCCGGCCTGATCGACAAATCCGGTCAGTTGCACGACCTGTCCGCGCATGTGAAGGATCTTGATGGCGAGGCCTGTTCACCGACCTCACTGACCACGCTCGCCAGCCTGGATACATCCAAACTTCCTACCGTCGACGGCAAGCCGCGGTACGGTGCGCCGGTCACCGGCATCTCGAAATTCGTAGCGATCGGCCTGAACTATATCGACCACGCCAGGGAAACCGGCAATCCGGTTCCGGCCGAGCCGGTCTTCTTCCTCAAGGCCAATACCGCGCTCTCCGGTCCAACCGATGCGGTGGAGAAACCGCGCGGCTCCACCAAACTCGATTGGGAAGTCGAGATCGCCGCCATCATCGGCACCCGCGCCAAATACGTGTCGGAAACCGACGCGCTCAACCACGTCGCCGGTTATTGCGTCTGCAACGACATCTCCGAGCGGAATTTCCAGATCGAGCGGCTCGGGCAATGGACCAAGGGCAAGTCGCACGATACTTTCGGCCCCGTCGGCCCGTGGCTCGGGACCAAGGACGAGATCGCCGACGTGCAGAAGCTGTCGCTGTGGCTCGACGTCAACGGCAAGCGCCGCCAGACCGGATCCACCTCGAACATGATCTTCAGCATGGCAAAATGTGTTTCCTACGTCTCGCAATTCATGACGCTGCTGCCCGGTGACATTCTCACCACGGGTACCCCGCCCGGCGTCGGCACCGGGATGAAGCCGCCGACTTTTCTCAATGTCGGCGACGTAGTTACGCTCGGCATCGAAGGTCTCGGTGAACAGCGCCAGGAAATCATCGCGGCATGAGGTAGCATTTCCATTTCCCACACTTGTCATGTCCGCTTTTTACCTGCATGACAAAAGGGAACGAACAAGGACATTCACAATGAAACTCACATTTTCTCCCACCTCGCCTTATGCCCGCAAGGTCCGGATCGCCGCCCTCGAACTCGGGCTGATCGACAAGATCGAATTGGTACCGACAACCGTGACGCCGACCAAGCCTGATGACGAATATTCGAAGATCAACCCGGTCAGGAAGCTACCGGTCTTGATCCTCGACAATGGCGACGTGATCCTCGATTCCTACGTCATCGTCGAATATCTCGACGAACTTGCGGGCGGCGGGAAAATCATTCCGGCCTCCGGTGCGACGCGTTGGAAAGTCAAAAGCGATCATTCGCTGGTGCAGGGCATGGTGGATTCCATGCTGGCGTCCCGCTACGAGCGCACGGTGCGACCAAAGGAGCTGCAGTGGGACGCATGGGCCGACGACTACTGGAGCCGAGCCTGGAAAGGCATGGCGCATTTCGAGAACCATCCGGACGTGCTGTCGCGGCCTTTCGACGTCTCGCAGATCGCGCTGGTCTGCATGCTCGGCTATCTCGATTTCCGCTTTGCCGATTGCGGCTGGCAGAAGGCCTTTCCGAAGCTCGACGCTTTTAACCAGAAGATGCTGGAGCGGCCCTCGATCAAGGTCTCGGTGCCGCACGCCGCGTAGAGCCTATTTTCTGACGCGTTTTCTCCACGCGAACCGGTATCCACCCACGGATCAAGTCCGAGGGCATGCTTCGCTTGAAAACGCTATAAGAAGCCTGCCCCGTCATGAGCCTGAAGTTCAGCGTCGGCGATTTCACCGTCCATCGCATTGTCGAGCAGGAACGATCCTTTCTGCCGGCGCATGAGGCGTTGCCGACGCTGACGCCGGAGCTGCTCGCGGAAAACCGGGGCTGGATGCGGCAGGCGGGCGCGCTCGACGCCAATGACGTGCTGGTGATGTGCTTTCAGTCCTACATCGTGAAGACGCCGCATCACACCATTCTGATCGACACCTGCATCGGCAACGACAAGCCGCGACCGCTGCGCCCGAAATGGAATATGAAGACTGACGACAACTATATGCACGCGCTGGCCGCGAGCGGGTTTTCGGTTGGCGACATCGACTTCGTGATGTGCACGCATCTCCATGCCGATCACGTCGGCTGGAATACCAGGCTGGAGAATGGCCGCTGGGTGCCGACCTTTCCCAAGGCTCGCTACGTGTTCGGCAAGGGTGAGTTCGATTACTGGACCGAGGAGAACGCCAAGACCGAGGTCGGACCGTTCGCCGACAGCGTGCTGCCGGTGGTCGAGGCCAACAAGGCGCAGATCGTGCAGAACGATTTTTCGATCGGCGACCATCTGCGCATCCTGCCGACGCCGGGGCATACGCCGGGCCATGTCGCCTTCACGCTGGGCCGCGGCAAGGACGAGGCGGTATTCGCCGGCGATTTGATGCATACGCCGCTGCAGTTACGCTATCCGGACCTGTCGCCGAAATTCGATGTTGATCCGATGCAGTCCGCGGCGAAGCTTCCTGCAGCGTTATTGCGACACCGATACGCTATGCTGCACCGCGCATTTCCTCTCGCACTCGACAGGAAAAATCCGCCGCCATGGCAACGGATTTTCCTGGGAAGCGGTGAACTGAACTCACGCCGGGACAATCAGTCGAACAGGCTCGGGGTGTAATTCACCACCGCGCCTTCGATCTCAAGCATCTTCAGCTTGGTCACCACGCCACCATTGGCGGAGAAGCCGCCCGGCTTGTCGCCGGCCGCGAGCACGCGATGGCAAGGCACCACGATCGGACAGGGATTGCGCCCGAGTGCCTGGCCGACGTCACGCGACAGTTCGACGCCACCAAGCTTTTTGGCGATATCGCCATAGGTCAGCGTCTTGCCTGGCGGGATCGCGCGCGCGATCTCGTAGACACCGCGGTTGAATTCCGGAACCTCCGCGAGGTCGAGTACGACCTCCCTTAGGTCATTCGGCTTGCCGGCCAGCAACTCGACCATGCCGTCGATCGCAGCCTGCACCTCGGTGGTGGGCACCGCTTCCGGAATATCGCCATAGCGCTGGCGGATGCGATTGCGCGTCTTGTCCTCGCTGCCCATCGGCAGCTGAACCGCATGGATGCCACGATCACCCCACGCGACGCCGCAGGCGCCGATCGCGGTGTCGAAGATTGCAAAGCGGTAGCCGCCCATGGCTGCTCCAAAAACTGCAGAAAAATGCGTGGGCCGAATCTAGGTATCAAAGCTGTTGCGGTCCACCCGGATTCCGAAGCAATTTGGCGGCATCTGGATCGGCGGTGCCGGAGCCGCAGTCGAAAACCCGCCGCGTGATCTCGGTCAGTCTGCGCTTTTCCCGAGCACTGAAACGGCGTCGCCGACGAAAATCTGATGGTAGGCCATCACCGATGTGATCGGCTTCCTGTTCGGCGAGGCAGCGGTCGACCTGATGCGGCATTCGCGCGGTGAACACGTCGCACTCCGCGTCGTGCAGCCGCGGCCCGATCTGTTACGTAAATTCGTGCTCGCCGAGCCCAGCGGCGAACGCGATGCCACGCTCGATCCTTCGGCTTCCATCCGCCAGAATGAACTCGCGGAGAAGCTCGGCGTATCGCGCCAACCGGTTTCCCATGCGCTGCATCTGTTGCATCGGCAAGGACTCGTGGCTGAAAGCGGCCGCCGCGGGTTTGAGGTGACGCGGCTCGATCCTGAGCGCATCCGCCAACTTTACGAGGTGCGCGGCGCGATCGATGCGCTGGCAGCGCGCCTTGCCGCGCGGCGCGCAGACGGCGCCGAGCGTGCGCAACTCGAGGCCGCATTGCACGCCGGCCGTGCGATCGACAGGCGAACGCCACTGTCGGAACGGATCGCGCTTGATGTCGATTTTCACCGCGCGATCTACCGGTTCGCAGGCAATCCCGCGGTCGAGGAAATGATGGCGCCGCAATGGCCACATATGCGTCGCTCGATGGCCACCGCCCATCCGCGCATGATCGACCCGGTGGAGCAGATCTTCGGCGCGAAGGTCTACATGCATCAATACAAGATCAACGCCAAATCGGCCTTCACCGGCGACGTCTGGCAATGGCACCAGGATTACGGCACCTGGAAACGCGACGACGGCATGCCGCAACCGCGGGCGATGAACATCGCGATCTTTCTCGACGGCCGATCAACAGGCCGTTGATGCTGGTGCCCGAGAGCCATCACGCCGGCGACCTCAAGGCCGCGCACGACCTGGAAACTACTTCCTATCCGTTATGGACACTGGATGAGGAGACGATCACACGGCTGGTCAAGCAGGGCGGCATTGTCGCGCCGACCGGCAAGGCTGGCGGCATGCTCATGTTCCACGGCAATCTGGTGCACGGCTCGGCCGGCAACATCACGCCCTATCCGCGCAAGATCGTCTATCTGACGCTGAACGCGGTCTCGAACTACATCCGCAGGCCGACCCGGGCGGAATACATCGCACGCCGCGACTTCACGCCGATCCAGACCGTGGACGACGATGCGCTGCCGCGGCTCGCACGCGTACCGCGGCAAGCGGTGGAGCAAGAAGTCTTTATCCGCCGGCGTAAGCCCGTATACCTTCGCAAATGAAAACGCCGCCTGCCCTTTCGGGAAGCGGCGTTTCGCCTGAAATGCAGGGCTTCGCGGCAACGAGGCCTTACTGCTGATCGCTGGCCATCGAGGCGGCGAGCTTGTCGTAATATTTGACCACCAGATCGATATTGCCCTTGTTCTGGATCGGCGGCGCCGGGTTCTTCAGGGAGTAGTTGAGATCGTCAAGGGCTTCCTTCTTGTCCTTCGGCGACATTTTCTTGTCGGCCTCGACTTCGGCGATTTGCGCTTTGACGACCGCTTCGTTACCGACATATTTCTTGGTGGCCGGATCGATGCCGGACATCACCATGCCGATGTTGTCGGTGACGTCGTTGTATTCCTGACCACTGGCAAAGCCATTCTTCTTCGCAACCGCATCCATCTGCGCCATCGCCTTGGCGTCGGGCTCGCCGTTCTCCGGCAGTTTGGCCGTGATCGCATCCATATCCTTGCTCGCCGAAAGCACGCCCTGCACCTGCTTTTCGGTCAGCGCCATCTGCTTTACCGGAGGCATGGCTTGTGGGGCTCCTTGCGCCGGCGCCATCTGCTGCTTGGCCTGCGCCAGGGCATCGGTGTTGGATACGACGGCCATTGAGGTCGCAAGGCAAGCGATAGTCAACGCGGCAGCGACAGGACGAATGAACTCGCGCATGGAAAGTCTCCTCAGGGCTATGGGTGCGGTTTTGATTTCAGGCGGGTTGCGTACGAATTTTGAAATGAACAGTCGTGAACTGGAACCTGGAATTAAAATTGGAATGCCCGGCATGCTGGCCTCCAATCATGGCCGAAAATCGTGTGACTCACTAATCTCCAAAGAAATATCGGCACAGAAAACAGCATAAAAAAGCCGCCTCCCCGAAAGGAAGCGGCGTTTTTTCGGTCATGACTCGTAAAGAGGAATTGCTTTGTCCTTGGCAGGCCTGGCAGCGACCTACTCTCCCAGGGCTTGAGCCATAGTACCATTGGCGCTGAGGAGTTTAACGGCCGAGTTCGGGATGGGATCGGGTTCAAGCTCCTCGCTAGAACCACCAGGCCGGCGAAGGACAAGGAAACG